>NZ_VFOQ01000001.1:3250891-3575981 GCF_006716205.1 Oryzihumus leptocrescens | reverse complement strand
TTCTGCGTGTCGTCGACGGCGCCCACCTGCGGGTGCCGGCACGGCGTGCCCATGTCCTCCATGTAGCCGCGCCAGGTCAACCCCTTGCCGGTGAGCTGGTCGGTCAGGTTCGGCACCGAGGTCGGGAAGACGCACCCCGAGCCGACCGCCTGCCCCGGCGCCACGGTCCCGGACCCGGAGAAGTTCGAGTAGGTCTGGCAGTCGGCCTGCATCTGGCTGTTCGGGCCCTGGCCGCTGACCTGCGCCACGTAGTTGGGCTGGCTGTTGTGCGCCGTCCCGTAGTAGCTCGAGAGCAGCACGCCCTGCGAGCGCAGCGTCTGCGACAGGTACGGCGCCGCGGACCCCGGACCCCACGTCTCGTCATACCCCTTGTTCTCGAGGTTGATGACGAACACGTGCTTGACCGGCGGCAGGTATGCCGTGCCGGCCGCGGGCTTCGGGGCGGCGGCCGAGGCGGTGGTCGCCACGGCGACGAGCGTGGTGAGGGCGGTCGCGGCGGCGGCCAGGGCGGCCGTGCGGCGTCGGGGGCGGATCATGCGGGCAGGCTCCATCCGTGCTTGGTGGCGAGGTCCTTGAGGGCGTGCCAGTCCTCGTAGTCGGCGAATCCTCCCGGAGGGCAAGGGGTCCCGGCGAAGGCAGGCACGTCGTAGCGGGGTGCGGCGAGGTTGGTGGTGGAGAAGTCCAGGACCTCGGCGAGGTTGTTGGCCGCGGCATCCCGCGGGGTGAGCGGGGCCAGGCCCCAGCGCCACTCGATCATCTTGAGCACCGAGGTGTGGTCGTAGACGCCGTGCGCCACGTGGGAGCGCCGGGCCCTGGGCGAGACGACGAGGCACGGCACGCGGAAGCCGCGCAGGCTGCCGTACTCGGGGTGGGCGTCCGGCGCCGTCGTCGGCGCCACGTGGTCGTAGAAGCCGCCCCACTCGTCGTAGTTGATGACCAGCGCGGTCCGCCCCCAGTTCGGCGAGGTCGTGACGGCCTCGTAGACCTGGTCCAGGAAGTACTGCCCGGCCCGGATGTCGGCGTGCGGGTGGTCGTCGGCGGAGGACCCGGTCGACTCGTCGAGGAACTTGGGGTCGACGAAGCTCACCGCCGGCAGCGTGCCGGCCTTCGCGTCGGCGAGGAACGCTGAGTAGGGCTGGGAGATGTCGACGTACTTGTCGCCCCACAGCGCCAGGAACGGGGTGTCGTTGTAGTAGTAGGTGCCCGTGACCCCGGCGTCCTTGAGCCGGTCCCAGATGGTCGGCATGGTCGAGATGGCCGTGGAGTTGTGGATCCGGTCGGTCTGCGCCGAGTGCTGGTAGAAGCGGTTGGGGTAGGTCTCGGCCAGGATCGCCGAGAAGTAGCCGTCGCAGACGGTCCAGTCGCGGGCGGCGCGGCCGTAGAAGGCCAGGTCGGCGTCGGTGTAGTAGCCGATGGCGAACTCGTCGTTGTCGCCCGAGCGCAGCCACCCGTCGCACCTGCCGTCGTTGTACTGCACCCGGCCGCCCTCGTAGGAGTGGTCCGGGTCGGGGTGGGCGCAGCCCTGGGTGTCGGTGAGGTGGTGGGTCTGGCGGGTCACGCCGTAGCGGTCGGTGTAGGTCAGGCCCGCCTGCTTGCCGTTGGCCCCCGGCAGCCAGCCGAGGTAGTGGTCGAAGGACCGGTTCTCCATCATCACCACGACCACGTGGTCGATGCCGGAGTCGGCGGGGGCGGGAAGGGTCGGCGTGGCTGCGGACGCGGGCAGGGCCTGCTCGAGGGCGGCGGCGCCCAGGGCGGCCCCGGTGCCGGCCAGCAGCTGTCGTCGGCTGATCTCCATGACCGGGTCAACGGCGTTGCGCGGCAGGGGTTATCGGGGGCACCGGAAGTTCACGACTCGTTCACCGCCACGGCGTCCGGCACCATGGTCCCGTGGTGCAGACGGTGGAGCTGCTGCTCGACGAGGCACTCGAGGCGCAGGTGCTCGTGCAGTGGCGGGCCCTCGCCGACGCCGGGCTGCCCAGCCAGGCGCTGCACACCGGCCCGTCGAACCGTCCGCACGTCACCCTCACCGCGCAGGCGGCCATCCCGGCCGACCGCGAGCTCGGCCTCGCCGACGTGCTCGCGGGGCTGCCGCTGGGGGTGCGGCTGGGGTCGGTCACCTGCTTCGGGCGGGACCGCTACGTGCTGGTGCGCCCGCTCGTCGCCACGGTCGAGCTGCTCCAGCTGCAGCGGCACGTCTTCGCCGTCGCCGGCAACGGCAACGGGGTGCGCGACCTCATGCGGCCCGGGCACTGGGTCCCGCACGTGACCCTGGCGCACCGGATGAGCGCCGAGCAGGTCGGCATCGCGCTCGCCGTGCTCCACGGCTCGGAGGAGACCGACGGGTATGCCGTGTCCGCCCGCCGCTGGGACAGCGAGGCCCGGCGGGAGTGGGCCCTGGTCGCGCAGGAGTGAGCCACGAGGTGGATCCGGCGCGGGGCCGGCGAGCGTAGGCTCGCTGCCGAGGACGACCCGGGGAGACCGCCACGACCGCGACCCGCCACTTCGAGTCACCCGCCCTGCCGCAGCGGGTCGTCTTCGGCGTGGGGTCCTTCGCCCGGGTCGGCGCCGAGCTGGAGGCGCTGGGCGCCCGACGGGTGCTGCTCATCGCCTCGGTCTCGGCCAAGACCCGCGCCGACGACCTCGCCCACCACCTCGGTGACCGGCTGGCCGCGCGCGTGCACGAGGTCCGCCAGCACGTGCCGCAGGCGCTCGCCGACGACACCGTGGCGCTGGCCCGCGACCAGGGCGCCGACGCGGTGGTGACGGTCGGCGGTGGGTCCGCGACCGGCCTGGGCAAGGCGGTCGCGCTGGACACGGGGCTGCCGCTGCTGGCCGTGCCCACCACCTACGCCGGGTCCGAGGCCACCCCGGTGTGGGGTGTCACGGGTGAGCACAAGCGCACCGGCCGCGACCTGCGGGCGCTGCCCCGGGTGGTGGTCTACGACCCCGAGCTGCTCGCCGCCCTCCCGGCGTCGACCACGGCCACCTCCGGGCTCAACGCGATGGCCCACTGCGTCGAGGCACTGTGGTCCCCGGACGCGACCCCGGTGACGGACCTGCTTGCCGCAGAAGCGATCCACCTGCTGGCCAGGGCGTTGCCGCGCGCGACGTGGAACCCCGGCGAGGTCGCCGACCGGGAGGACGCCCTACTCGGTGCCTGGCTCGCCGGCACGGCGTTCGCCGTGGCCGGGGGAGGCCTGCACCACACGCTGTGCCACGTCCTGGGTGGCACCTGGGGGCTCGACCACGGCGCGACGCACGCCGTGCTGCTGCCCTACGTCACGGCATACAACGCGGCCGCGGCGCCGGAGGCGGTGGCGACCGTCGCGCGCGAGCTGCGCGCCGACGACGCGGCCCGCGGGCTGTGGGACCTGGCCCGCACCCTGGCCGCACCTCCGTCCCTGGCCGTGATCGGCATGCCGGCCGGGGGACTGGACGAGGCGGCCGAGCGGGCCGTGACGGCCGTGGGGGAGCGCAACCCACGGCCGGTGGACGTCGCATCGCTGCGACGGTTGCTGGACGACGCCTTCCTCGGGCGCGCGCCCGGCGGCAGCGCACGCCCTGCTGGGTGAAGGAGGCAGACATGGGCAGCTGGAACGGCATGACCTACGAGGGCAAGGACACGCTGCTGCGCGTCGTGCGCCACGAGGCCGAGGACTTCTACGCGCTGGCGGAGCGGCCGGGGGTCTGGGAGGCGCCCACCGGCTGCGCCGAGTGGCAGGTGCGCGACCTCGTCGGCCACCTCGTGGACGTCACCGAGAACTACTTCGAGCGCTTCGACGCCGCGCGTGGCGGCCTGGAGGTGGAGCCGGCCTACGGGGTGCGCGGGATGGCCGAGCGGGCTGGTGAGCGCGGCCGCTCGTTCCGGGACGTGCCCCAGGTCGAGCTCGTCGAACGCGGGCGCACCGACTTCGACAAGATGATGGGCCTCCTCGAGGCGCTGACCCCGGAGGACTGGACCGGCCTGAACGTCTCGCACTACTACATGGGTCGGCTGCCGGCGCACTTCTACGCGGCGTTCCAGCTCATGGACTACGGCGTGCACACCTGGGACATCCGCGAGGGCAGCGGCCCCGAGCACGCGCTGTCCGGCGAGGTGGCTGACCTGCTCGTGCCGTACATGTTCGTCCTCTGGTCGGCCACTGCGGCGCCGGACCCGGAGGCGACGCCGTTCGAGATCGGCATCCGCATCACCGGCGGCGCCAACGCCGGTGACACCCGGGTGAGCGTCGGTCCGGACGGCCTGTCCTACGCGGCCGGCGACCTCGCCGACCTGACCGTGCTCGAGTTCGACGCGGGCAGCTTCGTGCTCACCGCCTTCGGCCGCTGCCACGGCGGCACCGTCCGCGGCGACCGCGAGGTGGCCGACCGCTTCCTGAACCTGTTCTTCCGGATCTGAGGAGGTCGCATGACCAGCGAGATCGACCTGGCCGCCATCGACGCCGAGCGGGAGCGGCTGCGCACGACCTACCTGCGCTCGCCGCGGGAGCGGCCGGCGTCCTCGGCGCGCGGGCTGCACCACTTCGCGGTCGTCTGCTCCGACGTGGAGGCGACCATCCGCTTCTACCAGGAGCTGCTGGAGTTCCCGCTGACCGAGATCTTCGAGAACCGGGACTACAAGGGCTCCAACCACTTCTTCTTCGACATCGGCAACAACAACCTGCTGGCGTTCTTCGACTTCCCGGGCCTGGGGGTCGGGCCGTACGCCGAGGTCCTCGGCGGGCTGCACCACATCGCCATCTCGGTCGAGCCGGAGAAGTGGGAACGGCTCAAGGGCAAGCTGCGCGAGGCCGGCGTGGACTACCAGGAGGAGAGCGGCACCTCGATCTACTTCCGCGACCCCGACGGCGCGCGGCTGGAGCTCATCGCCGACCCGCTCGGGGAGATGTACGGCACCTCGGTCCTCTGACCCGGAGGCCGCGGGTGGCCGCCCCTTTGCGCAAGAAAGAGCTGCTGGGAGGCCGGTTTCGCGGCCTCCCAGCAGCACCATCTTGCGCAAAGCCGGGTATCACGCCCGGCCGCCTCAGGCCGCCCCGACCACGCCCACCTCCCGCGCGACCTCCTCCGCAGGCCGCGCGAGCACGCTGCGCAGCAGGACCGGCGTGAGCACGGCCGCGAGCAGGAGCAGCGCGGTCCCGGTGAGGGCAGCGACGTGGAACCCGTCGACGAACGCCTGCCGTGCGGCGTCGGCGAGCTGACGGCCGGCCGCGCCCGGCAGCTGAGCGGCGGTGCCGAGCGCCCCGGCGAGGCTCTCGTGGGCCGCCCGTGCGCCCGTGGGCAGGCCCGCCAGTGCCGGCTCGACGGTCCGGCGGTAGACGGCCGCCCCGATGCTGCCCAGGACCGCGATGCCCAGCGCGCCACCGAGCTCGCTGCTCGTCTCGCTGACCGCGGCGGCGACGCCGGCCTTGGGCGCGGAGACGCTGCCGATGACGACGTCGCTGACCAGGGTCATGACGGCGACCAGGCCGGCGGCGAGCAGCCCGGCCCCCACCATCGGCAGCGCCAGCGGGGAGTCCGGCTGGACGGTGCTCATCACGGCGAACCCGGCCGCGGCGACCGCCAGGCCGCTGCCCATGACCACGGCCCGGTTGACCTTCTGCGACACGGCGCCGGCGACCGGGGCGGCGACGGCGACGCCGACGCTGGGCAGCAGGCTCCACAGTGCGGCGGTCAGCGGGGACATGTCGAGCACGAGCTGGAGGTACTGCGTGACGAACACGGCGTGACCCACCAGGGCGAACATGGTCACGGTGTTGACGCCGAGCGACCCGCTGAACCCGCGGCCCCGGAACATCGCCAGATCGAGCATCGGGTGCGCGGCCCGGCGCTGGCGCACCAGGAACGCCGCGCCGACGAGCAGGCCGGCACCGACCCAGGCCAGCTGCGCCGCGCCGAAGCCCTCGACCGCGCCGTTCTTCATGCCGTAGACCAGCGGCAGCACCGCGCCGAGCGAGAGCAGTGAGCCGAGAAGGTCGAAGCGGCCGGCGGCGGGGTTGCGGTACTCCGGCAGCAGCACCGGGGCGAGCACGAGCAGCAACGCCATGACCGGCAGGTTGACGAGGAACACCGACCCCCACCAGAAGTGCTCGAGCAGCAGGCCGGACAGCACGGGCCCGAGCGAGACGCCACCGGTCATGGCGCCGGTCCAGATCGCGATCGCGGTGGTGCGCTGCTTCGGGTCCTCGAACAGGTGCCGCACCAGGGACGCGGTCGACGGCATGAGCGTGGCCCCGCCGACGGCGAGCACGGCCCGGGCGGCGATGAGGGAGCCGGGGCCGGGGGCGTAGGCGGCGGCCAGCGAGGCCGCCCCGAAGGCAAAGGCACCCACCATGAGCAGGCGGCGCCGGCCGACCCGCTCGCCCAGTGCCCCCATCGTCAGCAAAAGGCCGGCGAGGACGAAGCCGTAGATGTCGAGGATCCACAGCTGCTGGGTCGCCGTCGCCCCGAGGTCCCGGCTGATCGCCGGCACGGCGAAGTAGAGGACCGAGACGTCCATCGAGACCAGGAGCAGGGGCAGGGCCAGCACGCCCAGCCCGACCCACTCCCGTCGTCCGGCACGCCGCGGGGCGCCCGCCCCGGGACGCAGATCCGTGCTTGTCATGACCGCCCTCCTTGACTGCGTACGGCATACACTGTGTATGGCGTAAGCAGAAGGTAGCGCACTTTTGCGTAAGGCGTAAACAGATCTAGGATCGGGCGTCGCCGTCCCGCTGGAAGGAGCCCCATGAGCACAGCCGACGAGGTCGAGGTCCCACGGGTCCTGCGGCTGCTCTGGGGGCTGGAGAAGCCGTCCCGGCGCGGTCCGAAGCCCGGCCTGAGCCTGGACGCGATCGCCGACGCGGCGGTGCGGCTGGCCGACGCCGAGGGGCTCGCCGCCGTCTCGATGAGCCGGGTCGCCGGCGAGCTGGGCTTCTCGACCATGTCGCTCTACCGCTACGTCGACTCCAAGGACGACCTGCTGCTGGTCATGGCCAACGCCGGCTACGGCCGGCCCGAGCTGCACCACGGACCGCGGGCCGCCTGGCGCACCCGCCTGGAGGAGTGGGCGCGGGCCATGCGCGCCGGCCTCCAGGCCCATCCCTGGCTGCTGGAGATCCCGGTCAGCGAGCCTCCGCTCGCACCCAACCCGCTGGCCTGGATGGAGGCCGGCCTCCAGGCGCTGTCGGCCACGCCGCTGCGCGAGCAGGAGAAGCTCTCGGCGATGCTGCTCACCGACACCTTCGTGCGCGGCCAGACCCAGCTCGCGCTGCAGGTGGACGCGGCCGCCCGACGGTCCGGGTCCACCCCGCAGGAGGCCGACGCCCGCTACGCCCGGGTGCTGGGCCAGCTGGTGACCCCCGATACCCACCCCGGCCTCGTCGGCGCGCTCAGCTCGGGCTCGCTGGAGGACGGCGGCGACGACTTCGCCGACACCGAGTTCGCCTTCGGCCTCAAGGTCGTCATGGACGGCATCGCGGGCCTGGTCGAGGCCCGCGCGCGCCGCGCCGGGACGTAGTCCCCTGCTCCGGGGTGGGCCGCCCGGCCGAGCGTGGGGGGCGTGACGGTCACCCTGGCGCTCGCCGGCGACACCATGCTCGGGCGGGGCGTCGGTGCGCACCTGGCCGACCACCGGGTGCGTGACCTGTTCGGCGACGCGCTGCTGGAGGTCGTCCGCGGCACGGACGGGGTGGTGCTCAACCTCGAGTGCTGCGTGTCCACCCGGGGCCGGCCCTGGCCGGGGCGGGTCTTCCACTTCCGGGCCCCGCCGCGGGCCGTCGAGGCGCTGACCCTGCTCGGCGTGCGGTGCGTGACCCTGGCCAACAACCATGCGCTCGACTACGGCGTCGAGGCGCTGCTCGACACGCTCGACCTGCTGCGCGCGGCGGGCATCGCGGCGGCCGGCGCCGGCCCGGACGAGGCCGAGGCACGCGCCCCGGCGCAGGTCACCGTCGGAGGCCAGCCGCTGACCGTGGTCGGGCTGACCGACCACCCGCAGGAGTACGCCGCGGCCGCGGACCGCCCGGGCGTGGCGTGGGCGGACCTGCCTGCCGGCGTGCCCGGGTGGGTGACCGGGGCGGTGGCGGCCGGACGGCATACCGGGGCGGTGCTGGTGATGCCGCACTGGGGACCGAACATGACCCGCGAGCCCCCGGCCCACGTGCGGGCCGCGGCGAGCGCCCTCGTGGCGGCGGGCGCCACCGTGGTCGCCGGGCACTCGGCGCACGTCTTCCACGGCGCGGCGGCCCCGGTGCTGTACGACCTCGGGGACTTCCTCGACGACTACGCCGTCGACCGCCGCCTGCGCAACGACCTCGGCGTCCTGTGGCTGGTCACGCTGGACGGCGGGCGGCTGGCCCGCGCCGAGGCGCTGCCGCTTCGGCTGGAGTTCGCCCGGACAGACGTCGCCACCGGAGACGACGCCCGTTGGGTGGAGCGCCGGCTGCGTCGGGCCTGTGCCGACCTCGGGTCCGAGGTCACCGGCAGCGCCGAACGCCTGGAGCTCGTCCTGCCCTGAGCCGGGTCGTCAGTCGGGCGTCACGCGCGGCGCCGGGCGCCGGTGCGGGTGCCGTGGGTGGCGACGTCCGGGCACAGCTGCTCCACCGCGACCAGGCCCGAGCGGAAGAAGTCGAGCGCCTCGTCCGGGTCGAGGACCATCTCGTCCCAGCGCGAGGTGAGCAGGTTGTCGATGTAGCGGGTGGTGGGGACGTGGATCCGGCCGTCGTCATCGAGCCGGACCCGCCGTCGCGTCGACCGGTAGGAAGCCATGTCGCACAGCCTTGCAGCGCGGCGGGCGGGTTGGCACGGGACCTCCGGCCCTGTCATGGGTGTGCCCTGCCTCACTCGGCGTGGCTCAGGCCGGTGTCGGCGCCTGGTCCAGGTTCGACGCCCGTGAGCGACTTCGTCGACGCCCTCGGCGTCCAGGTGCACCACGTGACCCGCGGGCCGGCCGCGGGTCCCGACGTGCCGACCGCCGTGCTGCTGCACGGGTTCAGCCCCGACCACCGGTTGATGACCGGCTGCTTCGAGCCGGTGTTCGAGCGCCGGCAGGAGTGGCGCCGCATCTACCTCGACCTGCCCGGCATGGGGCGCACGGTGGCCCCGGACTGGGTGCGCGGCACCGACGACGTCTTCCGCGTGGTGCAGGCGGCGGTCGCCGCCCTGGTGCCGACCGGCCCGTATGCCGTGTGCGGGGAGAGCTTCGGCGGTTACCTCGCGCGCGGGCTGGCCGCCGCCGACCCGGAGCGGGTCGAGGGGCTGGCGCTGGTGGCGCCGATGGTGGTCGCGGAGCACGCCGAGCGGGACGTGCCCGGGCACCGGGTGCTGCACCGTGACGAGGCGTTCATGGCGAGTGTCGGCGGTGGCGGCGCGGAGTTTGACGAGATCGCGGTGGTGCAGGACGCGGTGACCTGGCAGCGCACCCAGGACGAGGTCGTCACCGGACTCGACGTGGCCGACGCCGCGGCGCTGGACCGCATCCGCCGGGCCTGGACCGGGACGTTCCCGCTCGACGGGGACCGGCCGTTCGACCGGCCGGCGCTGTTCGTGACCGGGCGGCAGGACAGCTCCACCGGCTACCGCGACCTGTGGCAGGTGTTCGAGCGCTACCCGCGCGCGACCTTCGCGGTGCTCGACCGCGCCGGCCACAACGTGCAGATCGAGCAGCAGGCCGTGTTCGAGGCGATGGTGCACGAGTGGCTGGACCGGGTCGACGAGGCGCGAAAGGCAGTGCGGGACGGACGGATCGGTCGGTAGCGTCGCGACCGTGATCATCCGCGACGCCACCGACGACGACTGGCCCCGCATCTGGCCGTTCTTCCAGCAGATCGTGGCGGCGGGGGAGTCCTACGCCTTCCCGCTCGACCTCGACCTCGACACCGCCCGGCCGTGGTGGATGGAGCAGCCGCCCGGTCGGACCGTCGTCGCCGTCGAGGGCGACCGGGTGCTCGGCTCGGCCAAGATGGGCCCGAACCGGCCCGGCCGCGGCTCGCACGTGGCCACGGCGAGCTTCATGGTGGACCCGACGGCGACCGGCCGTGGGGTCGGACGTGCCCTGGGCGAGCACGCGCTGGCCTGGGCGCGGGCGGTGGGCTACCGCAGCATGCAGTTCAACGCGGTCGTCGAGACCAACACCCCGGCGGTGACGCTCTGGAAGGCGTTGGGGTTCACCGTCATCGGCACGGTGCCGGAGGCCTTCGACCACCCCCGCCACGGCCTGGTGGGGCAGCACGTGATGCACCAGGAGCTCTGACCGGGGCGGAGGGCCCGGCGTCACGGCATACCGGTCAGCGGGCGTGCGCGGCGATCAGCCGCGCGCACTCCAGGGGTGAGCTGCGCGCAGTGTCGACCTCGACGTCGTAGGTCATGCCGGCGTGCACCAGGGCCGCCTGAGACCGGGCCATGCCGGTGACCCGGTCACCGCGGGCCGCCTCGCGGGCGGCCGCGACGTCGGGGTCACAGCGCACCCCCACCCACAGGACCTCGAGACCCTCGAGCGGGCCCCGCCAGCGGGCCCGTGACTCGCTGCCGCCGAGGAACACCTCGTCCACGACGACCCGGGCCCCGGCGCGGGCCATGGCGGCCACGCCCACGATCCACGCACGCTCGGCCTCACGGAACCCCTCGCCGACCGCGACACCGCTCCCGGCGGCCAGGTCGATGCCGACGCCGCCCTCGAGCAGTGACGGCGGCAGCATGTCGACCAGGGTGTCCACCCCGAGCGTGAGCCACGGGTCGGGCAGGACGTCCTGCAGCCGCCGGGCGATGGTCGACTTCCCGCTGCTCGAGCCGCCGTTGAGCATGATCACCCGGGTCCCCATGCGGCCACCCTAGGCAGTCGTGGCCGTGGCCGACCGACTTCCTGCCAGTCGACGAACGGCCACGGCGCGGCCGGCCAACAACCGGGTGCCGTTCTGGCACAGTGGCCGTGCCCCACCCTGCTGATGCCGTCGACCGGGCCGAGGAGTCCTGCATGCTCTCGGCGTTCCTGCCCATCTGGGCGCTGACGCTGCTCGGCTACCTCGCCGGACGGTTCCGCCTGCTCGGGGGCTCCGACGCCGACCGGGTGCTGGGCAGCTTCGTGTTCCACCTGGCCATGCCGGCGGCGCTGTTCACCTCGCTGTCGCGGACTCCGCTGGCGCTGAGCGGGCGGGGGATCCTCGCCTTCGCCGTGAGCACCGTCTGCGTCATGGGTGCGGGCTTCGCCCTGAGCCGGGTGGCCTTCGGTCGCAAGGAGGGCGAGTCGACCATCGGCGGGATGGCCGCCGGCTACGTCAACTCCGCCAACCTCGGCATCCCCGTGGCGCTGCACGTGCTCGGCAACGCCTCCTTCCTGACCGGCGTGCTGCTCTTCCAGGTCCTCGTGGTGACGCCGCTGATCCTCGTGCTGCTCGACCGCGCGGCCGACCGGCGAGCGCTGCACCCGACCCGGCTGCTGACCCTGCCGTTGCGCAACCCGGTGATCATCGGCCTGGCCGCCGGCGCGCTCTGCTCGGCGTTCGGCTGGCACGCCCCCGCCGTCGTCGCCGGTCCGCTTGCCCTGCTCGGAGCGGCCGCGGTGCCGTCCGCGCTGGTGGCGCTGGGCCTGTCGCTGACGGTGCGGGGCCCGGCCCTGCACGGCGAGGGCCGACAGGTGGCGTTGCTCTCGGCGCTCAAGCTGGTCGCCCAGCCGCTGGTCGCCTGGCTGGTCGGCCTGGCCCTCGGCCTCGGCCGGGTCGAGCTGCTGGCCCTGGTGGTGTGCGCCGCGCTGCCGACGGCCCAGAACACCTACATCTTCGCCCGCGAGTACGGCCAGGGGGCGCCCGTGGCCCGCCGCACCGTCGTGGTGACCACGGCCGCGTCGATGGCCACCCTCGCGCTGGTGGGCTGGGCCCTGGGCTGACAGGGGGACACCCACGCGCGGACCCGGCGACCCGGCATACCCGCGTGGCTTCCGCCGGGGCCGTGCCGGTGCTTCGCTGGGGGCGTCGCCCTTGTGGGTCGACGCAGGGAGGGTGTCATGAGCGAGGACGCGAACCGCCGGAAGCCACCGGCCCGGCTGGTGAAGGCCACGGCCCCGTTCGCCGCGCGGCTGGCCGGCCACCGCTGGTTCCCGGTGTGGGCGGTGCTGCGCCACCGCGGCCGCCGGAGCGGACGCGACTACGCGATCCCGGTGGCGGTGCTGGTGACCGGTGACGGCTTCGTCATCTGCCTGCCCTGGGGGACGCAGACCAACTGGGTGCAGAACGTCCTGGCCGCGGGCGGGTGCGGGCTGCGCTGGAAGGGCCGCGAGCTGCGGCTCACCGACCCCCAGTTCGTCGACGCCGACGCCGCCCTCGCCGCTGCCAATCCCTTCGAGCGCCTGGTGATCCGCCGGCTCGACTTCCCCGGGTTCCTGCGGCTGCGCCGGGCCTGACGCCGGGCCCGACAGGGTGGCGGCGCGGCCCGCGTCATAGGTTCGTCGGCATGCTCGCCGTGGAGAACGTCACCGGACCGATCGCCTACCACGCGGAGGGGCCGGTGTGGTCGCCCTCCTGGGGCGGCCTGCGCTGGGTCGACATGACGCGCGGTGACCTGCTCACGCTGCGCGACCACGGCGTGTACCGGCTCCACGTCGGAGAGGTCGCGGCCTTCCACCGGCCGCGCGCCGGCGGCGGCTTCGTCGTCGCCCTCGAGCGCGGGCTGGGGCTCGCCGACAGCCCCGACGGCCCGGTCCGTGCTCTGCCCGAGGTCTGGTCCGACCCCGGCGTGCGGTTCAACGACGGCGGCTGCTCCCCGGCCGGGACGCTGTATGCCGGGACGATGGCCTACGACGCCGCGCCGGGGCGGGGGCAGCTGTTCCGCATCGGCGCCGACGGTGAGCGGAGCACGGTCCTGGATGCGGTCGGCATCTCCAACGGCATCGCGTGGTCCCCCGACGGGACGCTGGCCTACTACGTCGACAGCCTCACCGGCCGGATCGACGTCTTCGACGACGAGGACGACCAGCTCGTGGAGCGTCGCCCGTTCACCACGGTCGAGCGCGGTGGCCCGGACGGCTTGACCGTCGACGCCGAGGGTGGGGTGTGGGTCGCGCTCTGGGGCGGTTCCGCCGTCCACCGGTATGACGCGTCGGGCACCTTGAGCGCGGTCGTCGAGATCCCCGCGGCGCAGGTCAGCGCCTGCACGTTCGGCGGTGACGACCTCGGCACGCTCTTCGTCACCACCTCGCGGGAGAACCTGCCCGACGGTGAGGACCCGCAGGCGGGGTCGGTGTTCGCCGTCGAGGCTGGTGTCCGCGGCCTGCCGGTCGTGCCCTACGCCGGCTGAGGCGGCCGAGCCCCGGTCGGGCGGCCGCCGGGCCGGCCCCGTGGAAGGATCCCCGCGTGAGCGTGGGGTGCGGCGCGGCGGTGGCCTGGGCGGAGCGGGCGTGGGGACGCCGGGTCCGGGACGCGGTCCCGCTGCGCGGCGGGTGGACGTCCACGATGCTGCGCCTGGCGGCGAGCACCGGGGAGCAGGCCGTGCTGCGCGTGATGACCAGGGAGCCGTGGCGGACGCACGCCGGTGGGCTGCTCCGCCGGGAGTCCGCGGTGCAGGGGCAGCTGTCCGACACCCCGGTCCCGGCACCGGTGTCGCTGGCGGTGGACCCGGAGGGGGCCGAGGCCGGGGACCCGGCGCACCTGATGACCCGGCTGCCCGGTGCGCTGGAGCTGACCCGGGCCGACGACGGCCTCCTCGACGAGCTGGCCCGGACGTTGGCCGCCATCCACGCCCATGACCCGGCTGGCGAACGGCCGCGGGTGTTCCAGTCGTGGGCCCACCGGGCCAAGCGGGTCGTTCCTATCTGGGCGCGACGTCCGCAGCTGTGGCAGCAGGCCTTCGAGCTGCTCGAGCAGCCGCAGCCGGAGCACCGCGGGACCTTCCTGCACCGGGACTTCCACCTGGGCAACGTGCTGTGGGAGGGCGGCCGCGTGGTCGGTGTCGTGGACTGGGTCGAGACGTCCTGGGGGCCGGCCGCCCTGGACGCGGCCCACGCCGCCACCTACCTCGCGATGCTCCACGGCGAGGAGGCCGCGCAGCGGTTCGGCGCGGCATACCGGAGCAGGGGCACCGACCTCGGTGAGCCGGCGGACCAGCGTTACTGGGAGGTGATGGACCTCGTCGGCTACCTGCCCGACCCCGCCAAGGTGGCCCAGCCGTGGCGCGACCTGGGGGTCGAGGTCAGCGACGACCTGGCCCGCGCGCGGCTGGAACGGCGCCTCGCCACCGTGCTGGCGGGCTGAGGGGAGGCTGCCCCGTCAGTTCGCGGCGAGGGGGGCCTCGCGCGGGCGGTCAGGGGCGGAAGCCCCCGAGCGCCAGGGGAGCAGGACGGCACTGGCCGCGCAGCATGCGGCAGCCAGGCCCAGCGCCGGCCGGATGCCCGCCCAGGCGCCCACCACCCCGCCGAGGGCGATGAACAGCGGCTGGGCGACCTTGGACCCGATCGACCACGACGTGGTGACGCGGGCGAGGAACCCGTCCGCGACCTGCTCCATGCGGTAGGTCGCGAAGACCGGGTTGAACACGCCGGCGGCCACCAGCAGTCCGGTCTCGGCCACGAGCAGCACCGCCAGACCGGCCACACCCCGGCCGGCGAGGGGCAGCAGGACCAACCACGGGGTGCGCAGGAGACCAGCGGCGAGCAGGATGCGGCGCTGGCCGTGCCGGCGGACCAGCCGCGCGCTGACCGACGAGCCGAGGACCCCGCCGAGGCACGGCAACCCCAGGACCAGGCCGTACTGCCAGGCGGGCAGGCCGAGCTCGCGCAGCATGAGGACGGCGGTCAGCGGCCCGGCCATCATCACCGCCCCGCCGAAGAGCATCGCGTTCCAGAACAGCGCCCGCAGGCCCCGGTGGCCGAAGACGTGGGGCCAGCCCGCGGTGACCTCCCGGCCGAGCCGGCGGGTCGGGGCGGCCGGCGCCGGGTCCGGCTCGGGTCGGCGCAGGCTGCGGATCCCGGCGGCGGAGGCCAGGAAGCTGAGCCCGTCCAGCGCCAGGGTGATGGTGCTGCCGAAGAGGGCGACCAGGGCCCCACCGGCCGGTGGCCCGGCGCTGTTGGTCAGCCAGAAGACCGACTCGAACCGGCCGTTGGCCTCCGGGCGCAGCGGCGCCGGCACGAGGGCCTTGAGGTGGGCGCCGCTGGCCGCGAGGAACACCATCGCGCCCGCCGTGTTCACCACGGCCACCGCCAGGAGCTGGCCGTAGGTCAGCACGCCGGACAACGCGGCGGCCGGGACGCTGAGCGAGGCAACTGCGCGCAGGAGGTCGGCGACGACCATCACCGGCCGCTTGCGGTGGTGCTCGATGTGTCCGCCCAGGGGCAGCACCAGCACGGCGCTGGCCAGCCCCGAGACCGTCGCGAGCAAGGACACCTGCAGGGTCGTGGCGTGCAGCAGGGTGACGGCGACCAGCGGCAGGGCGCCGGCGCTGAGGGCGGACCCGGCCGAGCTGACCCCGTAGGCCAGCCACAGCCTGCTGAAGTCCGGCCCCAGGGCCCCCGCGCGCCGCACCTGCGCGACTCTAGGGGCCCGCGCACCGGTATGCCGTGTGGTCGCCGACAGCGCGTAGGGTGCGGCGGTGCCCACGCGACTGCTCACCCTCGAGGACGTCCCCGCGCTGACCGAGCTGCTGGTGCGCAACAGTGAGCACCTGGCCCGGTCCGCGCCGCTCCGCGACGGGGACTGGCTCACCGTCGAGCGGCAGCGCGAGGCCGCGGTCCAGGCGCTCGCCGAGCACGAGGCAGGACGCCGGGTGCCGATGGTGGTCCTCGACGCCGCCGGCGAGCTCGCCGGGACGCTGAACCTCAACAGCATCATCCGCGGGGCGTTCCAGTCCGCGAGCGTCGGCTACTGGATCAGCGCCGACCGCACCGGTCAGGGCCTGGCCACTGTCGCCGTGGCCGACGCGCTCGCGCTGGCCTTCGGGCCGCTGGCGCTGCACCGGGTGCAGGGCGAGACCCAGCCGGACAACCTCGCCTCCCAGCGGGTGCTGCTGCGCAACGGCTTCGTCGAGTACGGGCGGGCGCCGCAGTACCTCCACCTCGGTGGTGCCTGGCGGGACTGCGTGCTGTTCCAGCGGCTCAGCACGGACTGACCGGCGCCAGCCGGCGCTCAGTGGGCGACGAGCGCCTTGAGCGCGACCATCGCGATGCCGAACAGGCCGGCGGTCGCGGTGCTCCCGGTCAGCCGCCAGCCGGTCAGGCCCGCGGCGCGGCCGGCCGTCAGGCCGTGGACGATCAGCACCACCACCGCGGCGGCCAGCGCGAGGAAGCTGGCGACCTTGGGGGTCGCCCCCATCAGCCCGGCCACCGCCAGGACGAGCAGGGGGATGTACGACGCGGCCACCAGGTGCCAGGTCGCCCCCACCAGCCCCCGGAGCTCCCGACCGGTCGGGAGCCGGCCGGCGTGGATGTGCTCGGCGAGGATCTCGGCGTAGACCTCGGCCAGCCAGTAGACCAGCAGGGTGCCGAACACCAGGACCTCGAGCAGCGAAGGCCGCAGGTTCCCCCCGGCGGTCGCGAGGACCGAGGCGGTGACGATGGTGCCGTAGATCCCCGCGGCGCGTGCCCGCCGCGACGGCTTGGCGCCCGTTGTGACGTTCATGGCCGTCCTCGTCTCTGCCACCGGCCGGGGTCGCGGCTCCGCCCTGGGGGCGGCCCTCCCTCATCGTCCCGCCGCCGGCCCGATGCACAACCCGCACCGATGCGGTCGCCGGCGGGACGTTCTCCCCTGACCTGGCCGGCCTCCGGCGGATTCCGTGGGGACATGGACCGGAGGCATCCCCTCGACCTGGTGGCGCTGGCAGCGGCCGCCGCGGTCACGGCATATCTGGTGGTGGTCCGTCCACGGCTGCTGCGCTGGGGTGCGACCGAGGCCGAGGTGGGCGCGGACTTCCCCGGGCGGGAGATCGTCCCCGGGGGCACCCGCGCCGCGACGATGGCCACGACCATCGACGCCCCGCCCGCGCAGGTCTGGCCGTGGCTGGTGCAGATGGGGACCGACCGCGGCGGGTGGTACAGCTGGGACCGCCTCGACAACTTCGGCCGTCCCAGCGCCCACCGGATCCACCCTGAGTGGCAGCCGGTCGAGGTGGGGGACCGGTTCATCGCCCGGCCTGACCGGGGCCAGTGGTGGGAGGTCGCGGCGCTGGAGCCGGAACGCTTCCTGGCGCTGCGGATGTCCCTCGACCTGCGCGGGCGCCCGTTCGACCCGGTCGGCGAACGGCCGTCGCGGTTCACCGACTCGACGTGGTCCTTCCAGCTTGCCGAGCTGCCCGGGCAGCGCACCCGACTGGTCGTCAGCGGCTACTGGTCGCTGCGGCCGCGGTGGCTCCAGCCGCTGATGAGCGTCGCGGTCCTGTCGCCCTCGCACTGGGTCATGCAGACCCGGCAGTTCACGAACCTCAAGCGCCGGGTCGAGGCTGGGTCACGCACCACGCGGTGACGCAGTCCGGCTCAGCTCACGCAGAACTCGTTGCCCTCGGGGTCGTGCATGACGACCCAGTAGTAGGGGTTCTCCGGGTCGTGGCCACCCGCCCGGCGCTCGACCGTGGCGCCGAGCGCCACCAGCTCGGCGACCCGGGCCTCGACGACCTCGACCCGCCGGTCCAGCGTCAGGGTGTCGTCACGGCCCGTGGGATAGAGGTCGAGGTGGAGCCGGTTCTTGCCCGCCCTCGTCTCCGGCACCTGCTGGAACCACAGCGGCGGACGCAGCCCCTCCGGGTCGAAGAGCCGGTCACCGAACGCGTCCCGCTCGCCCAGCCGGTTGCGGTAGTGCGCGTTCCAGGTGGTCTGCGGCTCGGACGGCGGCACCGGCTGGTAGCCCAGTGCCGCCGCCCAGAACCGCGCGAGCAGGGCGGGGTCGTTCGCATCGATCGTCAGCTGCCAGAACACCATGGGTCAGCCGCCCACGTAGGCGGCGAGGTGCTGGCCCGTGAGGGTCGAGCGCGCAGTGACCAGGTCGGCGGGCGCTCCCTCGAACACGATTCGCCCGCCGTCGTGGCCGGCACCGGGGCCGAGGTCGATGATCCAGTCGGCGTGCGCCATGACCGCCTGGTGGTGCTCGATGACGATGACCGACTTGCCCGAGTCGACGAGCCGGTCGAGCAGGCCGAGGAGCTGGGCGACGTCGGCGAGGTGGAGGCCCGTGGTCGGCTCGTCGAGGACCAGCACGCCGCCCTTCTCGCCCAGGTGGGTGGCCAGCTTGAGCCGCTGCCGCTCACCGCCGGAGAGCGTCGTGAGCGGCTGGCCGAGGCTGAGGTAGCCGAGCCCGACGTCGGCCAGGTGGGTCAGGACCTTGTGCGCGGCCGGTGTCTTCGCCTCGCCGTCCCCGAGGAACGCGCCGGCCTCGTCGACCGACATCGCGAGCACGTCGGCGATGTTGCGTCCGCCGAGCGTGTACTCCAGCACCGCGGCCTGGAAACGACGGCCCTCGCACTCCTCGCACGTCGACTCGACGGTCGCCATGACCCCGAGCTCGGTGTAGATGACGCCGGCGCCGTTGCAGGCGGGGCAAGCGCCCTCGGAGTTGGAGCTGAACAGCGCCGGCTTGACGCCGTTGGCCTTGGCGAAGGCCTTGCGGATCGGCTCGAGCAGGCCGGTGTAGGTCGCCGGGTTGCTCCTTCGGGAGCCGCGGATCGCGCCCTGGTCGACGACCACGACGCCCTCGTCGTTCGCGACCGACCCCTGGATGAGTGAGCTCTTGCCGGATCCGGCGACACCGGTGATGACGCACAGGACCCCGAGCGGGATGTCGACGTCGACCTTCTGCAGGTTGTGCGTCGACGCGCCGCGGATCTCGAGCGCCCCGGACGGCTCCCGCACCGACCCCTTGAGGCTCACCCGGTCGTCGAGGTGGTGGCCGGTCGTGGTGTCACTCTTGCGCAGCCCCGCGACGGTGCCCTCGAAACAGACGGTCCCACCGGAGGTGCCGGCTCCTGGTCCGAGGTCGACGACGTGGTCGGCGATCGCGATCGTCTCGGGCTTGTGCTCGACCACGAGCACCGTGTTGCCCTTGTCGCGCAGCTGGAGCAGCAGCCGGTTCATCCGCTCGATGTCGTGCGGGTGCAGGCCGATCGTCGGCTCGTCGAAGACGTAGGTGACGTCGGTGAGCGAGGACCCCAGGTGGCGGATCATCTTGGTGCGCTGAGCCTCGCCGCCGGACAGCGTGCCCGCCGGGCGGTCCAGGGAGAGGTAGCCCAGGCCGATCTCGGCGAACGAGTCGAGCAGGTGCTGCAGCCCGCGCAGCAGCGGGGCGACTTCGGGCTCGTCGAGGTCTCGCAGCCACTCGGACAGGTCGCTGATCTGCATCGTGCAGAGCTCGGCGATGTTCTTGCCCTTGATCCTGGAGGACAGCGCCTCCTTGGTGAGTCGCGTGCCGCCGCAGTCCGGGCAGGTGGTGAAGGTGACGGCCCTCTCGACGAAGCGGCGCACGTGCGGCTGCATCGCCTCGAGGTCCTTGGACAGCATGGACTTCTGCACCTTGGTGAGGACGCCCTCATACGTGAGGTTGACGCCGTCGACCTTGATCTTCTCCGGCTCGCCATACAGGAGCTTCTGGAGCTGCTTCGGCGTGAACGACCCGACGGGCTTGTCCATGGGCAGTCCGGCGCCGCTGAAGATGCGGCCGTACCACCCGTCCATGCTGTAACCGGGGACCAGGAGCGCTCCTTCGGAGAGCGACCTGGACTCGTCGTAGATCGCGGTGAGGTCGAAGTCGTTGACCGACCCCATGCCCTCGCAGCGCGGGCACATGCCGCCCTGGTAGACCGCGTTGCGGACGACCGTCTTCTCCTCCCGGCCGCCCTTGTCGGTCTTCATCACGCCGCTGGCGACACGCGTCGGGACGTTGAACGCGAAGGCGGTGGGCGGACCGATGTGCGGCGTGCCGATGCGGCTGAACAGGATGCGCAGCATCGCGTTGGCGTCGGTCGCGGTCCCGACGGTCGAGCGCGGGTTGGCGCCCATCCGCTCCTGGTCGACGATGATCGCCGTCGTCAGCCCCTCGAGGAGGTCGACGTCGGGACGCGCCAGCGACGGCATGAAGCCCTGGACGAAGGCGCTGTAGGTCTCGTTGATCATGCGCTGCGACTCGGCGGCGATGGTCGCGAAGACCAGCGAGCTCTTGCCCGATCCGGAGACGCCGGTGAAGACGGTCAGCCGGCGCTTCGGCAGCTCGACGCTGATGTCCTGGAGGTTGTTCTCCCGCGCGCCATGCACGCGGATCAGGTCGTGGGTGTCGGCGACGTGCTCACCGGGCGACGGGTCGGTCCTCGTCGTGTCGCTCATCCTGTCTCCCTCTGTCGGGTGGGCAGCCGGTCCACCTGTATGGCGTCACGCTAGGCGCTGCCCCGTGTCAGGCGCTTCTCGATTCCTGATCTGCCTGAGCAGCGGGAACCGGCTCGGACGACGGCCGCCACTCTCGCCGGAGCAACCCGTAGACCCACGAGTCAGAGACGTCGCCGTCCACGACGCAGTCCTCCCGCAACGTCCCTTCGCGCACGAACCCGAGCTTCTCCAGCACGCGGGCAGATGCCCCGTTGCGCGTGTCGGTCTCAGCCTGGACGCGGTTCAGGTCCAGCGTGTCGAAGGCCCACCGCAGCAAGGCGCCCGCGGCCTCCGTCGCGTAGCCGTGGCCCCACGCTGCGTCGGCGAAGCAGTAGCCCAGCGACGCGCTGCGGTAGTCAGGGTTCCACCGGTTCAGGCTGCACCAGCCGATGAACGCCCCGTCGGAGACACGATCCACGGCCAGCCGCGCCCCGGTGCCATCCGCCGCCATCTGCCGGCAGGCGGTGATGAACCGCTCGGCACGCGCGCGTTCGCTCCACGGCGGTGAGTCCCAGTAGCGCAGCACGTGCGCGCTGCTGTGCAGCGCGAAGAGGTCGTCCGCATCCGCGTCGTCGAAGGGACGCAGTCGCAGGCGAGCGGTGTGCAGCGTGGGGGTGGGCAGCGACATGACAGGTTCCCTCCGGGGTTGATGGCCGATCAACCAGACACCCGGCACCGGCCATCCGCAATGGGTTATCCCGGCTTGCGGGCAAAGCCGATGCCTGAGGTCTGCGGCGAGTGTGTCGAGGTCACGCACGGCATACCGGCGGTGCTCCCACTCCCCGGCCCTCACTGACCGTTGGCAGGCCCGGCCTCGAGGCGCTTCTTCCGTCGAGCCGGAAATTGGTGTTGACCTTGACCCAGCGTCAAGGTTGCAGGCTCCTCCCATGACTTCGACAACAGCCATCGAGATCGCCGGGCTCACCAAGTCCTACGGCGAGAACTCGGTGCTCCGGGGGGTTGACCTGCGCGTCCCCTCGGGCACCATCTACGCCCTGCTCGGCTCCAACGGTGCCGGCAAGACGACCGCGGTGCGGATCCTGTCCACGCTGCTGCGGGCCGACGGCGGGACTGCCACCGTCAACGGGTACGACGTCGCCACCCAGCCGGTGAAGGTCCGCGAGTCGATCAGCCTCACCGGGCAGTTCGCCGCCGTCGACGAGGTGCTCACCGGGCGCGAGAACCTCGTCCTCATCGCCGAGCTGCGGCGCGTGCCCAACCCGCGCGCGACCGCCGACGCACTGCTGGCCCGGTTCGACCTCGTCGAGGCAGCCGGCCGCAGGGTGGCGACCTACTCCGGTGGCATGCGGCGCCGGCTCGACATCGCGATGAGCCTGATCGGGGAGCCCGCCGTGCTCTTCCTCGACGAGCCCACGACCGGGCTGGACCCGCAGTCGAGGATCGAGGTGTGGAGCACCGTCCGAGAGCTCGCCGGCCAGGGCACCACGGTGCTGCTCACCACGCAGTACCTGGAGGAGGCCGAGCAGCTCGCGGACCGGATCGCGGTGCTGCACGAGGGTCGCATCATCGCCGAGGGCACTCTCGCCGAGCTCAAGGCGCTGTTCCCGCCGGCCACGGTCGAGTACGTCGAGAAGCAGCCATCCCTGGAAGACATCTTCCTCGCGATCGTCGGCCACGACGGCGCCACCACCACCTCCACGACGACCCAGGCCGGGGCTGGGGCCGTGGCCGAGCAGGGAGCCCAGCGATGACCACTCTCGTCCCCAGCGCCACCGCGGTCCTGACCAGGCGGTCCCTGCGCCACATCCTGCGCAGCCCCGACACGATCATCACCACGGCCATCACGCCGATCGCCATGCTGCTGCTGTTCGTCTACGTCTTCGGCAGCGCCATCCAGTTCGGCGGCCCGGCCGGCGGTGGCAGCTACGTCGACTACCTGCTGCCGGGCATCTTGTTGATCACCGTCGCCTCGGGCATCGCGTACACCGCGTTCCGCCTGTTCACCGACGTCTCCGGCGGCATCTTCGAACGGTTCCAGTCCATGCCGATCGCCCGCTCGGCGGTGCTGTGGGGCCACGTGCTGACCTCGGTCGTGGCCAACCTGGTCTCGCTGGTCCTGGTCGTGCTCGTCGCCCTGGCGATGGGCTTCCGCACCGGCGCCGGGGTGCTGGCCTGGCTGGCGGTGCTCGGGATCCTCGTGCTGTTCACCCTGGCCCTGACCTGGCTGGCCGTGATCCCCGGGTTGACCGCGAAGTCCGTCGACGGGGTGAGCGGGTTCTCCTACCCGTTGATCTTCCTGCCGTTCATCAGCTCGGCCTTCGTGCCCACCGAGGGCATGCCCGCACCGGTGCGATGGTTCGCCGAGCACCAACCGGTCACCTCGATCGTCAACACGATCCGCGACCTGTTCGCCCAGCGGCCGGTCGGCACCGAGGTCTGGGTCGCCCTCGCCTGGTGCGTCGGCCTGCTCCTGGTCGCCTACGTCCTGGCGATGCGCACCTTCCGCAGCAAGATCGCCTGACCCCGTCAGCACCGCCCCACCCACGCACCATCCCACCCACGCACCACCCCACCCACGCAACGGAGAAGACATGACCATGACCGGCTTCCTGACCAGGATCATCGGCGACAAGAAGGAGTGGAAGGCGATGGAGGCGCGGGCCAACCTGCTGCCCCGCGACTACCGCATCGTCTACAACGAGATGAAGTCCTACATGTGGCGCTTCACCTCTGGCGACGGCATGGACATCGTCGCCATCCTGCGCGAGGTCCTCGACCTGTTCGAGGACAGCGCGGCAGCCGGCAAGGGCGTCCTGGACGTCACGGGCCCGGACGTCGCCGCGTTCTGCGACGCCCGCCTGAGCGGCGCCACGACATACATGGACCGGTCGCGGGCGAGCCTCAACCGCGGCGTGGCCGCCAAGCTCGCAGACTAGGGCCATGCTCACCATCAGCCAGCTCGCGACGTATGCCGGAGTCACGGTGCGTGCGGTTCGGCACTACCACGCCAAGGGGTTGCTGCCCGAGCCTGAGCGTGACCACTCCGGGTACCGGCGCTACGACGCGGCCGCGGTGGTCGAGCTCGTCAAGATCCGCACCCTGGCCGACGCGGGCGTGCCGCTGTCGCAGGTGCAGTGCCTGCTGGCCGCTGGTGGGGAGGAGTTCGCGGCGGCGGTCGAGGACATCGACCGCCGCCTGCGGGCCGAGATCCGGGAGCGCCAGCGTCACCGGGAGCGGATCGCCCGGCTCGCCTCCGGCGACAGCCTGGCGCTGCCACCCGAGGTGGTCGCGTACCTCGACCGAATGCGCGAGCTCGGCTTCCGGGAGCGGCTGGTCGAGGTCGAGCGCGACAGCTGGATCCTGGTCGCCGCGCAGATGCCGGAGCAGACGCCGGCGTTCATGGCGATCAAGCAGGCGCAGCTCGAGCACGAGGAGCTGCGGCGCCTTTACCTCGACGTCGGGGACCTGGTCGACTGCGGCCCCGACGACCCACGACTGCCTGCCCTCGCGGACCGGGTGGCTGCCTTCATCTCGGCCGCCGCCGCGGCCGCCGAGGCCGAGGGGATCGAGGACGAGCACCCCATCAGCGATGACCTCGTCGCGCTGCTCGACGCGGCGTTCATCGAGTCCTTCCCCTGCGCGCCACGCCTGCTCGTTCTCCTGGAGGAGCGCGGCTGGACCGGCTGGACCAACATCAGACGCATCGACCCCGCACGCTGACCGGACGCCCGAGGACCAGAAGCCGCGCCGGCTAGGTGTTCACCAGCCACTGTTGCCCGTCGATGAGTTCGCGGACCGCGTCGAGGTGTCCGGCGTGGCAGGCGGTCTCAGTGATCACGTGGAGCAGGACATCCCGAAGGTTGTGCAGGCGCCACTCGCCCTCCGGAAAGGGCCACCAGGCCAGGTCGGCATCTGGGGATGAGGCGGCGATGACGGCATCCGCCAGGGACGCCTCGAGGCTGTAGCTGTCAAGGACGTCGGCGGCCGGGAGGGCGGGATCCACCTGCCATGCGCTGGCCTGGCTGCCCACCTGTTCGATGACCTCCGGATCCCCAGCCACAACAGCGCGGAAGTACAGACGCTCCACCGACAGAGCCAGGTGCTGCACCATCCCCAGGCAGCTCCACCCCGAGGGCAGCACGGGGCGCCGCAACGCCTCGTCGCTGAGGCCTTCCACGGCCCCCAGCACGTGCTCTCGCTCTCCCTGGAGACAGCGCATCAACGCAGCGATCTCGGCGTCAACTACCACCGTCATTTCTGAACCTCCCGGACTCGAGACTTCGTCCCGTCGAACGTAACCTTGCGGATACGTACCCACATGGTTACATTAATCCCATGGATGCGGTGTTGCACGCGCTGGCAGACGAGAGCCGGCGCACGGTTCTCGAGATCCTCCGCGATCACCCGGCGAGTGCGGGGGAACTGGCTGAGGCTCTCCCGATCGCTCGCCCGGGCGTGTCCCGGCATCTGCGCGTGCTGCGGGAAGCCGGGCTGGTCGACGTACGCCAGGACGCGCAGCGCCGGATCTACACGCTCCGCCCGGACGCGCTCGTCGAGGTCGACGAGTGGCTGGGTGAGTACCGCCGGCTCTGGGAGAACCGGCTCGACGCCCTCCATACCGAGATCTCACGAGGAAAGAAGGCACGACGATGACCACGATCGCGACGATGCGAACACTCGACGAGACCCGCGGAGCCGTCCGGGTCGAGGACCTTTACGACACGGACATCGGCGACCTCTGGCAGGCGTGTACGACGCCCGAGCGGCTGGCCCGCTGGATCGCCCGGGTCGACGGCGACATGCGGGTCGGCGGCACGATCCAGGCCGTCTTCACGAGCAGCTGGACCGGTCCGGCACGCATCGAGGTGTGCGATGCGCCCCACCACCTGCTGCTGACGACGGAGCCGGGTACGGACGACGAGGGGCAGATCGAGGCGTGGCTCACCGAGGAGGGCTCCAAGACCCGGCTGGTGGTCGAGGAGCGCGGCCTGCCGATGGAGCATCTCCCGTTCCACGCCTCAGGTTGGCGGGCCCACCTCGAGGATCTCGGTCGGTCGCTGGAGGTCGACGGCCCGGTCCATCCGGAGGGCTGGAGCTCCGATGCCGGGGCGCCCGGCTGGAAGGAACGCTGGGAAGAGCTCACACCCACGTACCAGCAGATGGAGATCGGTTGATGTCGGACCTGATCAGGCTCAGCGGAACGACGGTCAATGCGTCCGACGCAATCATGCTCGCGCGGTTCTACGCCGAGATCACCGGCGGGGTCGCGAAGGGCGACGAGTACTGGGCGCTCGTAGAAGGGCCGAACGGTGACATCGGATTCCAGCAGATCGACGACTACCGGCCACCCACCTGGCCGGATGGCGAGGTGGGGATGCAGATGCACCTCGAGTTCTTCGTCGACGACCTGGAGGCGACCGGAGCGCGTGTGCTGGCGGCCGGCGCCACCCGATTCGAGCATCAGCCCAACGCCGACCACTGCTTCGTCTACGCCGACCCGGCCGGGCATCCGTTCTGCCTGTCACTGTGGGGGGCCCCGAGAGTCGGCGCCTGACACCATCTCGGCGTGGGCTGAGCCGAGGTGATCGTGCGGCGGCGGTTCTGGGGCGTCAGACTGGTTTGTGCGCGAGCCAGATGGCCCCGGATGCTGGATGGTCCGGCCCGAGCGCAATGGTGGCGTCGACCACCAGCCCGGCCCCGCGCAGTAGGTGCGCGTAGGTCTCGGGGCTGCGGCGCGCGAAGAGCACTCGCATGGGGAGACCGCCGTAGCCTTCGGTCTTGACGTACGTGCTGTCGCCGACATGGCCGCCGAGCATGAGCGATCCGCCTGGGACGATCACCCGAGAGAGCTCCCGGATCGCGGTGTCAAGGTCCTCGTCCGGGACGTGGTGCAGTACGTACCAGCAGAAGACGCCTGCAGTTGCGCCGTCGGCAACGGGGATCTGTGTCAGGGATGCTGCGGCGAAGCCGAGTCCTGGATTGTTGGTGCGTGCCAAGCGCAGCATGGCGGTCGAGATGTCGATGCCTGAGACCGCCAGACCGCGTGACGCCAGGTGTCGGGTCAGCCACCCGGGCCCGCACCCGACGTCGAGTACCGGCCCCCCGCCAGCCTCGACGACTCCCTGTGCGAAGTGGTCGACGAGGCGCTTCTCGAGCGGGAGGGCCTCCAGCCCAGTCCTCACGAGGTCGGCATACCGATCGGCGACCCGGTCATAGGAGTCGCTGGCGTCGGCGATCCAGGACCCGGGTTTCACGAGTCCGCAGCCTAGCTTCGAGCTCGCACATCGGCTGCTTGCGACGGGAAGAACCCCTGCCCAATTATGGACATCTTCGCCCGCGCGGTGTTCAAGGCGACTGTTGGCAAAAGCGTTAGCAAGATGGGGCCCGAGAAGCACGAAACCCGCGGGCCAGTTCTCTGACCTGCGGGTTTGTGGTGGCCAGGGGCGGGGTCGAACCGCCGACCTTCCGATTTTCAGTCGGACGCTCGTACCAACTGAGCTACCTGGCCGTGGGCAATGCATTCGCGGAGGCCCGAACCTGCGAAGGGATGCAGGGGAGCACGTCCGCGACGGCACGAGGATAGCCCATCCGCGGGGGTGCCGCCGACGCCGGGTGCGGCGGCCACTCGCACGGCGACGGCCGGCGCAGGACCTTTCGACCCCGGCCGAATCAGTGGAAGAACCGACGGGCACTGGCGACGATGACGCGCACAGGACCTGGTGACCAGGGTGAGCAGCTGCACCAGCGAGAGCCAGAGGCTGCCCAGCACGTTCGCGGTCTGCTCGGCCCCGACGAGGCGCGCGACCGCCACCGGGAGTGCGAGCAGGAGCAGGGCGGCGGCCGCCAGCTGGCCGCGCAGCCGGCGCAGCACCGAGGAGGCCCAGGCGACGACGAGCGCCGCGAGGTAGACCACGCCCGTCACCACCCGCCCCAGGCCGGCGACCGAGATGGCCGAGAGCAGGTAGCCGAGCACCAGCAGCCCGGGCACCGCGTCATACCGGTCCCGGGCCCGCCGTGGCGGCGCGCTCTCGCTCACTCCGTGAGTGTGGCACCGGGGTGCCGCCACGGAGGCCTGACGCCCGCTTGGCTCTTACGCCCGCTTGGCTGCGCTCCTGCTGCGGCGCACCAGCCGGCGGGTGACCGAGCGGTATGCCGCGGGGTCCAGTGGCAGCAGCCACTGCAGCGCGCGCGTGGCCCGGCCGACGTTCAGGCCGGTGTCGTCCAGCACCTCGTCGATGTTGTGCATCGAGAACGGGATGATGTTGGTCCCGCGGGCGTGGTGGCCACGGGTGCGCTCCTGCATCCACGCGAGCCGTCGCTCGACGTGGGCGCGGCGCTCCTCCAGCGGCGGGACCTCGTGCCCGCCGAGCAGCAGGTCGGCGATCCAGACCGCGGCCATCTCCGCGCTGAGCGGGCTGAAGAACGAGGAGTTGTAGCCGGCGAAGAACAGCCGCGGCACGGTCAGCGGCTGGATCTGGCGCCACAGCTGGAAGTTGCCGTCCTGGTCGGTGATCCGGCGCTGGATCGCGGGGTCGAGGAAGGGCACCTCCTGACGGAACCCGGTCCCGCAGACGACCAGGTCGGCCGGCATCAGGGTGCCGTCGCTCAGCTCGGCGTGGGGCCGGCCGTCCTTCTCCAGGAGCCGCTCGACGACCCGGTCGCGGTGCACCCGGATCGTGCCGGCGCCAACCCGCTCGAAGAAGCCCTCGGTGGCCAGGGAGACCGTGCTGCGCGCGATGTCCTCGAACGAGCCGTGCGGCACCAGGCCGAGCTCCTGCAGGCCCAGCTGCGTCGTGGTGACCGCCTCGACGCTGCCGAGCATCCGCTGCCGCAGCCCGTTGCCCCGGCCGTGCAGGAACGCCTCGACGCCGGTCGGCTCGATCCAGCGGAAGAGCGCCTCGCCCATCCGGGTCAGCATCAGGTACTTGTAGTTGAGGACGCCCTTGATCTTCGTGGGCATCTTCCACAGCAGCTCGCGGGCGACCACGGTCGTGCTCGCCGCGACGTCGCTGACCGGCACCGCGACGTCGCACGCCGACTTGCCGTAGCCGAGGACGACCACGTGCCGCCCGCGGGCCTCCCCGACGTCGTGCAGGTCGCTGGTGGTGACGACGCGACCCCCGGCGGCCCGGAACTCCGCCGCCCCGGGCAGGCTCGGCGGCGCCGGGACGGAGAAGATCCCGTTGGCCACGACGAGCTGCTCGTAGGTCCCGGTCACCAGGGCCCCGTCGGAGTCGGAGGTGGTCACCTCCCAGCCGCTCTCGTCCGCCAGGAGCCGGGCGCCGATCACCTCGGTGCCCAGGCGCAGGCACTCCCGCAGGTCGAACCGGCGCACGTAGCCCTCGAGGTAGGCCTGGACCTGCTCGCCGCTCGGCCACTCCGGGAACGACCGCGGCATCGGGTGGTCGGAGAGCCGGTAGCTGCCCTTGTTGTTCTGCGTGCGCAGCCCCGGGTAGCGGCGGGTGCTGCTCCACACGCCGCCGACGTCGGGGGCCTTGTCGAAGACGGTGACCTCGAAGCCGGACTGGCGCAGCACCTTGGCTGTGGCCAGGCCGGCGAACCCGGCGCCGATGACCGCGACTGTCACGTTGACCTACCTCGGGGCAGACGGAGGGGGAGGGGCGACAAGCGCCGGAGGGTCAGGGCCCCAGGCCCCGCACGCCTGTCCGGTTTGTCGGGTTCGCCGACCATATCGTTGATGCGTCAAAGGCCGGACAACGATGCGGTATCGGCCGCGAAACCCTTGTCGGCAAACGAAAAGCGCCACTCCCCGAGTGGGAGTGGCGCTGGACGCTCTGGCAAGAAGAGCGACCCCGACCGGGCTCGAACCGGCGACCTCCGCCGTGACAGGGCGGCGCGCTAACCAACTGCGCTACGGGGCCTTGATGATGCAAGGTTACTGCGTATCCCCAACGGGATTCGAACCCGTGCTACCGCCGTGAAAGGGCGGGGTCCTAGGCCGCTAGACGATGGGGACCTGGATCTTTCGACCTGTTCAGGACCCCCGCCGCTGTCGAGCGACCAGCTCGGATCCGTCGAGGACTCGGAAAGCATAGGGGAGGAATGCCCCGATCACCAAAATGGGTCGTTCCGCCCCGTCCTGAGCACGAAAACGCCTGCTCAGGGGCGTGCCCAGGCCAGCAGCCGGTCGACCTCCCACGTGTTGACGATGCGCTCGACCGGCACGCCGAGCCGCTGTGCGCGCTCACAGCCGTAGGCCAGGAAGTCCAGCTGCCCGGGCGCGTGGGCGTCGCTGTCGATGGAGAACAGGCAGCCGGCCTCGAGCGCCAGGGTCAGCAGCTCGTCCGGGGGGTCGCGCCGCTCCGGGCGGGAGTTGATCTCCACCGCCACGTCGTGGGCGGCGCACGCCTCGAACACCGCCGCTGCGTCGAAGCTGCTCTGGTCGCGGGTGCCGCGCTCGCCCTCGACCAGGCGCCCGGTGCAGTGGCCCAGCACGTTGACCCGCGGGTTCGACACCGCCGCCACCATCCGGGTGGTCATCGGCCCGGCGTTCATCTTCAGCTTGGAGTGCACCGAGGCGACGACGACGTCCAGCTTGCCGAGCATCTCGGGGGTCTGGTCGAGCTCACCGTCGTCGAGGATGTCGACCTCGATCCCCTTGAGCAGCCGGAACTGCCCGTCGAGGTGCTCGTTGACGGCGTCGATGACCCCGAGCTGCTTCGTCAGCCGTTCGACGGACAGGCCGTTGGCGACCTTGAGCCGCGGCGAGTGGTCGGTCAGTACGAGGTAGTCGTGGCCGAGCTCCATCGCGGTCACCACCATCTCCTCGATCGGCGACCCGCCGTCGGACCAGTCGGAGTGGCAGTGCAGGTCGCCGCGCAGCGCCGCCCGCACCTGCTCCCCGCCGGTCGCCAGCGGCCCGGCGGCCTTGTCCTCCAACGACTTCAGGTATGCCGGGACCTCACCTGCCAGCGCCTCCCGGATGACCGCCTCGGTCGCCGAGCCGATGCCCGGCAGGTCGGTCAGTGACCCCACCTCGGCGCGCTGGCGCAGCTCCTCGGGATCGGTCGCCCGGACGGTGGCGGCGGCGCCGCGGAAGGCCTTGACGCGGTAGGTGCCGGCGCGGGAGCGCTCGAGCAGGAACGCGATCCGGCGCAACGCCTCGGCGGGCTCGAGGTCCGGGTGCTCAGCCATGCGCTGAAACTACCCGCCGAGAGGGACGTTCCTCGGGGTTTGGGCCCCTCTCAAGCCCGAGGAACGTCCCTCTCGGCGGAGAAGGCGACGGGGTCAGAGCTTGAACTGGGCCCGGACGAAGGTGTCCCACACCCGGTCGCCGCCGAGCTTGCGCAGCGCGATCATCGCCCTGGCCGCCGGCGTCACGACGTAGCGGGTGCGCGGCCGGTCGGCCTCGACCGCCTTGAGCACGACCTTGGCCACGGAGTCCGGCCCGACCGCCAGCCGCGTCGAGTAGCTGTCGGCGGTGGCCTTCTCGCTCTTGGCGAGCAGCTCGGCATACGCGCTCTGGCCGGAGGTGAGCCCGGCGTCGGAGGCGATCCCCTCGTTGACGCGCCCCTCGAAGCCCGTGCGGATCAGGCCCGGCTCGACAACGACGACGTCGATCCCGAACGGCTTGACCTCCACCCTCAGGGCGTCGCTGATGGCCTCCACGGCGTACTTGCTGGCGTGGTAGTAGCCGCCGACGGGGAAGACGATCCGCCCGCCCATCGAGCTGATGTTGACCACGCGGCCGCGGCCGGCCCGGCGCATCCCCGGCAGCACCAGCTGGGTCAGCCGGGACAGGCCGAAGACGTTGGTCTCGAACATCGTCCGCACGCGGGCCAGGTCGGTCTCCTCGACCGGGCCGTACTCTCCATAGCCCGCGTTGTTGACGAGCGTGCCGACGCTGCCCTGCTCGTCCTCGACGGTCTTGACCGCCGCGGCCATCGACTCCTCGTCGGTCACGTCCAGCGCCAGGATGCGCGCCCCGGCGATCTCGAGGTCGGCCAGCGTCTCGGGGCGCCGGGCGGTGGCGTAGACGGTGTGGCCGGCGCGCACCAGCATCAGCGCGGTGGCCTCGCCGATGCCGGACGAGCAGCCGGTGATGAGGACGGGGTCGGGGGAGGTCATGCGGCTCAGTGTGCGGCACCCTCCCGTGGGCCCGACAAGGATGTATGCCGACTTGTCACCTTTACGTGGTGCGGGACCTTCGTCCCGGTGCGAAACTCGGCCGGTTGGGCCCGTCGGGCCCGGTCAGGAAAGGTTTGCCCATGAAGCTCCACCGCACCGCGCCGGTCATCACCGGCGTCGCCGTCGCGCTCACCGGCCTGCTCTCCGGGGGGATCCTCACCGCGTCGGCCCACGACGGCCCCAAGGCCTCGTCGAGCCACGTCGCCACGCACGGCGACAGCATCCCCAACGTCACCGTGGTCGAGAACCAGATCAAGGCCTACTACGGCGACACCGTCAACGCCGAGGACGGGCTGCACTACCCGTCCTCGACAGGCAGCTACGCCAACGAGATGGCACACATCACCGCCGCGGCCAAGGACTACCTCAAGGGCCAGGCGTCGCGGAAGCACTCGGGCAAGCCGGCGCTGGTGTTCGACGTCGACGACACGACGCTCAACACCTACAACTACGAGATCTTCTCGACCTTCGCCTACAACCCGACGAGCAACGCCGACTTCGTCAACAACGCGAAGTTCCCGGCCGTCTTCGGGATGCCGGCCCTGGTCAACTGGGCCAACGACAACGGCTACACGGTCTTCTTCCTGACCGGCCGCCCGGTCACCCAGCGCGACGGCACCGCGGCCAACCTGGCCAAGGTCGGCTACGCCGCCTCGGCTGACGTCGACCACCTGTACCTCAAGGACAAGGTCAACCCGCCGGCCTACCTGCCCTGCGGCGCGACGTGCACGACGACCGAGTACAAGTCGGGCACCCGCAAGCACATCGAGTCCCTGGGCTACGACATCGTCGCGAACTTCGGCGACCAGTGGTCCGACCTCAACGGCGGCTACGCCGACAAGACCTTCAAGGTGCCGAACCCGATGTACTACCTGCCCTGACCGGGGGCCGATGACGTCGCGGCCGGGACCCTCTGAGCGGGGTCCCGGCCGCGGCATTTCCTACCACTTTCGTCGGATTTGGGCATCCCGGATCGTGACACGGATTCATTAGCCCACGTTGGGTCATGGCAAACTTTTGGTTATGACTCTCACCGCTGACCGGGCGACCCGTGCCCGCGAGACCACCGGCGGCAAGGGCCAGTGGGCCCTCGGCGAGACCGAACCCCTCAACGCCAACGAGCGGTTCAAGCGCGAGGACGACGCGCTCAACGTGCGGGCCCGCATCGAGCAGACCTACAGCAAGCAGGGCTTCGCGAGCATCCCGACCGAGGACCTGCACGGCCGGTTCCGCTGGTGGGGGCTCTACACCCAGCGCAAGCAGGGCCTCGACGGCCGGCAGACCGGCCACCTCGAGCCGCACGAGCTCGAGGACGAGTACTTCATGCTCCGCGTCCGGGTCGACGGCGGCGCCCTGACCACCGGGCAGCTGCGCGCGATCGGCGAGGTGTCCCGCGACTACGCCCGGGACAGCGCCGACATCACCGACCGGCAGAACATCCAGCTGCACTGGGTGCGGGTCGAGGACGTCCCCGCGATCTGGGAGCGCCTCGAGGGCGTCGGCCTGCTGACCACCGAGGCCTGCGGCGACTGCCCGCGCGTGGTGCTCGGGTCGCCGGTGGCCGGCATCAGCAAGGACGAGCTGCTCGACCCCACCTGGGCGATCGAGGAGATCCAGCGCCGCTACGTCGGCAACCCCGACTTCTCCAACCTGCCGCGCAAGTTCAAGTCCGCGATCACCGGCATGCTCACCAACGACGTGGTGCACGAGATCAACGACATCTCCTTCGTCGGCGTGCGGCACCCAGAGCTCGGCCCGGGCTTCGACCTCTGGGTCGGCGGCGGCCTGTCGACCAACCCACGCCTGGCCGAGCGCCTCGGCGTCTTCGTCCGCGAGGAGGAGGTCCCCGACGTCTGGGCCGCGGTGACCTCGATCTTCCGGGACTACGGCTACCGCCGGCTGCGGCACAAGGCCCGGCTGAAGTTCCTGCTCGCCGACTGGGGTGCGGAGAGGTTCCGCGAGGTCCTCGAGCAGGAGTACCTCGGCCGCGCGCTGCCCGACGGGCCTGCACCCGAGCCGACGCCGGACCGTGGCGACCACGTCGGCGCCCACGAGCAGAAGGACGGCAAGTTCTACGTCGGGGTCGCCCCGACCGTGGGCCGGGTCTCCGGCACCCTGCTGCTGGAGCTGGCCGACCTCGTGGAGTCCTACGGCTCGCAGCGGGTCCGGCTCACCCCGCACCAGAAGCTGCTCGTGCTCGACGTGCCCCGGCGCCGGGTCAACACGCTGACCCGCAAGCTGGCCGCGCTCGGGCTGGAGGCCAACCCCTCGGTGTTCCGACGGCACACCATGGCCTGCACGGGCATCGAGTTCTGCAAGCTGGCCTACGTCGACACCAAGGGCATGGCCACCCGCACCATCGGCGTGCTCGAGGAGCGCCTCGCCGACGTCATCGACGAGATCGACGTCCCGCTGAGCATCCACGTCAACGGCTGCCCCAACTCCTGCGCCCGCATCCAGGTCGCCGACATCGGCCTCAAGGGCCAGCTGGTCAAGGACGCCGACGGCGAGGAGGTCGAGGGCTTCCAGGTCCACCTCGGCGGCACGCTCGGCCTCGACGCCGGCTTCGGCCGCAAGGTCCGCGGACTGAAGACGACCGCGGCGGAGGCCCCGGCATACATCGAGCGCGTGGTGCGCAACTTCGTCAAGGACCGGGAGCCCGGGGAGCGTTTCGCGACCTGGGCGCTGCGCGCGGATGAGGAGCTGCTCGTATGACGACCCCCACGACCACGGCCCTGGACTGGTCGGCCCTGACCCCCGACCAGCGCGACGAGGCGATCGCCGAGGCCAACGAGCGGCTCGAGGGGGCCCCGGTGGCCGAGGTCGTCCGGTGGACCATCGAGCAGTTCGGGCAGGACGTCCTCGTGGCCTCCTCGATGCAGGACACGATCCTGCCGCACATGTTCGCCGAGGCCCTGCCCGGAGTCCAGGTCCTGTTCCTGCAGACCGGCTACCACTTCACCGAGACGTTGCAGACGCGGGACGAGGCGGCGGGCCGGCTGCCGATCACGGTCGTCGAGGCCCTGCCCCGCCAGACCGTGGCCGAGCAGGACGAGGAGTACGGCGAGAGGCTGCATGACCGCGACCCCAACCTGTGCTGCTTCCTGCGCAAGGTCGAGCCGCTCGCCCGGGCCCTGGAGGGCCACGCCGCGTGGGTGACCGGCGTGCGCCGGGTGGATGCCCCGACCCGCGCCGCTACGCCCGTCGTCTCCTGGGACGACAAGCACGACCTGGTCAAGGTCAACCCGCTGGTGGCCTGGACCGACGACGACGTCGAGGCCTACCAGGCCGAGCACGACCTGCCACGCAACCCGCTGGTGGCGCAGGGCTACCCGTCGATCGGGTGCGGACCGTGCACCCACAAGGTGGCTCCGGGGGCCGACCCACGGTCCGGGCGCTGGAGCGGCAAGGACAAGACCGAGTGCGGGATCCACACATGAGCCAGACACAGACCCGGAACGAGACCGCCCGCCGCGCCAGGTCGGGGCGGCTGGCCCTTGACCACCTCGACGCGCTGGAGTCCGAGGCCGTCCACATCATCCGCGAGGTCGTCGCCGAGTTCGAGCGACCGGTGCTGCTGTTCTCCGGCGGCAAGGACTCCGTCCTCATGCTGCACCTGGCGGCCAAGGCGTTCTGGCCCTCGCCGGTGCCGTTCCCGGTGCTGCACGTCGACACCGGCCACAACTTCCCCGAGGTGCTGGAGTACCGCGACCGCACGGTCGAGCGGCTCGGCGTGCGCCTCGAGGTGGCCCGGGTGCAGGACTACATCGACGACGGCCGCCTGGCCGAGCGCACCGACGGCACCCGCAACCCGCTGCAGACCCAGCCGCTGCTCGACGCCATCGCCGACCACCGCTTCGACGCCGTCTTCGGCGGCGGGCGCCGGGACGAGGAGAAGGCCCGGGCCAAGGAGCGCGTGTTCAGCCTGCGCGACGAGTTCGGCGCCTGGGACCCGCGCAACCAGCGCCCCGAGCTGTGGAACCTCTACAACGGCCGCCACCGCCCCGGCGAGCACGTGCGCGTCTTCCCGCTGTCCAACTGGACCGAGCTGGACGTGTGGCGCTACATCGCCCGCGAGGCCATCGAGCTGCCGCCGCTGTACTACGCGCACGAACGCGAGGTCTTCCACCGCGACGGCATGTGGCTGGCCGTGGGGCCGTACTCCCTGCCGCGCGAGCACGAGGCGGTGGTGACGAAGCAGGTGCGCTACCGCACGGTCGGCGACATGTCCTGCACCGGCGCGGTGGAGTCCGACGCCACCCACGTCGGCGACGTCGTGGTCGAGGTCGCCGCGTCCCGGCTGACCGAGCGCGGCGCGACCCGGGCCGACGACCGGATCTCCGAGGCCGCCATGGAGGACCGCAAGAAGGAGGGCTACTTCTGATGACCGCCCAGCCCACCCTGCTGCGCCTGGCCACGGCCGGCTCGGTCGACGACGGCAAGTCCACCCTCGTGGGCCGGCTGCTGCACGACTCCAAGTCGGTCCTGGCCGACCAGCTCGACGCCGTCGAGCGGGTCTCCCGCGACCGGGGCCTGGCCACCGCCGACCTCGCCCTGCTCACCGACGGCCTGCGCGCCGAGCGGGAGCAGGGCATCACCATCGACGTGGCCTACCGCTACTTCGCCACCGCGGAGCGCTCGTTCATCCTGGCCGACTGCCCCGGGCACGTGCAGTACACCCGCAACACGGTCACCGGGGCCTCCACCGCCGACGCCGTGGTGCTCCTGGTCGACGCGCGCAAGGGCGTGCTGGAGCAGACCCGCCGCCACCTGGCCGTCGCCGCGCTGCTGCGCGTGCCGCACGTGATCGTCGCGGTCAACAAGATCGACCTCGTCGGCTTCGACGGCGACGTCTTCACCCGCGTGCGCGACCAGCTGGCCGACGTGGCCCGCGAGCTGGGCCTGCCCGACGTGCGCGCCATCCCGGTCTCCGCCCTCGAGGGCGACAACGTGGTCGACCGGTCGTCACGCACCGACTGGTACGACGGGCCGAGCCTGCTGGAGGTCCTGGAGACCCTGCCGGTCGCCGACGACCCGGCAGCGGAGGAGTTCCGCTTCCCCGTGCAGGTCGTGCTGCGCCCGCAGGGCGCCGCGCGCGACGAGGCCCAGCGGGAGTACCGCGGGTATGCCGGGCAGGTCGCCTCCGGGGTCGTGCGGGTCGGCGACGAGGTGACCGTCCTGCCCAGCGGGCGGCGCACCCGGGTGGTCGGCATCGACGCCCCGCAGCTCGGCGGCCCGGGGCGGGAGCTCGACGAAGCGTTCGCGCCCATGTCGGTGGCGCTGCGCCTGGCCGACGAGGTCGACGTCGCCCGCGGCGACCTCATCGCGGCGGCGGCGTCGGCGCCCGAGCCCACCCGCGACCTGGTCGCCACCGTCTGCTGGCTCTCCGACGTGCCGCTGAGCAAGCGCGGCCGGGTGCTGCTCAAGCACACGACACGCACCACGCGCGCCATCGTCGGATCCGTCGACGGGGTGCTCGACCTCGACCAGGTCACGATCGTCGGTGCCGAGGACCTCGGGCTCAACGACATCGGCCGGATCCGGCTGCGCACCGCCGACCCGGTGGTGGCCGAGCCCTACAGCACCAGCCGCCGCACCGGCGCGTTCCTGCTCATCGACCCGCAGTCCGGGGCCACCCTGGCCGCCGGCATGGTCGGCGACCCGCTGGCCGGGGACAGCCGACGCGACGACGAGTGGGACATCTGAGGCGACCATGGGCCCAGCCGTCCTGCTGCTCTCCCACGGGAGCCGAGACCCACGCGCCGCGTTCGTCGTCGACGAGCTCGTCGCCGTGGTCCGCCGGCGCACCGGGGTCGAGGTGCGCGCCTGCCACCTCGACTTCACCGACCCGACCCCGGACGTCGCGCTGCAGGACCTGGCCACCGCCGGCCACGACGACATCCGGCTCGTGCCGCTGCTGTTCACGCCGGGACACCACCTGGGCACCGACGTGCCCACCGCCGTGGCGGCCAGCGGGGTCACCGGCATCGCCGACGTGGGCATCGCGCCCGGCCTGGTCACCGACGACCCGCGCGACCGGGCGCTCCTGCTGCGCGCGCTGACCGACCGGCTCGCCGAGGCCGGCGCTGACGCGGTCGACGGGCTGGTCCTGGCCGCGGCGGGGTCGAGCCACGAGCCGGCGCGGGACGTGGTCTCCGGCCTGGCCCGCGACCTCGGTGAGCTGCACGGCATACCTGCGGTGGCGGCGTTCGCCTCCGCGGACGGGCCGCGCGTGGACGAGGCGCTGGAGGCGCTGCGCGCCGACGGGTGCGCCCGGTCGGCGGTGGCCTCGCTGTTCGTCGCGCCGGGACGGCTGCCGGACGCGGTGACCGCCCGGGCAGGCCAGGTGCCGGTGGCCGACCCGCTGGGCGTCACGCCGGCGTTCGTCGACCTGCTGCTGCGCCATGCCGGGGTGCCCGCCCGGGTCTGACTGGTGTCGCGGACCCTCAGTCGAGACAGAACTCGTTGCCCTCGACGTCCTGCATCACGAGGCACGACTCGTTGAACTCGTCGGCGCGCAGGAGCCGCACGCGTACCGCGCCGAGCGCGACCAGCCGTGCGCACTCGGCCTCGAGTGCGGCCAGGCGCTCGTCACCCACGAGTCCGGTGCCGACCCGCACGTCGAGGTGCAGCCGGTTCTTGACGACCTTGCCCTCGGGGACGCGCTGGAAGAACAGGCGGGGGCCCACACCTGAGGGATCCACGCAGGCGAACGCGGACCCCTGGCGCTCGGGCGGCAGCGCGCGATCGACGTCGTCCCACGTGGCGAAGCCCTCCGGCGGTGGCGGCACGACGTACCCCAGCACCTCGCACCAGAAGCGCGCCACGCGCTCGGGCTCCGCGCAGTCGAACGTGACCTGGACCTGCCTGACCGATGCCATGCGCGCCACCATAGGGGCAGGCCCCGACCATCGCCCGGGATACTCCACGGCCTCCCGCGACAGGGGCCGGTGAGCCGTCGCGGCCGCCCGATCGGGGATCTTGACGCGATCTTGACGGCGGACGGTCAGGGGGGCCGATAGCGTCGACCTACGCTCGACTGGTGGAGACCGGAACGCTCGAGACGGACGCGCGGACAGTCACCGAGGCCCCGGCCCCGCAGGCACTCCGGGTGGGCGTGGACCTGCCGGAGAAGCCGAGCTACCGCGCCAAGCGCGCGCTCCTCGGGCCGCCGCTGACCACCGACCAGCTCGCCCACGAGCGGCTCTCGAAGAAGCTCGCCCTCGGGGTGCTCGCCAGCGACTGCATCTCCTCCTCGGCATACGGCTCCGAGGAGATCCTGCTCGTGCTGCTGCCGGTCTTCGGCATCGCCGCCTACGCGCTGCTCCTGCCGATGACGCTGGTCGTCCTCGCGGTGCTGCTGCTGGTGACGCTGACCTATCGGCAGGTCGTCACGACCTACACCAAGGCCGGCGGCTCCTACGTCGTCGCGCGGGAGAACTTCGGCCCGCTGGTGGCGCAGGTCGGCGCGGTCGCGCTGATGCTCGACTACATCGTCACCGTCGCCGTGCAGGCCGCGGCCGGGACAGCCGCGGTCACCTCCGCGGTCCCGGCGCTGGCGAGCTGGTCGCTGTGGATCACCGTCGGCGTCGTGCTCGTGCTGTTCTACGGCAACCTGCGCGGGATCCGTGAGGCCGGAAGGGCGTTCGCGTTCCCGACGTACTTCTTCCTCGCGTCGATGACCGTCGTCATCGTCACGGGCGTGGTCCGCGAGCTGCTCGGCGACCTGCCGCAGTACGACCCGATGAGCTCGCCGGGGGCCTTCCCGGTGGGGCACGGCTCCTCGCTGCTGACCTTCGGCGCGATCTTCATCCTCATGAAGTCGTTCGCCAACGGCGGGTCGTCGCTGACCGGGCTGGAGGCGATCTCCAACGGGGTCAGCACCTTCCACACCCCGCAGGGCCTCAACGCGCGCAAGACCCTCGTCGTCATGAGCTCGGTGCTGGCGTTCCTCGTCGGCGGGGTGTCCTGGCTGGCGCACGAGACCCACGCGGTGCCCTACGAGTCCGGCTCGCCGACGGTGATCTCCCAGGTCGCCAAGGCCGTCTTCGGTGACGGCGCCGTGGGCCACGTGCTCTTCCTGCTGGTGCAGACCGCGACGATGCTCATCCTCTACACCGGCGCCAACACCCCGTTCAACGGCTTCCCGTTCCTGGCGAACTTCGTTGCCGGAGACGGGTTCCTGCCTCGCTGGCTGACCAAGCGCGGCCACCGGCTCGCCTTCTCCAACGGCATCATCGTGCTGACGGTGGTGTCGCTGGCGCTGATCATCGGCACCGGCGCCCACGTCGACAAGCTGGTCGCCTTCTACGCGATCGGCGTCTTCACCGGCTTCACCCTGGCCGGTTTCGGGATGGCCCGGCACTACCAGACCTACCGGCAGGGCCGGTGGCGCGCCAAGGTCGCGCTCAACCTGGTCACCGGCGCCGTCTCGGCCCTGGTCGTGGTCATCTTCGCCGTCACCAAGTTCACCGAGGGCGCCTGGCTGGTCGTGCTGGTCTTCCCGGTCATGGTCGTGGTGCTGCTGCGCCTGCACCGCACCTACCAGCGTGAGGCGGCCGTGCTGCGCGCGTCGCCCTCCGCCGTGCCCGCGGCCCGGGCGGCGCGCAACGTCGTCCTCGTGCTCGTGGACAGCGTGGACCTCGCCGTCATCCGGGCGATCCGGTATGCGCGGACCCTGCGCCCCAGCGAGATCCGCGTCGTGCACTTCGTCATCGACTCGGCCCACGCCGAGGTGCTGCAGCGGGAGTGGGACGCCCAGCCGGGCCTGGACCTCCCGCTGGAGCTGGTCGACTGCCCGGACCGGCGGCTGCCGCGGGCCGCGCTGGAGCTGGTCGACCGGGTCCTCGGCTCCGGGGAGTCCACCCAGGCGACCGTGCTGCTGCCCCGCCGCTCCTACGGCGCGCTGCTCGGGCGGCTGCTGCACGACCGCACCGCCGACGACATCGCCGCCGCGGTCTCCCAGGTCGCGGGCGTGGCGGCGACGATCGTGCCGTTCGACGCCTCCCGGGCACCGTGGCGGCGCGTGCAGCACGAGGCCGAGGCCGCGCTGGCGTCCGGGACCCGCGACCGGAACACCGCCGGGAGTCGCAGGGAGGGTGCCGCCGTCGCGACGATGACCGTGCCGGAGGGGTGTGTGCCGATCGCGCAGGCGCCCCATCGCCGCACGGCGGTGCTGCAGGGGCGGATCCGCTCCTGCGAGGTCTCGCCGATCTCCGGCAGCCCCGCGCTGCGCTGCGAGCTCGTGGACGACTCCGGCGGGGTGACGCTGCTCTTCTACGGGCGGCGCGCGATACCGGGGATCGAGCCTGGGGCGAACCTCCGGGTGGAGGGGCGCGTGGGCGACTACCGCGGGCACCTGGCCATGGCGAACCCGATCTACCGTCTCCTCCCTCGGGACGGGGCTGTCCCGGCCAGCTGAGCGGGTTGGCAGACTGGGCGCCATGACGTCCTACCAAGCCGCCGCCGACCGCTACGAGTCCTCGATGCAGTACCGCCGCTGCGGCACCAGCGGCCTGAAGCTCCCCGCGATCTCGCTCGGCCTGTGGCACAACTTCGGCGACGACAAGACGCTCGACAGCCAGCGCGCGATCCTGCGCCGGGCCTTCGACCTGGGGATCACCCACTTCGACCTGGCCAACAACTACGGCCCGCCCTATGGCGCCGCCGAGCGCAACTTCGGGACGATCTTCAAGCAGGACTTCGCCCGCTACCGCAACGAGCTGGTCATCTCCAGCAAGGCCGGCTGGGACATGTGGCCCGGGCCGTACGGAGAGGGCGGCTCGCGCAAGTACCTGCTCAGCTCCCTGGACGACTCCCTGGCGCGGATGGGCCTGGACTACGTCGACATCTTCTACTCCCACCGCTTCGACGCCGAGACGCCGATCGAGGAGACGATGATGGCGCTCGACCAGGCGGTCCGCTCGGGCAAGGCGCTGTATGCCGGCATCTCCTCCTACTCGGCGAAGAAGACCCAGGAGGCGGCGACCATCGCCCGTGAGCTGGGCACGCCGCTGCTGATCCACCAGCCGTCCTACTCGATGCTCAACCGCTGGATCGAGAAGGGTCTGCTCGACGAGCTCGAGGCGCAGGGCATGGGCTGCATCGTGTTCACCCCGCTCGCGCAGGGGCTGCTCACCGACCGCTACCTCAACGGCATCCCGGCCGACTCGCGCGCGGCGCAGGACAAGTCGCTGCTGCCGGAGCACCTCGACGAGAAGGTGCTCGGGCACGTGCGGGCGCTCAACGAGATCGCCTCCCAGCGCGGGCAGAAGCTGGCGCAGATGGCCCTGTCCTGGGCGCTGCGCGACCAGCGGGTCACCTCGACCGTCATCGGCGCCTCCTCGGTGCAGCAGCTGGAGACCAACGTCGGCGCGCTGGCCAACCTGAGCTTCACCGACGAGGAGCTCGCCGCGATCGACCAGGACGCGGTCGAGGCCGGCATCAACCTCTGGGCCGGCGTCACCGAGGACTGAGGGCCTTCACACCGGGGTGAGCCGGAAGACCGGGTGGTCGGCGGGGTCGGGCCGCTTGCGGAAGTAGACCCCGACCGTCCACCCGGCCTTGCGCCGCCAGGCCCGCAGCACCGCCGGCCGCTGGTCGACCGGCACCTCGACCGCGGTCCAGGCGGTCGTGCGACCGCGCTGGGTCAGGGTGAGCCGGCCGGCGGTGCGGACGTTGTGCACCCAGTCGGACTCGCCGTAGGGCGAGACGAGGTAGCGGTGACCGGCGACCTCGACGGGCACGACCGGCATACGGTGCGGGCGGCCGCTGCGGCGGCCGGCCACCTCCAGGGTGTGCACGTCCCACCAGGTCGTGCGGCGCACCAGCGGGTTGAACACCCGCGTGGTCAGGGCGGTCGGCCGCAGGCGCGGCACCGGGTCAGGCCGGGGTGAGCCGGAACAGCGGGTGGTCGGCCGGGTCGGGCAGCTTCTTCCAGTACTGCTCGACCTCCCGGCCCGCCTTCTTGCGGTATGCCGTGATGACCGGCTCGCGCTCGGCCACCGGGACCTCCGCGACGGTGTAGTCGCGCAGGTCGCCCTTCTGCCCCAGGCCGACCCGGCCGGCAGCGCGGACGTTGCGCACCCAGTCGGACTCGCCGCGGGTCGAGACGACATAGAGGTGCCCGTCGACCTCGACCGGGATGACCGGCAGGTCCTGGGTCTGCGCGCTGTTGCGTCGCGCGACCCGCAGCGTGTGCACGCCCCACAGGGTCGTGCGCATCGCGACCCTGTTGGCGACCTTCACGGTGAACGAGCCGGGCTTGAGGTAGGCCATGGCCCCATCCTCGGGTCGGGGCGCGCCCGCGTCGACCGGTTTGGCCGACTCCGGGATGGACCACTCCCGACCGGACACGGCTTGACCCGCGTTCGGGGGCGGTCCGGGCCGCGAAACGCGGGTCAAGCCGTGTTCTCTGGGGCGGGATGGCGGTCGGGCTTGCCGCGGTGGCCGGCCACCGTGTAGGCATCGCGGGTGCCGATCGCCGACTGGTTCCTGTCCGCCGACGAGCGCGGCAACCCCGCGACCCGCCTGGACAGCCGCCACCCCGACGGGCGGGCGTGGACCTGCGGCAACACCGTCACCCCGCTGGTGCACGGCGCGACGTACTTCGCCGAGCTCGACCGGCGGGTGCGGCAGATGGGCGACGGCGACCTGCTGCTGTTCACCGACTGGCGCGGTGACGCCGACGAGCAGCTGCTCGGTAAGGACGGCAGCGAGGTGGCCACCCTGCTGGGTGACGCCGCCCGGCGCGGGGTCGACGTCCGCGGCCTGGTGTGGCGCTCGCACTGGAAGCGCCTGTCCTTTGCCGCGGAGGCCAACCGCACCCTCGGCGACCTGGTCAACGAGGCCGGCGGCCAGTGCCAGCTCGACATGCGGGTGCGTCCCGGCGGCTCGCACCACCAGAAGCTCGTGGTGCTGCGCCACCCCGGCCGGCCCGAGCTCGACGTGGCGTTCGTCGGTGGGCTGGACCTGTGCCACAGCCGCCGCGACGATGCCGACCACGCCGGCGACCCCCAGCGGCAGCCGATGGCGAAGGTCTACGGCGAGCGCCCGCCGTGGCACGACGTGCAGGTCGCCCTCACCGGGCCGGTCGTCGGCGACGTCGAGACCGTCTTCCGGGAGCGCTGGGAGGACCCCCAGCCGCTCAGCCGCAGCCCCTGGCGCCGGGCGCAGGACCGGGTCCGCGGCGTCCAGCCCGACCGGGTGACCCCGCTGCCGGAGCAGCTGCCCGACCCGGAGCCGACCGGTGAGCTGGCGGTCCAGCTGCTGCGCACCTACCCCTTCCGGCGCCCGGGCTACCCGTTCGCCCCCCAGGGGGAGCGCAGCGTCGCGCGCGGCTACCGCAAGGCGCTCGGCCAGGCCCGGCGCCTGGTCTACGTCGAGGACCAGTACCTGTGGTCCACCGAGGTCGCCCGGTTGCTGGCCCGGACGTTGCGCGCCAACCCCGAGCTGCACCTGGTCGCGGTCCTGCCGCACCACCCCGACCAGGACGGGCGCCTCGCCGTGGCCCCGCAGCTGCTCGGTCGCCAGACCGCGCTGCGCATCCTGCAGCGCGCGGCACCCGGCCGCGTCACGGCATACGGCGTGGAGAGCCCGACCGGCGTCCCGGTCTACGTCCACGCCAAGGTCTGCGTCATCGACGACGCCTGGGCCTCGGTCGGCTCGGACAACTTCAACCGGCGCTCGTGGACGCACGACTCCGAGATCGCCGCGGCGGTGCACGACCCCGGTGGCTACCCGCAGCGGCTGCGCCTCGCCCTCGCCGCCGAGCACCTCGACCTCGAGGACGCCTCCGCGCTGGCCGACCCCGGCGAGACGCTTGCGGCGTTCGCCCGCTCGGCGCAGCGGCTGCAGGCGTGGCACGACGGCGGCCGGGTCGGCCCGCGCCCGCCCGGCCGGCTGCGCCCGCTGACCGAGCACCGGGTCAGCGGGTGGACGCGGGTGTGGGCCGGGGTGTTCTACCGGCTGGTGCACGACCCCGACGGCCGGTCCTGGCGCCAGCGCCTGCGCCGCGCGGACTGAGCGGCGCACAGGGACGCGGAGCATCATGGCCCGCGTGCTTCCCCCGCTGACCGCCTCGAGCTGGTTGACCGACTGGACCGCGGACCCCGTCGGCATCGTCCTGGGAGTGCTGCTCCTGGCCGGGTATGCCGTGTGCCTGGTCCGCCTGCACCGCACCGGACGCGCGTGGTCGGGGTGGCGCGCGCTGGCGTTCGCCGTGCTGGGGGTCGGGACGCTGGTCTACGCCACCTGCGGGGTGCTCGCGGTCTACCGGGGCACGCTCTTCTGGATGGCGGCGGCGCAGGCGACGGTGCTGTCGGCGGTGACGCCGCTCGGCCTGGCGCTCGGCGACCCGGTCACCCTGTCGGCGAACGCCTTGGGCGACAAGGGTTCCAGCCGGCTGCTGGGCGTCCTCCGTGGGCGGGTGGCTCGGGTGCTGATGTTCCCGCTGGTGAGCTCGGCGGTCGCCGTAGGGACCCTGGTGGCGGTGTTCTTCACCCCGTGGCTGGCGGACTCGGTGGCCAGTGCCGGGGTGCGCGAGGTGCTCTACCTCGTGCTCCTGGGGACCGGTGCGCTGTTCGTGCTGCCGCTGCTGGGCGAGGAGATGCTGCCGGACTGGTGCACCCACCCGGTGCGGGCGCTGTTCGCGTTCGTCGACGGCCTGGCCGACGCCGTGCCGGGCATCCTCGTGATGACCGCGCCGACCCTGCTGGCGGCCGGTGTGCCCGGCTACACGGACCGCACCTGGGGGCCGGATCCGGCCTGGGACCAGAAGCTCGGCGGCGGCGCGATGCTGGGCATCGCCGAGAGCGTCGGCCTGCCGTTCCTCTTCGCGGTGCTCATTGGCTGGGTGCGCGCCGACGCCGCGGAGGCGCGGGCCGTCGACGCCGAGCTGGACGCCCGTGAGCGCGCGCCGCAGCGGGTGCAGGCCGCCGCAGGTGGCCCCGCCGCGGACGGTGTCGCCGAGGAGGGCGCCGCCCCGTCCGAGCCGGGGCGCGAACGGCCGTGGTGGGAGACCGACCCCCGTTTCCGGGACCAGTACCGCTGACCAGGCCGCGAACGCGACGATCGTCGGCGCGTTTGCGGGCGCTTTTCGCGCGCAAACTGCCGCGACGATCGTCGCGCGGCCTGCGTCAGGTCGTGCGGCGGTAGATCCGCGCCTCCCACGGGCGCAGCACGATCGGCCCGGAGTCCGGCACGTCGGGCAGGTTGCCCAGCAGCAGCTCGGCCCCGGCCCAGCCCGCGTCGTCGGGCACGTCGGCCGGTGCATCCTCGCCGGAGAAGTTGCCGAGGACGAGCAGCTCGACGTCCTCCAGCCGGCGGGTGAATGCGTAGACCCGCTCGTCGTGCGGCAGCAGCATGTGGAAGTCGCCGTGCGCGACGGCCGGCTCCTTGTGCCGCAGCTCGATGAGCCGCCGGTAGTGGTGGAACACCGAGCCCTCGTCGGCCACCGCTGCGGCGGCGTTGACCGTGGCGTGGTTGGGGTTGACCGCGATCCACGGCTCGCCGGTGGTGAAGCCGGCGTGCGGCGAGTCGTCCCACTGCATCGGCGTGCGGGCGTTGTCCCGGCTCATGACGCGCAGTGCGGCCAGGACCTCCTCGGCGCTCTGGTGCCCCGGGTCGACCCACGCCCGGTAGTGGTTGACCGACTCGATGTCGCGGAAGTCCTCGATCGAGGCGAACGGCGCGTTGGTCATACCGAGCTCCTCGCCCTGGTAGACGTAGGGCGTCCCGCGGTGCAGGTGCAGCACCGTGCCGAGCATGGTCGCCGAGGCCACCCGGTGCTCGCCGTCGTCGCCGAACCGGCTGACGATGCGCGGCTGGTCGTGGTTGTTCCAGTACAGGCTGTTCCACCCGGTCCCGGCCAGGCCGGCCTGCCAGCGCCCCAGCGAGGCCTTGAGGTCGCGCAGGTCCAGCGGCCGCACGTCCCACTTCGAGTCGCCCTGGTCCAGGCCGACGTGCTCGAACTGGAACACCATGTCGACCTCGCGGCGGGCCGGGTCGGTGAACAGCACCGCCTCGTCCACGGTGACGCCGGGCATCTCGCCCACGGTGAGGAACGCCCCGTCCCGCCCGGCGAACACCGCGGCGTGCATCTCCTGGAGGAACTCGTGGATCCGCGGGCCGCAGAGGAAGTGCGGGCTGCCGTCGCCGTGGTGGGCGCCCGGGCCCTGGTGGCCGTCCGGCAGCGCGGTGTCCTTGGAGATCATGTTGATGACGTCCATCCGGAAGCCGTCCACGCCCCGGTCGAGCCACCAGCGCATCATCGCGTGGACGGCCTCGCGCACCTGCGGGTTCTCCCAGTTGAGGTCGGGTTGCTTGCGGCTGAACAGGTGCAGGTAGTACTCCCCGGTGGCCTCGTCCAGCTCCCACGTGGGGCCGGAGAAGAAGGACCCCCAGTTGGTCGGCTCGGCGCCGGGGTCCCCGGCGGCCATGCCCTCGCGCGGGCCACGCCACCAGTACCAGTCGCGCTTCGGGTTGTCCCTGCTGGAGCGGGACTCCACGAACCACGGGTGCTCGTCGGAGGTGTGGTTGACGACCAGGTCCATGACCAGCTTCATCCCGCGCGCGTGCACCTGCGCCAGCAGCTCGTCGAAGTCCGCCAGCGTGCCGAACGTCGGGTCGATGCCCTGGTAGTCGCTGATGTCGTAGCCGTTGTCGTCCTGAGGCGAGGGGTAGACCGGCGAGAGCCAGATGACGTCCACCCCCAGCGCGCTGAGGTGGTCCAGCCGGCTGGTGATGCCCGGGAGGTCGCCGATCCCGTCACCGTTGCTGTCGGCGAAGCTGCGCGGGTAGATCTGGTAGACCACCGCGCTCTTCCACCACTGGTCCTGGCCGTCCCGGTCCCGCGTCGCCTCCGTCACCTGTCCGAGGGTATGGGCGCGCCACCACCGTCGCCAGAGTGAGTCCATCGCCGGCAAGGACACGCCAAAGGGGTATGGCGGGCCGGGCACCACGAGCGCAGACTGGCAGATGGTTCCCTTCCACACGGACGGAGGTGCCTCGTGCGAACCGAGACCGTCAAGGGGCCGGACTTCATCCCGGTCCTGTCCCGAGGCAAGCACCGCAGCCCCAAGCGTGGGGCGTGCTTCATGGAGTTCGCGTCCTATCTCGCGGGTGAGCACTGGAGCGACCACCCCAAGTGCACCCACCCGCTCCTGGGCGAGCTGGCCCGGCTGGTCAACGACCACATCTCCGACGAGGGCCGGGCGCGGCTGGTGCCGCTGGTCCCGACCGTCATCGGGCTGACCGGCAACGACCCGCACATCGACGCGCGGATCGCTCTCGGCGCCGCGCGCCGGGCGCTTCCGGTCGCCTCGGCCGAACGCCAGCGGGTCCTGGCCCTGGGCGTCTACGCCTGCGAACGGGCGTTGGCGTCCCTGGACGGCAAACCGGCCGGGACGATGTCGCAGGAGAGCAGGGACGTGCTCGCAGCCGTGCCCGAGGCCGAGCGCTGGGCCAGGCGGTTCCTGCGCGACGCCGGGCTCCGCTCGCCCGACCTGCGCCCGAGGGCCGCGCGCCGGCTGGTGCGCTGCTCGGTCGAGGGCGTGGCCGTGGCGTGCATCAGCGACCCGGACGCGCTGCTCGAGCAGCTCGTGGTCGGCGCGATCGCCGACTTCGGCCCGCGGCCGGAGGCCCCGGCCGAGGTCCCGGCGACGGTGCTGCGCAGCCCCGAGCGCACCCGGCACACCACCGGGATGTGGCGCAGCTCCTGACGCCTCGCGCTCGCCCCTGACCGGCCGGACGCGTCCGGCAGGTCAGGGGCGGCGGGTCAGGCGGGTTGCAGGGCCTCGACCTCCACGGAGGCCGAGGCGACGCGGCGCTGCTCCGCGCGCAGCAGCGGGGCGGCGGCCAGCGTCAGCGCCGTGGCGAGCACGCCTGCCGTCACGGTGACGCCGAACGCCGCGGTGTGGCCGCTCGCGTCGGCGAGCCGGCCCGCGACGCTCGACCCCACGGCATACCCCATGCCCGTCGCTCCGGCGAGCACGGTCATCGCGGCGCCGGTGCGCCGGGGCGGGGTGATCCGCTCGGCGAGGGTGAACACGCTGATCATGTAGGGCGCGACGGCCAGGCCGAGCACGCCCAGGGCCACCGCCAGGGCCGGCAGGGTGTTGACGGCGAGCAGCGGCAGGGCGAGCACGAGCAGGCCGGCGGCGAAGACGCGCAGGCGCTGCTCGTAGGGGAACCGGTCGGGCAGCATCGCCACGGCGAGGCCGGCGACGACGCTGCCGACGCCGAGCAGGGCGTGCAGCCCACCGGTGAGGCCGGGCACTCCGGCGGCGGTGGCCATCTGGGAGGTGGCGGTCTGCGCGGAGCCGAAGACCGTGCCGATGATGAGCTGGGCCAGGCAGAGCAGCACCAGGCTGGCGGTGAACAACCGGCCACGGGCGTGAGGGGCGGACTCCCGGGCGCGCCGGACCAGGTGGGCGGTCGGGTGCAGGGCGAACCACGAGCCGAACACGGCCAGCACGGCTGCGGCGACGACGAGGGCCGCGGCGGGGGCGACCACCGCGGCGGCCGCCCCGACGAGCGCCGGCCCGATGACGAACGACGCCTCGTCGGCGGCCCCCTCGTAGGAGAAGGCGACGTTGACCAGACGCGGCTGGTCCGCGCCGGCGTGGCGGGTGATGGGGCGCCAGCGGACGCGGGCCAGCGGGCCCACCTGGGGCATGAGCAGGCCGGTCAGCGCGGCAGCGGCGGCCTGGGCCGGCCAGGGCGCCCCCGAGCTGGCGAGCAGGACGAGGACGGCGAGCCCGGCGGCTCCGGCGAGGGACTGGGCGAGGACGACGGCACGCTGCCCGACCCGGTCGGCCAGTGCGCCGGCCACGGGGGAGCCGACCGCGTTGGCGACGGCCAGCGCACCCGCAGAGGCGCCACCGGCGCCGTAGCTGCCGGTGGACCCGGCGACGAGCAGGAGGGTGCCGAGCTGGCTCATCGCCAGCGGCAGGCGGCCGAGGAAGGCCACGAGGACGTAGGTGGGGCCGGACAGCGCGAACAGCTGCCGGTAGGACGTCAGGGGTGACATGGTGCGGGCGCTCCAAGGGTGCGGCGGGGCGCACGTCCTCCCACCCAACAGACGTGCACAGGACCCTGAGCTGCACAGAATTGTACCGGCGGCCGGGAGAGCCTCCGACCGCCGGTACCTTCCCCCGGATCGATGCGCCTGACCGACCGTGGTCGGCCGGGACGCGTTCAGGCGTCGATCCGAGACCCCCAGAACTTGCCGGTGCCTGTCCCGACCTGCTTGTGCGTCTTGGCGTCCCAGATGGTCAACGAGTAGGTGCCCGAGACCCGGTCGCCGTCGACCTTGCCGTGGGGCTTGACCCGGATCACGACCGCCGGGCTGCCGTTGTCGCCCGGCTCGCCCGCCCAGAACGTCACGTGGAACGAGGACGCCGAGCCCGACCAGGTCCCGGCACCGGGCGTGCCGACCGGGTCGATGTCGATGACCTGGAACGCGCCGCCCGCAGAGAAGGTCACGACGGCCTGGGTCTCGTCCGGCGGCGCCGGCGGGTTGTCGCGGTGCGTGATCAGCCACCCACCGAGGAGGCCGCTGGACGCGGCGTCCGCGGGGGTCGCAAGGACCACGCCGCCAAGGGTTGCGGCACCGGCAGCGACGCCGGCTCCGCGCAGCATCCCCCTACGGTCCACAACGTGTTCGGCCATGACCTTCCTCCTTCGCCGAGCGGCCTGACCAGGCCCACGCTTCTCCGCCCCCACAGGGCCCGGATCCACCAAAAGTGGGACGTTCAGCGCATGCCGGGAGGCTTCGGGTCACCCCCATGACGTGCCCGTCAGGCGCCGGATGGCAGGGGTGGCCGCTACCCGACGGGCTGAGCCCCGACCGGGGCGGCGACGCGACGGAGCAGGGGCTGCGCGGCCGCGAGCAGCAGGCTGGCCGCCGCGCAGCCCGACCACAGCCCCGGCGGCCCGGCGGCGGTGAGCACCGCGGTGCCCAGCAGGGGTGCGACGAAGGCCGCGACGCCCCAGCTCGTGCCGTACGCCGCGAGGTAGCGACCCCGTGCCGTCTCCGGTGCGATCGCCGCGACGACGGTGTAGATCCTTGCGAAGAGGACCAGGTCGCCCAGGCTCCAGAGCACCGTGGCGGCAGCCAGCGACAGGGACGTGGTGGCGAATCCCGTTGCCAGCAGGCCAGATCCGAGCAGGGCGTAGCCGAGAGCCATCGCGGCGAAGTCGTCCAGCCCGGCGACCCGCCGCAGCCGCAGCGCGGGTCGGGCCGCGACGATGGTCAGCGCCGAGGTGGTGAGCAGCAGGCCGACCAGCGTGGCCGGCAGGCCCCGGTCGAGCACCGTCAGCGGCAGCGCGATGGTGACCTGCAGGTACGTGGTGGCGAAGACCGTGCCGGCGGCCAGCAGGGCGAGCAGGCGCCGGTCCCGCCATGGGCCGGTATGCCGGGTGGTTGCGGTCGGCACCCGCCTGCCGGGAGTGCGGGGGAGGGTCAGCGCCACGACCACGGCGCAGCCGAGGCAGGTGGCGGCGTCCGCGACGAAGAGCCAGCGCAGGTCCCAGTGGGCGAGGGCCGAGGCGAGCAGGCCGGCGCCCATGCCGGCAGCGGCCAGGGCGGCGGCGAGCAGCGAGTACGCGGCGGGACGCTGCTCTGCGGTGGTCGCGTCGGCGATGAGCGCCTGGCTCGGTGGCTCGTAGAGCTCGAAGGCCAGCCCGAGCGCGACGGCGGCCCCGGCGGCCTGGGGCAGGGTGCGCGCGGCCGCGATGCCGAGCTGGGCGACCGCACAGCCGGCCAGGCCCAGTGTGATGGTCGCGCGGGCACCCAGGTGGTCGGCCAGTCGGCTGCCGAGCAGGCGCGAGGGGATGGTGGCCAGGCCGAACGCGGCCATGACCAGGCCGGCCGCGCGGACCGGGGCGTGGAAGGTCTGCACCAGGGTCACCGTGAGGAAGGGCAGGCTGAAGGCGCCGAGCCGGTTGACCGCGCGGGCGGCGACGAGCAGCCACACGGCGCGGGGGAGGGGCGGGTGCTGGCGCCTCACGGTTCTCCTTGTCCAGGCGTGACTGGTGTCGCGCCTATGATCAGTCACGACCTGGCTAACTTAGGGAACCGGAGGTGACTGGTCAAGTGAACTTCGACAGTCACGTGCTCAACCTGCTCGACGTGTGCGTGCGGCTGGTCAACGGCCTGACCGCCGGCGCCTCCGGGGGTGTGCCGGTCGAGGAGCCGCGGGGCCTCGGGCGGCAGGCCGCCGTGGTCGAGGCGCTCAGCGGTGGCGGGCGGGTCACTCCCACGGTCAGCGCGCCGGCGGCCGAGCAGCTCGCGGCGACCGCGCGGCGGCTGCGGGTGGTGTTCGAGGCGGTCGATGGCGGGCAGGCCGACGCCGCGGCGGCGGAGGTCAACGCGCTGCTCTCCGACACCGGTGCGCGGCCCCAGCTCGACCGGCGCGAGGGGCAGGGGTGGCACCTGCACTTCCACGGGGCCGACGACTCGCTGGCCCTGGGCTGGTCGGCCGGCTGCGCCGCCGCCCTGGCCCTGGCGCTGGGCAGTGACCTGGCCGGGCGGCTGGGGGTGTGTGAGGCCACGGGCTGCGACCGGGTCTACGTCGACCGGTCACGCAACGCCAGCAAGCGCTTCTGCTCGACGGCGTGCCAGAGCCGGACCAAGGCGGCCGCCTTCCGGGCCCGCCGCTGAGCTGCTGCGCCAAACCCGTTGACCCGACTGCGGGTCGCCCCCTAGGTTCCCGAGACGTGAAGCATCTCTTTCAGGTTGGGAGTCAGGGCTGATGGGCGGCGAGGTGCAGGTCCGGGCCACCACGCAGGCGGACCACGAGGCGTTCGTGCGGGCCGCGTTGCCGGCCTTCGGCACCGTCCCCGACGAGACGCCCCGGGCGAAGCAGTGGTGGCACGCGCTCGAGATGGACCGCGGGCTGGTCGTCGAGGATGACGGGCGCCTGGTCGCCACGACGGGCGCCTACACCTTCGACCTGACCGTGCCGGGTGGCCGCCAGGTGCCGGTCGCCGGGGTCACCTGCGTGTCGGTGCTGCCCACGCACCGGCGCCGGGGCCTGTTCACCGCGCTGATGCGCCGTCAGGTCCAGGACCTGCGTGTCCGCGGCGAGGCGGTGGCTGTGCTGCTCGCCTCGGAGGCCACGATCTACCGGCGCTGCGGCTACGGTCCGGCGACGACCGCGCAGACCTGGACCGTCGAGACCGCCCGCGGTGCCTTCCTCGAGCCGGTCACCGACGACGGCAGTCTCGAGCTGAGTGACCGCCGCGACGCCGCGGCCGTGATGGCAGAGGTCTACGACGCCTGGGCCCGCGTGCGGCACGGAGCCCTCGGTCGGCCCGCACGGCACTGGGAGGCCGGTGCGGGCATGCCGCCGGTCTCGACCGAGCACCGCTTCGTCGTCGTCCACCGCGATGCCGACGGCGCCCCGGACGGCTACGCCAGCTACGCCATCCACGATGACCGGGCGGGCGGCAACGGCCGCACCCTCGTCGTCGACGAGGTGGTCGCGCCGCAGGAGCGGGTGCGGGCCGTGCTGGCGCGCTACTGCCTCGACCACGACCTCGTCGACGCGGTCCGCTTCGCGCGGGTGGCCGTCGACGACCCGCTGCGCTGGCGCCTCGCGGATGTCCGGGCGGCCCAGACCGTCAGGAGCACCGACTGGCTGTGGGTGCGCCTCCTGGACGTGCCCGCGGCCCTGGTCGCCCGCGGATACACGGGGTCCGGCAGGCTCGTCCTGCAGGTGGAGGACGCGTTCTGCCCAGACCTGTCCGGCACCTTCACGCTCGACGTCGAGGACGGCGAGCCCAAGTGTGCCCGGGTCGAGGACGCCACCCCCGACCTGCGGCTGGACGTCGCGGACCTCGGCTCGACCTACCTCGGAGGCGTCTCGTTCACCGGCCTCGTGCTGGGCGGACGGGTTACCGAGTCCACCCCCGGAGCCGCGGCGCTCGCCGACCGGCTGTTCACGACGAGCACGGCGCCGCTGTGCCTGAGCTGGTTCTAGGAGACGCGCGGTGACCCACAACGCTTCTGCGACAACGGTCTTCGAGACCGAGCGGCTGGTCGTGAGGCCGTGGACCCACGACGAGGCCGAGGCCATCCTCGACACCTACTCACGCCTGGAGGTCGCCCGCTGGCTCGGGGCGACCCCGCGACCGCTGGAGAACCTCGACGAGGCCCACCTCGTGGTCGACCAGTGGGGCAGTCGCAGCGAGCCCGACCCGACGTGGGGCGTGTGGTGCGTGGTCGAGCGGGCCAGTGGCCGGCCGGTCGGCACCGTGCTGCTCGTGCCGCTGCGCGGCGGCACCAACGGCGAGGTCGAGGTCGGCTGGCACCTGCACCCCGACCACTGGGGCAAGGGCTATGCCACCGAGGCCGCGCGGGCGGCGATCGAGCGCGGGTTCGCGGCCGGGCTGGGCGAGGTGCTGGCGGTGGTCAACCCCGACAACGACAGGTCGCAGGCGGTCTGCCGGCGCCTGGGCATGGAGCACCTCGGGCTCTCGGAGCAGTACTACGGGATCCCGCTCGAGGTCTTCCGCATCGCCAGGGGCTGAGCCGGACGCGTCCGGTTCGGGTGGAAATGCGTAGACTCGCGGCGTTCGGCAGGGGCGACCGGCCGCTGCCCCGTCCGAGGCAGGTGTGACGTGGGAGCCGGAGTCTTCCTGGCGGTGCTGGGCGCGATCCTGACGTTCGCGGTGCGCGTGGACGCGCCGGGCATCAACCTCAAGGTCGTCGGCGTGATCCTCATGGTCGCCGGCGGCGCGATCATCGCCTACGCGCGGCGCGGCACCCGGCACGAGCGGGTCATCACCCGGGTCGAGCAGCCGGACGACCCGACCGCCCCGCCCCACACCGTCCAGCACGTGATCCGCGACGTCGACCTCGAGTGACCCGCCCGGTATGCCGGGTGGCTGGGACCCAGCCACCCGGCATACCGGCGCTCAGGCCTGCGGGACCGAGGCGTTGACCAGCCAGCTCACGCCGAACTTGTCGACGCACATGCCGAAGATGTCGCCCCAGGGGGCCTTGTCCATCGGCATGGTCACGGTGCCGCCGTCGGCGAGCTTGTCGAACCAGCCGCGCAGGGTGGCCTCGTCGTCGCCGCTGAGCGACATGTTGAACGTGTTGCCCGGCGTGTAGTCCATGCGCGCGGGCGTGTCGGACGCCATGAAGACGATGCCGTTGTCGCCCTCGAGCTGGGCGTGCATCACCAGGTCGTCCTCGGCCGGGTCCTGCGAGGCGTGGAACTCCTTGAACGTCGAGATGTTCAGCGTGCCGCCGAAGACCGACTGGTAGAACTCCATCGCCGCTCGGGCGTTGTCCTTGAATCCGAGGTACGGGTTGAGCTGGACCGCCATGACTTCTCCCCATCGTGTGGCGTCGGTGCTGCCGGGGTGCCGGCGGCCCCAGCCTCGTCCTCCCCGCGACGCCCGGCAAGGGCAAATGCCGCAGGCCTCCTGGTCCCGATGACGTGGTTCTCCCGGGTGGCGCGACCCGCCCGGCCCGCGCATCGGCCGAACGGCGGAGGTCCTCGCCGGACCGGTGGGTCGACCCGGGTCGGCCGAACGGACCGACGTGGGTCAAGCGCCGGACCGGCCGTGCCGGCGTCGCCAGACTGGCGACGGCACCACGGCGCTGGGGGTCGTGGCCGAGAGAGGAGCACCTCATGGGGTATCGGTTCAACCCGCCGCCGAACTGGCCGCCGCTGCCGTCCGCCGACTGGACGCCTGCTCCCGGCTGGGCACCGCACCCGTCGTGGGGGCCGGCCCCGGCGGGCTGGAACCTGTGGGTCGAGGACCCGGCCTACGACGGCGTGCCGACCTTCGTCCCGCCGGCCGCGGCGGGGGTCTCCCCGGCCCTGGTCGCGCGGCTCCGCGGGGTCGCGATCCGCAACGCCGTCGTCGGCGCGGTGGTCATGCTCATCGGCCTGACGGTCAGCGTGTGGTCGTACGCCGCAGCCGGCCCGGGTGGGCACTTCGTCGTGGCCTGGGGCGCGGTCGTCTTTGGCGGCTGGCGGTTCCTGCGCGGGCTCTACCAGCTGTCCAACCCGCACCGGATGCTCGCCAACGGCTGAGCTGTCCGCGGGGTATGCCGTGTGGCTGGGTCCCGGCCACACGGCATACGCATCAGGAGCCGCTGACCTCGGCGAGCCACTCCTCGAGCAGCGCCTGGAAGTCCTCGGGGCGCTCGAGCGAGGGCAGGTGGGCGGTGTTCGTCCACACCTCGCGGCGGGCGCCGGGGACCTGGGCCGCCACGTCCCGGGCGGCGACGCCGATGGTGGGGATGTCCAGGCCGCCCTCGAGCACCAGGGTCGGCACGGCCAGCTCGCCGAGCCGCTCGGCGGTCGGTGGGTCGAGCTCGACCTCCTCGACGTCGTCCCAGTCCGCGGTGACCTCGAACGCCCGGCGCTGCATGGTGGCGACGAGGTCGCGGACCCCTGACCGCTCGGCGTCGGCGTCGCGCTGCGGGCCGTCGACCCACCAGTCGAGGTTGGCCTGCACGGCCGCGTCGAGGTCGCCACGGTCCATGGCCTCGCGCTCGGCGTCGAAGAACTGGCGCAGCTCAGGGCTCATCTCGGTCATCAGCGAGCCGCCGGGGGCAGCGAGCAGGAGCGAGGCCACCAGGTCGGGGTGCTCCAGCGCCGTCTCGACGGCGACGCCGGCGCCGAAGGAGCAGCCCACGACGTGCGCCCGCTCCACGCCCAGCGCGGCCAGGGTGTCGGCGACGTCGTCGTGGTGGGCGAAGGGGACGGCGGCAGGCCGCGACGCGGACTCGCCGAAGCCGCGCAGGTCCAGCCGCACCACGTCGTGCCGGCGGGTCAGTGCGGCCCACTGCGGCTCCCACATCCGGCGGTCCGCGACACCGGCGTGGACCAGGAGGACGGGGGTGCCACCGGTCGGGCCGGCGCGGTCGTAGGCGATGTCGGTGTCAGGGCAGACGGGCAAAGGCGCTCCTGGGCAAGGGGGATCGGCCGGCCCAGTCAACCGGCCCCGGCCGGGGTGGTTCAACCGGGTTTCGTGGGGTCTCGGTCCGCCGGTTCAGCGGCCGACGGCCGCGCGCCGTTCGTTCAGGTCTTTGTCAGATCCGTCATGTCAGGGTCGACGCATGACCACCCAGACGCAGGAACCGACCGCCCCGTCGAGGGCGCGGCAGATGCTCAACAAGGTCCCGGAGGTCACGGCCTACTTCTGGCTGATCAAGGTCATGGCAACCACCATCGGCGAGACGGCCGCGGACTACCTCAACGACAACCTGGGGCTGGGCCTGACCGTCACCACCGGCGTGATGTCGGTCCTGCTGGTGATCGCTCTGGTCGCCCAGTTCCGTTGCCGCCGTTACGTTCCGGCCGTCTACTGGGTCACGGTGGTGCTGATCAGCGTCGTCGGGACCCTGATCACCGACAACCTGACCGACAACCTCGGGGTGTCGCTGTGGGTGACCACCACGGTGTTCGCCGTCGCCCTGGTGGCCGTCTTCGCGCTCTGGCACCGCCAGGAGCGGACGCTGTCGATCCACTCGATCGTCACCACACGGCGTGAGGCCTTCTACTGGCTCGCCATCCTGGTCACCTTCGCCCTGGGCACCGCCGCGGGGGACCTCACGGCCGAACAGCTCAACCTCGGCTACGCCCCTTCGGTCGGCCTGTTCGCGGCGGCGATCGCGGTCGTCGCCCTGGCCCACTACCGGTTCGGCCTCAGCGCCGTCACCGCCTTCTGGGTCGCCTATGTCCTGACCCGTCCGCTCGGCGCTTCCATGGGTGACCTGCTCTCGCAGGCACGAGCCGACGGCGGACTCGGACTCGGCACGTTCGTGACCAGCGGCGTGTTCCTGGCCGCGATCCTGGGGCTGGTCACCTACCTGACCGTGACCCGGAGGGATGCGACCGAGGCCCGTCGACCCGGGGCCGTCGAGGCCCCCTGAGACGGTGGCCGCGGGCGGCCCGGCGAGGAGGACGCCGGTCGCTCGCGACCACGCCCACGGGCCGGGCGACGCCGGCTGCACGAAAGAGGACGGCGGACAGGAACAGCGGTGATACTCGCTCGCATGGAAGCCTGCCGGGTGCTGCTCGTCGAGGACGACGACTCCCTGCGCCACACCGTGGCCCGCGCCCTGCGCCGCCACCACTTCCGCGTGACCACGGCGCGGGACGGGCGGTCGGCGCTGGCGCAGCTGGAGGACGAAGGAGCCGACCTCATCGTCCTCGACATCGGCCTGCCCGACGCCGACGGACGTGACGTCTGCCAGGCGCTGCGCGCCAAGGGCGACACCACGCCGGTGCTGTTCATGACCGCGCGGGGACAGGTCGCCGACGTGCTGTCCGGCTTCTCGGTGGGCGGTGACGACTACGTGTCCAAGCCGTTCGAGCTCGCCGAGCTCCTCGCCCGGGTGACCGCCCTGCTGCGGCGGGTCGAGTGGTCCCCACCCGTGGACCCGCTGGCCCAGACCCACCTGGACCCCAAGGCGCACACGCTCGTCTCGGCCACCGCGTCGGTCCCGCTCTCCCCGACGGAGTTCCGGATCCTCGCGGCACTGATGGGCGCGCCGGGCTCGGCGGTCCGCCGGCACCTCCTGTTCGCCGCGGCGTGGCCCGACGGCGCCAAGGTCAGCGACAACGCCCTGGACCAGTACATCGCCCGGCTGCGCCGCAAGCTGGCCGCGGCCGACCCCGACCGCCAGATCAAGACCATCCACGGCGTGGGCTACCGCTACTCATGAGGCGTCCGCGGAGCCTGCGTGCCGGGGTGTCGCTCGCGGCCACCCTGGCTCTGGCTGTGTGGGTGCTCCTGGCCACGGTGGCCCTCAACGTGGTGCTGGACCAGCGGGGCCAGGCGCAGGCCAACGCCGAGCTCCGTGACCGCGCCGACTCCGCCATGGCGACGGTGGGCGTCGATGCGTCCGGGCGGGTCACGGTCAGCGACCGCAGCGACGACGCCCTCCTGGACGCCGGGACGTGGGTCATCGCCGGCGGGCGCATCCTCGAGCGACCGACCGGGAGCGCCTCGCTTGAACCCAGCGTCGAGGCGGTCGCCGCGACACCGGGCCGGTTCCTGGACCTGCCGGGGGACAAGCCGTTGCGGCTGCACTCGGAGGCCGTGAGCATCGGCGGGCGGCAGGTTGCCACGGTGGTGACCTCGCTGTCCCTGGTGCCGTACCAGCAGTCTGCCGACGCAGTGCTGGTCGGCAGCGCGGTGCTGGCGGTCGTGATGGTCGGTGCGGCCTACCTCGTGGTCCGGGCCAGCGTCACCAGCGCCCTGCGCCCGGTGCAGGAGATGACCACCCAGGCGCAGGAGTGGGTCGACGTGGACGTCGACCGGCGTTTCGGCCCGGGCCCGCGACCCCGCGAGCTGGCCCTGCTCGCGGCCACGCTCGACGGGTGGCTGGCGCGGATGTCGGCGATGCTGCGCTACGAGAAGCAGCTCGTCGCCGAGATCTCGCACGAGCTGCGCACCCCGCTGTCCCGGATCCTCGTCGAGGCCGACCTCGCCGAGGAGGCCACGCTGTCCTCCGCGGCCGGGAGGGGGGAGTCCCTGGGGGCGGGGCGGTCCCTTGAGGCAGCGCAGTCCCTGGAGGCGGCGCAGTCCCTGGCCGCGATCGCCGAGAGCGCCCGCGAGATGGAGGCGATCCTGGGCACCCTGCTGGCGACCGCCCGGACCGAGTCCGGAGCGCTGGCCGGGCGCTGTGACGCCGGACAGGTGGTGGAAGGACTGGCACGCCGGGCGGGCGAAGGTGCCCGGGTCCGCGTGGTGGTCCAGCCGCCCCTGCCGACGGTGCCCGCAGCCGGGCTGGACGCCCTCGTCCTCGAGCGGGCCGTCGCGCCGGTGCTGGACAACGCGCTGCGCCACGCCGCGAGGGAGGTGCGCATCCGGGTCACGAACGACGACCGCGAGGTCTTCGTCGACGTCGCCGACGACGGCCCCGGGGTGCCGGACGCGGTGCGGGACCACGTCTTCGAGCCGGGGCGGCGCGCGGCCGTCGGCGACGACCACGGCGGGGCCGGGCTGGGCCTCGCCCTGGCGCGGCGGCTGACCACCGCGGCCGGCGGCACGATCAGCCTGCTGGATACCGGTCAGGGGGCCACGTTCCGCCTCGCGCTTCCGCGGGGCTGACGCTGGTCGATGACCTCGACGGCCAGGTGCGGCCGGCGCGCCAGTCGGCTCAGCTCCTCCAGCGTCGGGATGGGGCCGAAGCCCTCCCCGGGGAGGAAGTGGACGGTCGTGCCCGTGGTGGGTCGCGCGGCCACCGGCACCAGGCCGGTGACCGGTATGCCGTGCTCGTAGCGCTGCGTCCACGACCCGTTGCCTCGGTGGTTGGTGTGGACCAGCCACGTGCTCAGGGCGGCCACCACGGAGATTCCTCGCCGGGGGTGGCCATCGGGCAGCGTCTCCGCCGCCTCCGTCGCAGGCGAGTCGAAGAACCGCAGGTCCCGCGTCGCCATGACCGGCTTGCGCACCGGGGTGCCCCCGGCGTCCAGGCGGGTGTCGGTCCCTCGCCCGTTGTCGGCCACGCTCACCGACCCGTCGGCGTGCAGGGTGATCGTGCAGCGGCCGCCGGTCGAGGTGGTGGCTTCGTCGGCGGCGTGGTCGGCGGCTTCGTCCGCGGCGTAGGCGACGACCTCGAGGACCAGGTGCAGCACGCCGCCGGGTGCGTAGGCGGGCGGGTCCGCGCGGATCTGCGAGAGGTGTTCGGCGTCAACGGTTCTCGCCCAGTCATGGGTGGTGTTGCGCCAGGACGTCGTCGAGTCGGCCATCCGTGGATTCTTGCCTGTCGCGCGCGTCTCGTCCTGCGGGCGCGCCTGGGGGTCGGCACGGCATACCTGCGTGTTTGTCGGCTCGCTCTCGCCCTCCGGCCCAGCGGCGCGGCTAGGTTCGGGGGCATGAGTGAGGGGCGCTTGGGTGGGCAGGTGGACTACTACAGGGCGCGGGCCGGCGAGTACGACGACTTCTGGTTCAGGCGCGGTGCCTATGAGCTCGAGGGGCCACTCCAGGCGCAGTGGTTCGAGGACGCGGCTGAGGCCGAGGAGGCGGTGCGCCGGTGGGTCCCGGCTGGTGCGGTCCTGGAGCTCGCCTGTGGAACGGGTATCTGGACCCGGGTGCTGGTCCAGCGGGCCGCGCGCGTGACGGCCGTGGACGCCTCGCCGGAGATGATCGAGCTGAACCGGCACAGGGTCTCGGGGGCGCCGGTCGACTACGTGGTCGCCGACGTCTTCTCCTGGGCTCCGCCGAAGGCTGCGTTTGATGCGGTGTTCATGGGCTACTGGCACTCGCACGTTCCCGACGGTCGGCTGGACACGTTCTGGGCGTGGGTGCGGTCGGTCCTCCGGCCGGGTGGTCGGGTGATGCTGGTGGACAGCTCGCCCTATCCTCCGGGGACCCCGGGAGACCCGGCGGCGCGGGCGGAGGCGCGCACCCTGAACGATGGTCGCCGGTTCGAGGTGGTCAAGAGGTACTGGGACCCGGGGGACCTGCGCGCGTACCTGGCCGGCCGGGGGTGGCAGACCCGCGCCCGGACCACCGGGCACGGGATGGTGCTGCTCGCTGAGCTCGAGGCCCTTGACGGCGGCGGTGCCTGAGTGTCCACGGGTCGGATCCGAATGGCGTGACTCCGCTGCCGCCGAGCTTGCCGTGGCGATCTGCGTGGGCCCCCGACTGGTGTCCAGGTCCCAGGCGTAGCGTGGACGGTTGGCGCCCCCGCTCCCCGTGCGTACCCCCCTGCGCGCAGGTTGGGCGGGGGCGTCCTGCGTGTCGCGGGCGTCCTGGTGACCGGGACGGCGGCGGCCCCGGCGCGCAGCCGCGGTCAGCTGGCAGCCAGGACGCTCTCAAGCGTGGCGTAGCCCGCCGGTTCCCAGGTCGGCTTGCCCCCGGGCAGGCCGAGCCGGCCGTTCTGTCCGATGGCGATCAGGCTCAGGGCGCGCAGGACAGCCCAGCCGCGGGCCCGGCCAGGCAGGCGCAGCCAGGGCCGTCTCCCACACGTCGCGCGCAGCCTCGGCGTCCGCGTGGTCGGCAATGACGTCGAACCAGCCGTCGACCTGCAGTCCGGCCAGGGGGATGCCGCGCGAGGCGCTGGCCGGGGCGCCAGCCGGTGCCCGATGATGCAGCGTCCTCAGGAACCCTGCGAGGACCTCGGCCGCGTCGAGGCGCCTGATCGGCTCACGGTCGGCCGGTTCTCCCTCGACCCAGCGCGCGACCGTCCAGGTGTGCTCGAACAGCCTCGACGGCTTGCCGATGCGCACGGGGGTGGGCGTGGGCAGCGGCAGGAGCTCGGCCAATCCCGGCAGCCAGGTCTGCTCCGTGTGGAGGAGCGCCGGCGCCCGCTCGGTGCGCGGGAGGCGCACGGCCAGCTCCTCCCCGAGGCGCCACTGTTGGTTGTCCCAGCCTCCGCTGACGTCACGCAGTTCCAGGTCCGCGAGGTCCGGGTGCTGATCTCGCAGCAGCGCGCGCACCAGGTCCTGCTCGAACTTCAACTCATCCATTGATGACCCTCTGATCATTGGCATTGCGCAGGCACGGAACCGGTCGAACGTAGCGTGCGAACGACCCGGGTCGGCCGACGATGCGGATCAGTCAGGTAGTCACTCAACACGGGGCCTAGCGGGACAGGATGGCAGCGGTATCCAGGAAGGTCGCTGACTCGTCGCCGTAGCCGTGCCACCGCAGGTACAGCGCGGTCGTGACGCGCTCGACGAAAGCCCAGCGCCACACACGCTGGGGATCGGCGTCGGCGAGCTCGGCCAGGCGGCGGCACTCCTTGCGTAGCAGCGTGACTCCCGAGCCAGACTCGGACTCCTCTGCTGCCACGATCTCCCCGCACGCATCCCGCAGGACGACCCCCAGGTCGTAAGCGCGCTCACCGACGAACCCGTCCGGGTCGATCAACGCCCAGCCCTGCCCGTTACGCAGCACGTTGCCGGCGTGAGGGTCACCGTGACAGACGACCTCCGGCCGCTCGGACGCCGCCAACTCCTTTGCGTACCGGGTGGCCTGGGCGAGGACGTCCGGGTGCCGGTGCCCGTAGCGCGGCCCCAGGTCGGCCAGGATCGCCAACAGCCCGGAGGCTTTGCCCGTGAACGGGCTGCCACATTCGAGGCTCACGCGCCAGGCGCCCTGAAGCAACGGCAATGTCAGCTCTGCCTGCTGGGCGACCGTCGACGCCTCCGCCCAAAGTGCATGGCCGAGCCGCTCCGTGAGCAGGGCGCCGCGGTTGGCGTCCCACGCCAGAACTCGGGCATAGCCGTGACCGTCTGCAGCACCCATGACGCGCGCGGCGGTGTCCAGGCGGCCCGGTTCGGCGATCTTCAGGACGCCCGCATTGCCGTCCTCTCTTGTCACCGCCAAGGCGAGGGTGCCAGCGCCGCCGTCCAGCCATCGCTCGGCCGTCAACCCCCATTCACGGCACACCGCTCGTACCGAGGTGACGAAGTGCTGCGTGGATGCCCGGACGTCCCGGTCGGAGATGGCAAGCCGGCGCTCGGCCTCCGCAATCGCGTCCTCGATCGCGTCCGGGTTCACCCCGGAAGGCTACAGAGCAGCATCCTGACGGACGCTCCCTTTCGAACCGCCGCAGGCCGTGGCCGCCTTCCTCTGCGTCGGTCGCATGCTCCTGACGGTTGCCGTGATGTCGGCGCCTGCGGGTTTGCTCTGGCTTCTGGCTGGCCGGCTGCGCGGGTCTGAGCGCCCCTCTTCGTGGTCAGGCCGCCGGGCTCCCGGCTTGTAGGTTGCCGTCATGGACCGATCCGAGGCGATCGAGGTCGTTGGGGTGGCCACGCCGCTGCCTGCGCTGGCTCGACTGTTCGACGAGTATCGAGAGCATTACGGTGCGAGGCCTGACCTCGCCGGTTCCCAGGCGTGGCTGCGGCGGCACCTTGAGTCTGGCGCCCTGCGGGCGTTTCTCGCGAACCGAGGCGATGAGGCCGCCGGGCTCGCCCTGGTCGCACCGATCCCGGCGTCACAGCGCCTTGGCCATTTCTGGCAGTTGCGAGACCTGTTCGTCGCTCCTCGCCACCGTCGCCTCGGTGTCGGCGAGGCTTTGCTCCGCGCCGTGCACGACGCCGCCCTTGCAGATGGTGCGGCTCGCCTGTCTCTGGTCACCGAGTCAGACAACGCAGCTGCGCTGGCGCTGTACGCCAAGGCGGGCTACGAACCCGTGACCGGCTACGTCTCGATGTCATGGTCGACCCGCCCTGAGCCGAGTGGGTCCACGGTCGCGGGCGAGGACGGCGCGCCAGAGGCGCGCTCCGTCGGGTCAGGTGAGACACGTTGAGCGCATGGATCTGCCGATGCCGGGGCGGTTGGGTCGCGCCGTGATGGCCGGATGATTGCGCGCATTGGAAGAGGGCTGCTTGGATCCCGAGGTGATCGAGCGGCATCCCGTTGAAGCCAACGTGTGGGCGATGCACCGTGACTTCGCTCGTAATCCAACGACAGTGGTCAACGACGACGCCGACCTGCTGTGGTTCAACACCGCGGGATCAAATTCGTGGCTCAATGGCGCCTCGTGGTGCGCCCTCGGCCAGGACGTTGACGCGCGCATTGCATCTGTCGGCCATGCGGCTCAGCAGGTGGGGACAAAGGCTCAGTGGACCACTTCGCCGAGTTGCGGCCCAGGCGACCTTGAACGGCATCTGGACGCAGCGGGATGGCGCCCGGAGGTTGTGCCCGCGATGGCTGTGGCAGTGGACACCCGGTTCCCCTCACAGCCGGCAGAGCTGGCGATTCAGAAGGTTGTGAAGCAGTCCGAGGTGCGCGAATGGACTGACCTGTTCGATGCGTCGTTCGGGATAGAACCTCGGGGGGACAAACACCCTTGGCTCGAGCCCTGGCGCCACCTCGCACTTGGTGCGGAATCACCGTGCCGCCTGTTCCTGGGCCGACTCGACGGCGTCCCTGTGTCCTGCTCGATGGCGTTTGTCCACCAAGACTCAGTGGGCTTGTACGGAGTCGGCACCCCTCCACCCCATCGCGGCAACGGGTACGCATCAGCGCTCACCGTGGCGGGCATCAGGTGGGGTGCATCCAGGGGAGCATCAGTCGCGGTGCTGCACGCCAGTCCCTTGGGTGCACCCGTCTATCAGTCACTGGGCTTCAGGGTCGTCCTCGACATGATCGCTTGGAGTCTGCCGCTCGGAGATCAGCGAGAAGCAACAACCACGTAGGCCAAGTCTCAGCGCCACCCTCGAGTCGCCGATGAACACGACATCACGGGCCGTGGCGTCCATCAGGTCCATGGCGCCAAGCAGCGGCGCGGGGGTGGGGCAGGGGCGCTCGGTCAGTTGGCGCACGAACACGCCACTCGCCGTGCGGGAAACGACAAGGCTCTCGTCACGCAGGAGACGGACCACCTGCTGAATGGTCATGCGCGCCACTCCAACACGCGCGCCGAGATGACCAAGGCGGCCGAGCGTGTCGGCTTCGGTTGGGTGACCTCGCATGACTGGCGCAAGACACCCTGCATGTTTGTGGGCCCCGTGGGGATCGAACCCACAACCCGCGGAAAACGCGTTGGCCCTGCGGGAGACGGCTTGAGCGGCCCGATTCCGTGCTCATCGAGCCCTCTCCGGTGGTGGGTATTCGGCGGTCGGAGGGTCGCGATGTCTCTTCTAGCGTCTCTTCTTCGGAAGGGTTTAACGGCTTGGGCTGATTCCCCGCGAGGGGACGTTTTCGGCGTTACGCTCTGGCCGTTTGCTGGCTTGGGGGGGACGAGGTGGCTGGAATGGGCTTTCCGCGCTGGGTGCGCTGGGTGGGGCGAACTGCCGCCCCTGGCCTTAGCCGAGTTGGTGTTATTCGGAGTGCCAGTGCTCATCGATCCGCTGAACCGGTTTCGCTGGGTCGACCCGATCCGGTTGGCGGTGCTGTGGCTGTCGTTGGCGTTGGTGCGCACAGGGGTCGCTCTGTGGTGGCGTCGTCGGAGGGAGGGCCATGCGCCCGGTGTGTAGCCGTCCGATGCTTTCTGGGAATGACTGTGGAAGGGGTGCCGTGTCGGGTCGGGCTTCGCCTGGGCCGTTCTGCTCTTGCTCCTGGCGTTCCTTGGGCTCATCGTCCTATCGATCGTGGTCGCACTGGGAACCGTCGGCGTGATCGTCGTGCGTGCCCTCATCCGAAACCTTGCCCAGCGGCGGGGTCCGTCCGGGACTTGATCTCCGCTGACCTGGGAGGCCCTGATGCCGTATCTGCTTGTGCTCTTTCCGATCGTGATGCTGGGTCTGTGGTGCTGGAAGCTTCAGTACGACCTGGGAGTGGCACGGCGGGCCTTGGCTCGTGTGGCCGTCCGGACAGGCTTGAACCAGGACGGGTTCGACCCGGAGCGGGAACGAGCCGCCAATCCCGAGGTGGTGCAGCTGCTGGAGGCCGGCAAGCGGGAGCAGGCGATTGCCTTGTACGTGCGTCGGCATCCCGGCCCGGTCGCCGAAGCCAAGGCCGCGGTCGACGCTATGACGGGCCGGCCGTAGGGGCCGCTTGTGGTGACCATGCGGGTCTGCGCATTGACCGTGACTTTCGTGGCTGGGTGTTGGCCCGCTGCGATGCGGGTACGGAGGCCGGGTCGGCGGGGTTGAGCAGCCAGCCCCGTCGGCTGGTGCAGCTGGTACTTCGACTAGCCGGCCACCTGCGCCCTTCCTCGTCGCCAGCGCAGTAGAAGCCGGTGGTTGCCGTTGGCGAGGGGTCCTTCGTGGGGTGATGGTGTGCGGCCTTCCGGATTTTGGCGCCTTTGGGCTGCGGCGGTGCCATGCTGCAGGTGTTTGGGGTTATCAGGGGGAGGCATTGATGGGTGCGGGGGCGAAAATGGTGGGGACTCGATCGATCTCGATCAAGCGATGGGCCGGTTTGGGTGGCGTTGTGGCGGCCGCGGTGATTGCCGTGTCGTTGCATTTGAGCCTGGGCTCGGTGACGGGCACGGTGATCGGTAAGGAGATGGCCGGGCCGAACTGCAAGACGGGCGACGTGGGTGGGTTGGCTGGCCACCAGGGGGCCACGTGCAGAGGCACGACCTACACGCTTCACGTGCGCGACCGCGCTGGCCGAGACAACCCGGTCGAAGTGGACCAGCGGACGTACGAGGCCACGAAGGTTGGGGTCGTCTATCGAGGGTGAGTTCGTGTGTGGGGTCTCTGGTGCCGGGGCGGCGAGCCTGCGCCGGCTGGAGATGCAGGAGCGGGAGGCGGGGCATTCCGAGTGGATTGGGTGCCCCGCCTCATTGTTGTGTCGGGCCGGGTAGCCCGTGAGCGCGTAGCGGTGGGGTGCGCGAGGACGGCGCGAAGCGCCGCCCGCAGCGCGGGGTCCCACCGGCGAAGCGCGGAGGGCGTGGCTGGGCCGGGTGCGCGGCGGAGCCGCGCCTTGAGCCAGTACGGAAAGTCGTAACCGATTCGCATGCGGCGCACGTGTCCTCCGGCGGCTGATATGCGACACATCTCCGCCAGTTGATGTGCGACACCTAGAACGCACGGAACTGCCGATGACAGCGCGTTGCGTCGGTTCACCATTCGGTAGCGGCCGCCCTGGACACCTTCGACCCGGACCGGGTTCTGTTCATCGCACCGGTCGAGGAGGACGGGCAGTGAGCGCGTACGTCTCTTCCCACGTCTCTTCCGCGACGCTCCTGCGGGCGATTCTTGGGTCGCTCGTGGCGTTGGCCTGCAAGTTTGTGGGCCCCGTGGGGATCGAACCCACAACCCGCGGATTAAAAGTCCGCTGCTCTGCCAATTGAGCTAGAGGCCCGGGGGGTCCGGACATTAATTGGGAGAACCCTCGGGACAACACCCGTGTAGTTCACGCCGGCCCGGACCCACCCGCGGCGGCCAGTATGCCGCAGTGGCTGGTGCTCCTTCACCGACCCTGCCCGTTGGAGTGCCCGGCGCAAGAGTTCCGCGTGCAACGCGGTCGGCGCGGTCCTGACCCTGGCCGGGCTCGCCCAGGAGGCGGACGTGCGCCCCGCCTCGCTGCGGAACTGGGCCGGGCGGCGCCTGTACGACGCCGGAATGCCTCAGGCCGTCGGAAACCGTGGCCTCTGGGAGGTGGTCACCCAGACCTCCCGGTATGTTCTCAACCTCGACTCTGGCACCGCACAACGGATCCCCGGTGAGGGCCTCGGCAGGACGGCCGGTGATTGGGGCCCACGATCGCCTCCACGCGGGGTCTCGCACGGTGTGGTGTACCCACGTACCTGTACCGCGATGGAGGACCGGTCGGGCTGAACCTCGGGCGGGACAGGGTGCAGCGCGGGGGCTGCCAGACCACCCTGGGTGTGCCGCCACCGGGCGGGACCGGGAACAGGGCGCTGGAGCAGTCGGCACTCGTGGAGGTCCACGCGATCTCGCCCGTCCGAGAGACGGTCACGGACCGGAACTCGCTGTTGAGGTCGTTGGTCGAGGCAGTTGTTCCTCCCGGCACGGTGACCGAGCGGGGGCAGCGCTTAACGGATGAGCCCTGAGATGAGGTTGACCGCGCCGGCCACGATGACGACGCCGAACAGGTATGACAGGAAGGCGTGGGACAGTGCGGTGCGCCGGATCCGGGTGTGGCGCAGGGTGGTGTCGGACACCTGGTAGCACATGCCGATGGTGAAGGCGACGTAGGCGAAGTCGCGGTAACCGGGCCTTTCCTGCTCGCCCATGTCGCCGAAGCCGATGCCCGGGACTGTCGTCGCGAAGTGCAGGTGGGCGTAGCGCAGGGTGAAGACGGTGTTGGCCACGGTCCACGAAAGCATGACGGTCAGGATGGCCAAGCCAATCAGGATCACCTGTGGGGCGCCGCGCTCTCGCCCCGCCAGGTGGATCGCGAGCCCAACCCCGAGCAGGCTGGCGAGGGTGGCACCGACCAACAGCACGGCGGAGGAGGCTCGTGTGGGGTCCTCGCGGGTGGCCAGCCACTTTGCGCGTGCCCCCTCCGCTCGGCCGATGATCGGCCATGTGGTCATCAGGAACGTGAAGGCCGCGGCGTCCCAGCCGCCGACCATCGCCAGGGTCCACGGTATGAAGAGCAGCAGAACGACGGCGACGACGAGCCCAAAGACGGCGACGGTGACGGCCCGCCGCAGTTCCAGGGCGTGCCAGCCCAACCATCGGTGGTAGAGGGTGTTCGCCGGCATCTCGTTCATCGTCGGAGTGTGCCGATTGCCAGCGGGTGTGTCACGGTCCGGCCCAGCAGCAGGGGCTAGGCACGATTGTGTCTCGCGGGTCTTCGACTAGGGCCAAACGCGACGATCCGAACCTCTAATGCGCGGTCTCCGGGCTGAGTGCCAAGATCCCGGTCCGGTCGCCGAGCATGCGACCGTGCCCGGGGCGGTCATTGGGCGACGGCGAGCTCGTTCGCCTTGTCTCGGAGCAGAAGCGCGTCGAGCGCGGCGTACTCCGCCTCCTCGATGGCGGCGATGGCGATGCTGATCGCGGTCTCGGCGTCAGCCTCGGCTACGTCAGCCTGGATGGCCGCACGCTTGGCGTCGTGCTCTTCGCGCTTCGCCTCGAGGTGGGACCGCACCTGCTGTGCTTGCTCGTCCCATTGATGCTGCAGGTCGCGCCACCAAGCGGAAACTTCGACCTTCGTCTGGTCGGCCTGGGAGCGCATGTGCCGGCTCCGCTGTTCGGCCGACTCCCGCGCTTTGGAGATCGCCAGCTCCAACTTGGCGCGCTGTTCACTCTGGGCGGCCTTGAACTGATCCTCAGCATCCTTCGCTTGAACGGACATGGTTGTAAGGGCATCTGAGAGAGCCATCTCCGCACTCCTGTCTAACGAGGTCAAACCACGGCCGTGGCCTTCGACCCACTCACGCTAAGAAGGCAGCCGATGGTGCTCACAGGGACGAACGTCCCCGCCGGACGGGTCTAGTTGCTGGGGCCGGAGCGGATCCCCGACATTCGTGGACGACAGCGCCCCGCCGACGGTGGTTAACTGCCAAGAGAGTCTGTGTGCTGGCCGTCGCTCGCGGCCGAGACCAGCTCGTCACAGCGTGTCGGCGTCGACGTGCCGCCAGAGAGGCACTCGGATGTCCAATGGAGCCGCCATGGCAATCGCGAACGGCCGAACCGGCCTCCCCCTGCGGCACTACGTCGGTCCTTCGCTGAGAGATGCGAGCAAGTGCTGGTCGCTGGGGGCGCCCACCCTACGTCTGCGATGAGCCTGCCCACGCCTGGGCCGGGGCCGACCTGGCATCGGTGGCAGCGCGTCGACCCGCCGCTGCATCCGGTGCTGTTCGTCAACCCGCGATCTGGCAACGGTTTGGCGGTTCGCGCCGGGGTCGAGGACCGCGCGCGCAGCCGCGGGATCAACGTCGTCACACTGGCCCCCGGCCAATCCTTGACGACGCTGGTCGACGCGGCAGTGAAAAGTGGCGCGGACGCGTTGGGCATGGCGGGAGGCGACGGGTCCCTCGCGGTGGTGGCCGCCGCAGCTGCGGCCCACGGGCTGCCCTTCATCTGCGTACCGGCAGGAACTCGAAACCACTTTGCGGCGGACCTGGGAGTGGATCGGAAGGACGTGCCCGGTGCACTGGATGCGTACATCGAGGGAGTAGAACGGCGCATCGACGTGGGCGAGGTGAACGGTCGAACTTTCCTCAACAACGTCTCGCTCGGCATCTACGGTGAGGCCGTGCGGCAGGCGGCTTATCGCGATGCCAAAGTGCGCACGATCCTCGAGACGGCGCAGAGGGTGCTCGGCCCGAGCCGGCGGGTGCCTGCGCTGCACCTCGTCGACGATGCGGGGCGTGAGCATGCCCGACTGGCTCTGGTACTTGTTTCGAACAACCCCTACGCGCTGGAACGCCCTCCCGCTCGTGGCACCCGCGCCTCGCTCGACGGCGGCCAGCTGGGCGTGCTCATCATCGATACACCGGACGACGGTCCGCATCCACCGGGGCGGGCCTGGAGCACGCCCCACATGGACGTCAGCGCCCCGAGCCTGGTGCCCGCCGGCATAGACGGGGAGGCGGTGGACCTGAAGCCGCCGCTGCATTTTGGCATTCGGCCCATGGCCCTGCGCGTACGCATCCCGGCCCGGCGCGCTCGCACGGGCCACAGGCGCTGATCCTCACCTCATTCATGGACGGCAGGGTGGAGCGACCCCGGTTTGGTGCGGGGAAAGAGTGGCGAGGAGTACGAGCCGGGAACACGCGGGGCTTGGGCTCATGAAGCCCTTCGGGAATGGGGCGCCGGGGTCGGTGGTGAGGTCGAGGCGGTCCAGCGAGGGTCCCGCTTCTCATTGATACGACGGCAGGCCCGGCAATCAGTTGTTTCAGCCGGGACGCCCAAGTCCGCGGTCGTTAACTGAGTGACACGAGTTGCATGCGGGGTAGGCACTGCAACGGAGGGTCGCCCATGTGGCGCTCAGGAGGATTCCAGGTCCGTGTCTATCCGCTGCGGCGGTGCCAGCGCACAGGGCCAGCCTGGATCGGCGGTTGGTCGGGTGCGCCAGATGACGAGCGCATCCCAGGGCCGCCCCAGCGCCCCGGGTCACCCCAGGGCGCAGCCCTGGGGTGTTGCGCGCTGGTCCGGTGGTCGTACTCGGCCCGGCTGGCCGGGTCGCCCAGGATCGCGTAGGCGGCGATCGCCCTTTCGAGCGTGGTGTTTGAGGCTGCCCCGAGGGTCGGGTCACCTGACGGGCGCGTATCGGGATGGTTCTGGCGCATCAATGTGGGGTAGGCGCGCCGGATCTGCTCCTCGGTCGCGTTCCGGGCCACCCCCAGGATGGTGTACGGGTCGCTGCCGTTGAGCCTCATGTCACCCTCCAGGGTCATCGTCCGGGTGGGGTCCCGCCGCCGCGGCGGGCGGGGGAACAGCGCCGGGGTGTGGTTGGGGCGGGTGCTGGTGGTTGGCCTCGCCTGGGCCGCGAACGGTACGCCGTCAAGGCGTGGGCGTCGCGCAACGTGCGTCGGGCGCGGTGCATCGAACAGCGGCCCAGGCGAGAGTCCCGCGAGCATGCCGTGTCGGGCGATCACCTACCTTCGTGCGGCCTTGCTTTTCGGTGCGGTTCTGGGTGGGCGGGATGCCGGCCGGCGCCGGGCGGTGAGCGTTGCCGGCTCCACCCGCCGATACCGGGGTGCCGGGGCCGTCGCGGTCGCAACCCCAGGGTCCGGGTGGGGCGCGCCCACCGACGGGGGCGGGTCGCCGGACACGGAGCGCGTGGACGAGCCGGAGGGGGGCGACTGCCCCATTCCTGGGCGATGATGGCGTCGAACTCAGCTCGCAGCAGCTGCTCGTCCCCGCACACCAGCTCGAGGAACTCCTCGTGCAGGCTGTCCGCGGCGTGGTCCTGGTCGGCGCGGGCCGTGGCCATAAGGCTCACCACCAGGTCAGGCGGTGATCGCCTGCCGACCCGCGGCCCTGCTGCTGATCTCGATCTTGCGCGGCTTCGCATGCTCGGCGACCGGGATCTTCAGGGCCAGCACCCCGGAGTCGTAGCTGGCCTCGATCCGCTCGGTGTCCAGGTTGTCACCGAGCACGAGCTGGCGGCTGAACACCCCCCGCGGCCGTTCCGCGGCGAGCAGCTCGGCGTCACTGGCCCGCGCCGGGCGCTCGGCTTTGACTGTGACCACGTTGCGTTCCACATCGATGTCGATCGAGTCCTCGCTGACCCCGGGCAGGTCGAACTCGACATGGAAGAGGTCCCCGTCCCGCCAGGCGTCCATCAGCATCGCCGTAGGCCGGGCCAGGGTGCCGTTCGGGCCGAAGACCTCTTGGGTCAATCGGTCCAGCTCACGGAAGGGGTCGGTGCGCATCAGCATCATCCTCACCTCCATCGCGTCTCTTCTGATGCTCCAGGTGCGCCACCGTTCCCGTTCGGGATCTGTGGTTTGCGCTATAGATTTCTTGTAGCACTGCCGACATACTGATGCAAGAGCCCGACCAGAGAATTCGCGAGAAGGGACGGCCCCACGGCCCCGCCATGACAGCGCCCGCTCCCGACGGCGACCGCGGCGTATACGGCATCTCGGTGGCCGCCGAACTTGTCGGCATGGGTCCGCAGACCCTTCGCCTGTACGAGGCCCGCGGTCTCCTCGAACCCCAGCGCACCGCAGGAGGCACCCGCCGGTACAGCTCGAACGACCTGGACCGGTTGCGCCGAATCGGCGACCTGCTCGGGGCCGGTCTCAACCTCGCCGGCATCGTCATGGTCTTGGACCTGGAGCGCGAAAACGCCCGGCTGCGCAAAGAACAGGAGGATCCCTCAAGAGCCCGCAGGCCTGTACGGAGGGGACGGTCCGGCTAGGGAGGCGACGGGACGCCGTTCTGGAAACGGGCCACCTGCGTTCCCGCTGACCGGTGCGACCCAATCCCGAAGAAGAAGTATCCGCAGGTCAGAGTTAAAGTCCGCATCCCCCAGAGGCCCGGGGGTGGGGACTTTAATCGGGAGAACCCTCGGGGCAACACCCGTGTAGTTCGGTCGGCCCGCGACCCGCCGAGGCGCCAGTATGCCGCAGCCTCCTCCGGGACGGGGCAGCCCGTCTCGGCCACCACCAGCCCGGGAACTACGACTCCTCTCTGCGCCGGGGTGTTGCCACTGTCCAGCCCTCAACGCCACCGGCGCGGCAGAAGCCACCGCTCATGTCAGTGGCTCGGCAGGCCCAGACGCATCCCAAGCCGGGCCAGTAGCAGGCCTGCCATGACGCTCGCACACGCCGTTGCTGCCGCTTGACCCAACCAGGTAGCTCCACGCCGACGCCTGGCACCGCCACTGCTGCGGTGGCTCGCCGTCACAGTGAAAGTTCGATGACGCGCCTGCCTTGACTCAGCCATTTGGCCTCCAAAGATCGTCGTCCACTCGCTCGTCGGCATCGTGGATCCTGCCCATCACCCCTGCCAAGTCGTGCCTGTGGACAAACTGGGGACAAGTGTTGGAAAACGCGGAGCCCTTCTGTGGACGATATGTGGCCAACCAAGTCGTCGTGCGTGAGGCGGGCCAGCGGATCGCAGGGGCAGCCCGTAGGCCGTTGGCTGAAACGCTGGGCAGTCGGCGCGGCCCTGCGTCTTCTGTGGGGTCGATGAGTCTTCGAGGGCGCTTATGCTGCGGAAGTGGAGCGGGGACGTGGTCTCGGCGCGCTGACGAGCGTGTTGGATGCCGCGGAGGCTGCCTCGCCGGTTGAGGCTGTCGAGGCGGTCACCCGTGAGCTCGGGCTGGCGCTGGGCGCCACCGCGGTGTCCTTCCTCATCGCCGACCTTTCAGGGCGGGCTCTGGTCCGCCTCGCGCATGTCCCTTTGGTGAGCTCAGGGCAGTCGAACGGCGACACACCGCTGGCGCCAGGGGAACGGCGCGATGGTGAGGAGTCCGCGACGGCGCTGCCTCTTGACGGAGGGCCGGCAGAGCAGGCGGTGCGCACCCAGCAGGTGCAGGTTCTCGCGCCCGGACCGCCTCCCGAGGGATCCGGGCGGGCGGCCCAGTGGCGGGTGCTCGCCCCTGTGACCGAGCGGGGCGAGGCCATCGGTCTCCTGGAGCTCTTTGTTCCTGACGAACCCGACATCGGGGCGGTGGACGCGATCGCCCGGCTCGCGCACTTGCTGGCTTTCGTGGTCATCGCCAACCGGCGGCATACCGACATGTATGAGTGGGGACAGCGCACTCGCCCGCTGAGCTTGTCCGCGGAGATCCAGCACCGGTTGCTTGCCGGACCGCAGACTTGTGAGGCCGGCGCATTCACGCTGGCAGGGTGGCTGGAGCCAGCATCGGGCATCGCCGGCGACACGTTCGACTTCAGCCTGGCCCGGGATGTGCTGCACCTGTCGTTGACCGACGCGATGGGGCACGGCGTGGCCGCTGCCCTGAACGCCACCTTGTGCGTGGGAAGTCTGCGCAACACCCGCAACGAGGGCGCATCGCTGCTCGAACAGGTCACGTCAGCCAACCGGGCCCTGGCCGAGCATGCAGCCAGTAGCCGGCTCGAGGACTTCGTCACCGGAGTGGTCGGTCGGCTCGACCTGCGTACCGGATCAATCGAGCTGGTCAATGCCGGTCACCATGCGCCGTTCCTTCACCGCGGGTCACAGGTCACCGCCGTCGAACTGCCGGTGGACCTCCCGCTGGGGTTGTTCCCCGAGACCGTGTACCGCGGGAGCCGCCTGACTCTGGAGCCAGAGGACCGGCTCGTCCTGGTCACCGACGGCATGCTCGAGCGCAACGCCGCCGGGCTCGACCTCCCCCAGGTGATCAGGGAGACGCGGATGCTTCACCCGCGAGAGGCGGTTCGGGCCATGGCCGACCGGGTCCTCGAAGTGACCGGGCAGCTCCTCAGCGACGACGCCACGGTCCTGTGTCTGGACTGGCACGGCGGGCACGGCCGCGACCGCCGCACCGTCCACGGAGCCGACCAGGTGCGCGCCAGCAGATCTCTCCGAGGAACCCGCCGACCTCGAAGTGCGCGCTCTTGACCGGTGGCGGCCAGGGCACGGCCCTGCCGCCGCAAAGAGCACCCGCCGCGGCCACCCGGGGCGTCTGCGCGATTTGGCGGACGACACAGGCCGCTCACATGTTCCACCCTGTCACGGCACCCACAACTCCGGCGCCGAGGCGATGCGACCCCGCGGCCCGGGGTCGGCGTCCGGTCTCGCCTCGCTGCTATGCCTGGCGGGCCGGACGCCGCGGGTGCGCCAAGCCCGCACGTCGCACGTGGGGTGTTGAATCAGCTTCCTCTGAGAACCGCCCATCCAGGACTGCCGGTTTGGCCCGGCTTCGCCTGTCCACGCTCCGCGAGGCGGCGTCGAGGGCGTCGGTCCGGGTGCAAGCCCGCTCGTGAATGTCGTCGGACGGGTGAGCGCTGTCCTCCGTCATCCCTCCACCCATGCCGCAATCGCAGTTGGGTCGCCCCATCCGGACTTGAGGCAGGCGGCATCGTGAGACTCCGACCAGGCCCGAGCCGCTACCTCATCTCGAGCAATTCGCCGATGCCGCCTCGATCCTCCACATGATTACCTTCCGCCAGACCACGCCAGGGCCGGCCGCGTTGGCAGCAGCGGCGGCGCGCCGTCATCGCACACCGCCACGCGCTCCTGGGGAGCCCGGGGGTGGCGGCGTGGCTAGTCCTCCAGCGCCGCCCTCAGCGCCAACCGGAGCTCTGACTCATCGGGCAGCCCCGAGAGTCCTCGCGCCGTCCCGTACACCCGGCACGCCACGCCAGGCACAGCGTCCGGGCTCTCGAACAGGTCCCGCCCGTCAACCACGAAGGACGGCGACCCCACAAAGCGCCGAGCCTGAGCCTGCTCGGCAGTGTCCACCAGGACGACCTCGAAATCAGGGGCCAGACCCTCAGCTGCCAACGCGTGGGCGAGGACGATCCCGGCCGCCTCCGCGTGCGCACAATCCCGCACGACGAGCAACTCAACCGTCACACGTCCATCATCCGACCGCATGCCCCACTCTGCCTCACGTTCCACGCAACAGGCCCGCAATCTTCTGCGCTGCACAGGCGAGCCTGTCGTGGCTGCGCTCCTGAGGAGCAGTCGACCAATAGAGCCCCTATGGCACAGTTGCACCGGTGTCTTCTGAGCGCTCGGGCTGACGCTGCACTCTTGGTGGTCCTTGCCTGCTGGCCAATTGACGGTCTCCGTGCGTTCACTCTGCCTGCCTACCGTGCCGTCGGTAGCCCTGAGGATCCGACGAAGGAGACAGACCGGTGAAGCGCCCGACCTTGCGCACGATTGCTGGGGCAGTTGCCATGGCCGCTCTCCTCGCAGGGGCGGCGTCGGCGAACGCTGCCACCCGGGGCGCACCCACGCTGCCGAGCCGCGACGGGGACCTCGCCCGCGACTTCAGTGCGGTGGACCGCAACACCGTGTGGAACCAGGTCGACAAGATCAAGCTCAACTTCCCGACCTACCACACCGAGGGTCTGGCGATCACCCCCGATCACCTGTTCCTGTCCTCGGTCCAGATCATCGAGCCCACCCAGAAGTACCCCAGCCCGGTCGGCGGGTACGACCGCACCCCCGGCAGGGGCCTCGGCCACCTGTTCGTCATGGACCGTCAGGGCCACCTGCAGAAGGACATCACCCTCGGCGAGGGCGACATGTACCACCCCGGCGGCATCTCCTACGACGGCACCAACGTCTGGGTCCCGGTCGCCCAGTACCGCCCGAACTCCAGCGCGATCATCTACCGCGTCAACGCCCAGACCCTCGGCGTCACCAAGCAGTTCGAGGTCAAGGACCACATCGGCGGGATCGTCCTGGACCAGACCACCGGGCACCTGGTCGGCAACAGCTGGGGTTCGCGTCGCTTCTATGACTGGACGCTGCAGGGCCAGCAGGTGCGCACCTGGGACAACCCCAGCTTCTTCACCGACCACCAGGACTGCCAGTACGTTCCCTCGGCCAAGATGATCTGCGGCGGCATCACCAACCTGCCCCAGACCCCCACCGCCGGCGGGTCCAACGGCACGTATGAGCTCGGCGGCCTGACCATGATCGACCTGCGCAGCCACAACATCCTGCGCGAGGTGCCCTTCCAGAAGTGGTCCACCGCCGGGCACGTCATGACCCGCAACCCGGTCAAGATGTCCGCCCGCGGCAACCAGCTCACCCTGTGGGCCGCTCCCGACAACGGCGATGAGGGCAACGGCACCGAGCTGTTCACCTACCAGGCCACTGTCCAGCGCTGATCCAGCCGAGCCCCCGCCAACGCTTTAGAACCTGGTGCACCATCGGCCTGACGTCGTGTAGTACTTCACCAGCTCCCTGGGGACGATGCCGAGGACAGCAGGTCACCTGAGCGGTGGGGCATGCTGCTGAGTCCTGACCAGCTCTCGGCCTGTTGGCGGAACGTGACCGAGCGAGGCTCCGGTCCGCTCTGACCTGTTAGCCCGGCCAACCGGCAAGAGAGGTCGCCGGCAACTACGATTCCTTCGACCGGTCGCTGGGCCGGCCCGCTGCGGCTGGATGCCGCGCCTTCTGGGGGATGAGTCGATGAGTTGGCGCCGCAGCGCGGGTGGTTTCTTCGTGGTCCTGGTGATGCAGGGGGCTGCACTGCTGGCCGGCTCGACTTCGTCGCCCGCGCTTGCGGCCACGGCGCTGGCCGGGCCGCCCTCGACGCCCTTCAACCTGACCGCTCGCGCCGGCGTTGACGGCGTGGAGGTGCAGTGGTGGCGCGGCTCGGTGACCTCGACGGCCGGGGCGCCGACGTCGTACCTCATCCACCGCTCCGCCAGCGGCATGGACCGCACTTGGTCCGTGCCGGCCCTGTCCTACGACAACTTCGGGGCGGCCCAGGACACGACCCTGCCCGCCGGGGTGCCCGCGAGCTACACCGTGGTGGCGCAGAACAGCGCGGGCGACAGCCCCGAGTCAGGGTTGGTGTCTGCCACCGTCCCGGCCTGGGACGGCCCCTACGCGTCAGCCCGCAACGTGTTGACCATGCTCTGGGACCAGAACGGGAGCGAGCTGCCCACGGACCGGGTGACCACCCAAGTCATCCCCGGATCAGACGTCCATCTGACACAGGACGGAGCTTGGCGGACGACGTTCGGGGGTGCGCCGGCCTCGTCGCTCACCCTTCCCGAAGACCTGCCCGACGGCGACTACACCCTGGGGTCGGGTGAGGGCCAGGTGGCTGTGGACGTTGCGTCCGGTGCCCGCTGTACAACGCCGGGTGGTGACGCCCCCTCGGGTACCGCCCACGTCAGCCGGTCCGCGCCGGCCATGAGAGGTTTTGCCTCCGTTGCCCTCGATGCCGACTTCTCCTGCGGCAATGGCCACCACCTCAGCGTCGAGCTGCGGTGGCAGACCCCGGACGGCTTCCATGCGGTGGGCACAGCGTCTACGACCGTCCTCGAGGCCCAGCCCGGCGACGCCGTCACGCGAGAGGTGCCGGTCGTCAACACCGGCACGCAGGGTGTCACCCTGGGAGCCGCGCGTCTTCTCGCCGGGGACCTGTCGACGGTCGAACCATTGACCTTGACTGCTTCCTCTTGCGACGGGGTGACCCTCGCTCCCGGGCAGACGTGCACCGTGACCGTTCAGTACACCGCTGGTGCCGCGGGGTCGCGGGAGGGCAACGGCTTCCTGGCTCTTGAGTCCGACCGCGGTGAGCTAGAGCTCGGCCGGATCGTCGGGCAACAGCCGGCGACCCTTTCAGGGCCCCAGCAGGTGGCGGCCACTGGCAGGCCGGGCCGGGTGGATGTGACGTGGGCGGCCCCGACCACGCTGGACAGCAGGCTGGTCGGAGGCTGGCGCATCGAGGAGGGCGACGGCGCCTCGCGCGTCGTCCTCTTCAAGACCGACGCGGACTACACCCGCGCTGGCGCCCTGCTCGCGCTGCCTGTCGGAAGCCACACGCTGCACGTGGTCATGCACACTGACGACGGTCGGGACATCGCGTCCTCGCCGTTGGTGGTCACCGTTCCCCGTCGCTGGTTGCTGGTCGCGACCAGCAGTGGGGTGCGTGCGATCGACCCGGACGGCGGCACGACCGACGGTGGTCTGTTCGGCCCCGCGACCGCCGTAAATGGCGTGGCAGTCTCACCGACCCGGGACAGGGTGGTGGTGCAGCGGGGCAACGGCGACACGCTGTCGTACTCGCCATCGGGCGTCCAGCTGTCGGGTGTGTTCTACAACGACTCCGTCGTCCCCGACGACGGGGTATCGGTGAGCCCGGACGGCTCGCGCGTCGTCCTGCACGCACCCGGGACCTTTCAGAGCGTGACGCGGCCCTCGAGCCTGGTCCTGGTCCCGATCGGCCCGGGCTCGGTGAGCACCGTGCCGACGTCCGACGGGTTGTCCGGACCGAGCTGGACCCCTGACGGGACGGCCCTCCTGGCGGGGGAGGACTCCGGCGCCGGACTGGTGCGTATCGACCCAGCCACCGGTGTTCGCGCCACCGTGCCGGACACGGCAGGGGCGCGCAGTCCGGCGGTGTCCCGCACCGGCAGGGTGGCCTACCTCAAGTGGAACTATGACCACGACGAGCTCCGCTTGACCGGGCTGTCTGGCGGGCCGTCCACCCTCATCGGGGCTTTTCCCGGGTTGAACGCGCTGTCCTGGGACCCCACCGGGCGATGGTTGGCCGCCACCGGGGGTACGTACGGTCAGCCCCAACGCACCTACGTCTACGACCTGACCGCGGCCCCCGTGCTCACCCGAACCCTGGCCGGGGGCAACGCACTGACCTGGTTGGACACCCCCTCCGCCGCCCCGGAGGCCTCCCTCACCTCCCCCGCGTGGACCACACCAACCACGTCACTCGCCGTGGTCGGTACGGATCCCGATGACGCCGTCGGCGGGTTACGGCGCGAGTGCCGTCTGGACGACGCGGCGACCTGGACCGCCTGCGACTCCACGTGGAGGATCAGCGGCCTGGCCGCGGGTGCCCACACGGCATACGCGCGCTTTACGGACCCCAGCGGGAACCAGTCCGCGCCGGTGAGCCAGTCCTGGCAGGTCGACTCCACGGCCCCGACAGCTTCGCTGACAGCGCCCCCGCCGATTCTCACCAGCCCGGCGGTCACCCTCGGCTGGACAGCGACGGACAGCGGCGGCTCGGGCCTCGCGTCCGTTGCGGTGCGCGAGCGGTATGCCGGGCCGTCCGGTCCGCTGGGCGGCTACACCTACCCGTCGAGCTGGCAGGTACTGCACGGCAGCTCCATGAGTATTCGCCTGGCGCCCGGGTACGAGTACTGCTTCTCGGTCCGCCCCGGGGACGTCGCGGGGAACGTGGGTGCCTGGAGCTCGGAGCGATGCACCACCGTCGCCCTCGACGACCGCGCGCTAACCGCGTCCAGCGGCTGGGTGCGCGGCACGTCCACGGCCTACGGCTACGGCACCTACTCGCGCGCCGCGCGCGCCGGAGTTTCACTAACCCGTCCCGGCGTCCAGGGTCGCCGGCTGGTCCTCGTCCTCGCCACGTGTCCGACCTGCGGCGCGGTCGACGTCTACCACGCCGGCGTCCTGGTCGGCCGGGTCAACCTCTACTCCGCGCGCACTGCCTATCGGCAGCTGCGTTGGTTGCCACTGGAGCCGACCACCCGGGCCGGCACCGTGGTGCTCCGCACGGTCAACAGCAGGGCTGTCGCCATCGACGGGCTCACAGTGCTCCACTGACGTCGGATCGGTGTGGGGGTGTCGATCTCTTTCGCGGTGCCGCTCAGGGTTGATGTTCCATGCGGTGGAGCCGATCGTGGTCGACTGAGCCAGAAAGTCGCTGCCGGAAGAGGCCTCGCCTGGGTGCACCCAGCCAGACGCTCCCTGATCCGCTGATGAGCGTGCGTCACTTCGCCCAGATTGACGCACCAAGCCCGGCCCACCACTGCCCCAAGGTCACCGGATCCACCGAGTGAACGAGTACCTTTTCCCATTCCACGGTCATGCGCCGAACCCAGGCCTGGCGGCGCCTTGCGGCTACATAAGGCCGGCCGTGGCTCGAGTCTCGGCGCGCAGGTCTGCCAACGCGTCGAGTACCGCGTCCTCGAATGCATCAATGGCGGTTACGGCCGGAAGGCTGCCGCCGTTGTGAATGGCACTCCACGCTGCGTCGGCCAGCTCAACTACGTTCTCGGGCGCATAGAGCCGAACGGCCTCAAGCGCCTGACTGGTCGATGTCGTCCAGGGGTGCTGCCGATCAATGGCCGCATGACGCTCCGCGCCACACGCCTCGATGATCGCTTGGTTGCCGCCTGACTTGGCGTTGATCAATCTCCCGCACGCGTTCGAGAACTTCACACCGCCGCCGACGGCGCGGCGTGATCCACCACACCAACCGTGTCCTGAGAACGGGTAGCCTCCGTGGCCGCTCATGGCGTGTGAGGCGTTGGGCGACCCGTCGGCGGGAACGCCCGCGGGCTTCGATCGCCCACTGTAGATTGCCGTCGGCAACCTTGGCATCGTTCCATCGGGGGAGAGAAGACGTGAGCGATCTTGTAGTCGATTACGACCTGCTGGAGTCGTCGAAGTCCGACCTGGCGTCGATCAAGCAGGTCTTCGACAGCCTTGAGTCCGCCGTTTCCGACGCTTCGCACTGCTGGGGTGATGACAACGTCTCCTCCGCGATGCACACCTTCGCTACCAACTGGGGCTACCACCGCGCGAAGCTGTCCGACCTGATCCAGAGCGGCTGCGAGAAGATCGAAAAGACGCTGACGAGCTTCAAGGACGCCGACCGGCACAACGCGCAAGCCCTCACCCACAGCGTCTCGGTGCACCGGAAGTGAGCGCGCGCGCCGGCGACTGGTCGCTGCTCGGCCACGATTCCGACCCCCTGCCCGGGGACGACTACGAGGTCCACCTGCAGTCGCGGCACTACACGTCCGTGGCCGAGACGATCAACAGCCAGATCAGCAAGCTTCGCGCGATCGGCCACGGCGACGCGAAGGGTGAGTACGCCGAGGGCCTGGCCTCCAGTGCCAACGACATCTCGAGCGAGCTCTCCAAGGTGCAGAACCGGTTCGAGACCGTCGCCGAGCAGTTGGCCGTCTGGGGGCCGGCCCTCGCCGAGGGGCGACGTGTCACCGGGAGCCTGCTAGCCCAGGCCGAGCAGGAGCACCGCGCGATGATGGCCAACCAGTCGTCTGGACCGTTGCCCAGCACGGCGACGGACGCCGAGAGGCTCGCTGACCGTCACCGCGCCGACCGATACTCCAGCGCCCAGGACCAGCTTGCTCACCTGACCCGTCAGCTTGAGGACGAGCTGGCGTACACCCGCTCGATCGCCAAGCGGGTAGCCGAGAGGATCGACGCCGCCGCCCACGACAAGGTCAAGGACAGCTGGTGGGACCAGCACGTGCGCAAGTGGGTGCACGACCACGCGCACCTGATCGAGATCATCGTCCGGGTCATTGAGCTCACCGCCATCCTGGCCGCGTTGGTTGCCCTGGTGATCGCGACGGGCGGCGCAGGACTGGTCCCCCTCGTGGGCCTCGCGCCCGAGACATTCGCCGCGGTCGCGACCGCCGTGGACCTCGCCGCGTCCTTGGTGCTGCCCGGGGCACTCCTTGCCGCGCACGGTCTCGAGATGGACGCCGGAGTCAATGGCGTCGGCTGGGGCACCATCGCCCTGGACGCGCTGAGCCTGGTGACGTTCGGCGCCGGGCGCTACCTCGGCGCCGCAGCCAAGGGCGGCGAGAGCCTGGCTGGCGGGGCGCTGCGGTCCGCCGCGACCACGGCGGCCGAGGACGGGCTCGCCGTCAACGTCAAGAACGCGCTGCGCATCGTCAGCGACTCCAACCCGCTGAAGCTCTGGGCCCAGGGGCAGCGGGCCACCAACATCGCCGAGGCCGTGGAGAACGTGGACCGGGCGATCGAGGTCCCTGGCAACCTCGGGATGAGGATCCTGGCCGGGGACGCTGAGCTGGCCCAGACCATGGCTTCGCTGCGCGCGATGGAGAACTTCCCCGCGGTGAGCAGCATCGCCACGAGAGCGCTGCACCTCTCACAGCTGAACGTCGCCGTGAACGTGATCGACCACCTCCACCTGGCCAGGGACACCTTCGTATGGTTCGCGGGTCCCAGCGAGGGTGGCGAGTCCCATGGGGGATAGCCCCGTGTGGCAGCTCGACGTCGACGGCCTCGAGGGCTGGACGCCTGTGCGCACCGACCTGCCCGACGAGGCCTTGCGCATCGACCTGGGCCAGCGCATCCCGGACCAGGACGAGTCCGCGATCCCGCTGCTGGCCACTCTTGCGTCGCGTGCGCGCCAGTCGTCGGACGACTCCGCTCCACTGGTCGCGATGTGGGTCCGGTACGACGATCCGTCGGAGATCGTCCCCGCGGCCGTCGCCTCCCTGAGGGTGGCCGGCGTCGCCAGGGACACCACCCCCGACTCGTTCGCCCGGGGCCTGGCCGAGAACTGGCCGGTCCGCAGCTCCATCGAGCTCGGCCGCCTGGAGACCGCCTCGGGGCCGGCTCACCATCTGTGGGCGATCGTGGATGTCACCGCCGGTGCGGCCTTCCAGGTCCAGCGCCACGACGTGGTGTTCTGGTTGCGTCCCGAGAAGCAGGAGTGCCTGCTGCTGTCGACCTCGACCGTCGACCTGGCCCGCGGTGCGGACCTGGGCCACGAGCTGGCGCAGCTGTCCGTCGGGGTCCGGGGGTACTGAGGTGCACGCGTACGAAGTGGTGATCCCCCCGCCCTGGACACACATCGACCTGGGCAACCGTGGCGGCGCCGAGCAGCAGGTGATGGGCCTGGTCGACCGGGCGATGGAGCAACTGCCCCGGGACATGCCGCCTGACCAGGTGGGGCCGATGCGACGCAGCCTGGCCCGCAGGATCAGCGGGGCCCTCGAACAGGCTCGCGAGAGCGGAGGCATCGAGCTGTTCCTCCCCACCGAGACCTGGCACGGCTTCCACAACGGGTCGTCGTTCATCGTCGCCGAGGTCGAGCCGGACGTCCGGCCCCCGGCCGAGGTGACGGCGGAGAACTATCCCGCGCTCGTCATGGGCGAGATGCTGGAGCGCCCCGCCGCACGGGCGGTCCACACCGCCAACAGCATCTGGGTCCGCACCGAGCGGGTCCACCCGCCCGACGTGGTGCCCGAGGTGGACGTGCCGACGGTGTCCGTCGACTACCTGACGCCCGCGCCCCAGAGCCCGGGGTCGTGGATCGGGGTCATGTTCAGCACGGTGGGCGACGGCGACCCGGCGAGCCAGTCGACGCGGCTGTCGGTGGAGCTCTTCGACGCCATCATGAGCACCTGGACGTGGATCGACCCCTGAGCGGGGCTCAGCGGCTGGCCGTGATGAGCTGCTGGATCGCCGCGTCCATCTGCGCGCGCTGCTCGGCCGTCGGCCGGACGGCCATGGGTGCGTCGGGTATCACGTTCAGGTCGAAAGACTGTTCCCGCGACTGCACCCGCAGTCGCGGCGCCGACGTGCCGGGCGCAAGATGGCTCAGCTGGTACGTCGTCGCCCCGAACGTCAGCCAGGGCACCGCGGTGCCCTTCTGGACCCGGGCGACCGTCAGGTCCTTGTGCGCGCCGACGGACACGACGAGGTACTCCGGATCGAGGTCCTTGATGCACATGAAGGCCGTCGCCCCCTGGCGACGAACCTCATCGACGACCGGCAGCGTCTGGAGGCGACGCCGCCTCATGACGCGCACTACGAGGCTCCCGATGAGCACGAAGAGTATGACGGCGAGGGCGATCGCGGCGACGATGGTCCAAGGGCCCCCCGCGTCGTTGCGATCCGTCAGCAGGCGGGCCACCGCGAGAAGTAGAGTCAACGCGGCTAGCGAGATCCGGTTTTTTCGAGACAAGCCGTTCATCCGAGCAGAGTAGGGCGCCTCCGGTGTGTCCCGGGGGATGCGGCGCGGGACGCACCCCGGCCGGGTCGCGGAACGCACCGACCCATCCCATCCGTTTCGGCGTAGGCCGCTCCCGGTCGCGGAGGGGGGCGGAGCAGCGAGGATCGCGTCCAACGGCGACAGCCCGCACGCCGCGATGGCGCAGAGGTGGGCCGCGCCCCTCAGCTCGCGGAGCAGGTGGATGGTCAGACCCGCGCGTCCCGCCGCGGACTCGCGTGCGTGAGACGGCGCCACCCGGCGAACAGCACGCCGAGCGGCGCGGGTACGGCGTCCACCACCCGTCGCCCGAGCCGGTCGACCTGTCCCAAGGTGAACGAGGCCGCGGTGTGGTCGTCCAGCCAGGTGCCGAAGGTGAACCGGGTCCACCCCCGGGCGGGTCGTCAGGGCGTGCCGGGCGCGGGTGGATGCTACGGCAAACACTGCGTACCGGAAGCCGCATACCTCGGGTCTTGCCGGGCGAGCGGCGGGCGACGGCGGTGAGCCATCGGGCGCCCCGCCTTCCTCGCCTACTTTGCCGACCACGAACACGCGGTCGCGCTCCGGGTTGAGCAGCCTCAGCGACTGTCGCACCCCGTGGAGCTTGCCGAACTCAACCCACGGCCAGCGATACCCCAAAGCTTCAGCTACCTGGACGCCGGTGTGCTCGACCAGGTGCGGACTCTGATCGGGAGTGCGGGCGGCGCCTGAGAGGCGCTGTCGCTGGCGGACTGCGGCGGCACTACTGGCTTCGGAGCCATGCCGCCGCGACGGGGCCGGTCACCCACGGGGCCGCACCAAACCTGGTGCGGCCCCAGAGGCGCTAACGATCGGACGGTCACGGCAGGGTGAGGTTGAAGTCCTTCATGATCGGGATGATCGGCTGGCCAACCACGGTCCGGGCGTCGCAGTTGGACTCGTTCGACAGCGCCACGAAGATGCCGACCACGACGGCGTAGTCCGAGTTGGTCGCGGAGTCGTGGGCGGTATAGAACATCGGGCCGCCGCTGTCACCCTGATGGGCGCAGCCGGTGAGTCGGAACGTGTTCTGGACCGTCACGCCGTTGTAGCTCGTGGCCACGTTGGTCTGGAAGATCGTCCCGCAGTGGGTGTAGGTGCTGTTGCCGCCAGTCCAGCAGATGTAGTCACCCGAGACCGGGGTGCCGACCTTGCGCACCGGCAAGGTCTCGCCGTTGGCCTTGGCCGTGATGACTCGAGGAGGCAGCGTGTACGGGGTCCCGGTGGCCTTGCCGATCACCGCGTAGTCGCCGCCGCTGCCGAAGACGCGCCGGTTGATGGTGCCGAGCTGGGCGGAGACATACTCGGTCTCTCCGACCTTGCCGCAGTGCCCGGCCGTGATCGCTACCCGGTCGCCTGAGGAGTTGTTGACGTTCAAGCCGATCGTGCAGGCGTAGTCGGGGTTGTCCGGGTTCCCGTCGTGGTAAGCCGAACCACCCGGCAAGGAGTAGGCGGCGATTTCCGCGTTTGCAGGTATGGCTGTGGCCAGCAGTGCCAGGCACACCGCCCCGATGGCGGCACTGGTGAGCATGCGAAGTTTCAAGTGGTCCCCCCGACGGTCGATGGTCTCGCGTGCCGAGGAATGTAGGGGTGAAGTGACCTCCGTCACAAGAGGTTGGCGCACGGGGTGCTCCGGCTGGTCTCAATAGCCGCCTCGGCACCGCGCTGCCTCTTGCCCGGCAACCGCAACTCGGCTGTGGCGGCAGTTCACAACTCATCGGGTCCGCCAGGTGTGCCAAACACAATGCGGGAGGCGGCCTCGACGGTCCCGATGCCGCAATCCTCAGTCGACTTGTTCTGCGTCCGGACCGCGATCATGCAGCCACATCGACGGCTCCTCACCCGGGCCTTTCAGTGGCGGTCCCTCAAGAAAGACGCAAGATGCAGCGAAAGGCTCGGATCTGGTAGCGCTTTCATCAATAACTTCTGACGCATCTTCGGAAATCAGGGGGCTTATCGTGACCGTCTTGCTCGAAAATGTCCTCAGCGACGCCGACCTTCTGCGCGCTGTGGCGCAGGCCCGGGTCGCAGTCGAGACGGCCGGAACCGGAGCCGGTCGGATGCAGCGGCTGAGCGCACTGGAGCTCGAGATGGACCGCCGGCTAGCCGCGCGCCGCCTTCGGGCCTCGGCCGCCTCAGCCGGTCGGGCAGTCGCTTAAAGACCAGGAACGCGGCCGAGCGCGCCTTGCCGCAATACCGTGGGCCGCAGGAGCGTGGCTCACACAGAGCACGGCGGCTCGACTGATCCTGCGTCGACGGCACCCGGCATGCTGAGCATTTGTGAGCGACTCTTACATCCGCCTGATCCCTACGAACCCGGACTGGCAGCCAACCCACGAGGCAGCAGCCGCCGCCGCTGCCTACGTGGCGAGCTTGTTCTCGGGCTCCGGCGGCGATGTCGAGGAGGTGGAATACGAGTTCTACGACCGGATGACCCTGATCGACGCAGGCGAGAACACCAGCCAGATCACATGCGCGCGCTGCAGCCGGGATATCGGTCTGAACTGGCTCGGCGACCTGGTCAGGGAAAATGGCGGCCCGAGCTTCGAACACCTGGACGCGACAGTGCCCTGCTGCGCTGCCGTCGTACCACTTAACCGTCTGCACTACGACTGGCCTATCGGTTTCGCGAGGTTCGAGGTGAGCGCCATGAACCCAACTCGAGCGCAATACGAACTCGACACAGTGGAGCTCGCGAGGCTGGCTGAACTCCTCGGCCACCCCGTTGCGCAGATCCTCGCTCACTATTGACCGCCAGTGCGAAGAGGCATCCGGTGCCCGCATCGGGTGTGGGGCTGGGGGCACGACCAGGCGCACGAGGTGCGCACGCTCGTCATGCCGAGCGAGGTGGTGAACTGCCACCGCAACTCCACAGCGCCGCCTGAAGGTCCCTTCACGCATGGCCCCGGATGCCGGACGCTGCACTGGACGGGATGGGGATGCATCAGGAGGGGCCCATGCTCAAGATCAACGACTCGGTCGAGTTCTCCCGTACCTCCGCCGCCATGTGCCTGGTGCTGGGAGCAATGTGCTTTCTCGCCGCCAGCCTCGTCGAGCCTGCTTGGGCCCCCGACGAGCGGGCCTACCTCAGAGAGGTCGCCGCCGCCGCGAACCGATACCAGGCCTCCGGGGTGCTCAACGCGCTCGGCTCCGCCGCCACCGTGTTCGGCCTGATCGGCGTCCTGCACCTGCTGCGCGGTCGGCGGGTCACCCTCGGCCAGCTCGGTGCCGGGCTGGTGATCATGGGCTCGGTCCTGATGGCCGGCCACTGGCTCATAGTCCTCGTCGAGACGGCGGGAGCGGAGGTCGACCCGGACCGGGCGCTGGATCTGTTGACGACCGCGCAGAAGAGCCCTTGGGCGACGTTGGTCTACGTCGGCGAGGTCGGCGGCCTGATCCTCGGGTGGGTGCTGATGGCCGTGGGGCTGTGGACGCGGCGGGCGACCCCAGTGTGGGTACCGGTCGCCCTGCTGCTGTCCGCGGCAGTCCCGCTCCTCCCTTCGAACGCGCCACCCCCCGGCACCTACCAGTGGCGAACGTCGAGCCAGGCCATTGCCGTGGTCTCCTCGGCCCTGCTCGGCGCCGCGCTGGTCGGCCTCGCCCTGCGCATCCTGTCCCTGCCCGACGAGACCTGGGCCCGGTGGCAACCGCTGTCGGATGCACCCCGGCGCCGGCGGGCGCCCTCCCCCACGGACACGGCGCCGCCCGCCGGGCCGCTCCCGCGCCACCCCAGACACCGGTGACCGGCGAGTACATGAACTCCGGGTCGTGGGAGCACCTCCTACGTTGGGCCAGGGAGCGGCCGGCCGCCGAGCGGTGGGTGTTCTCCGCCCAGACCCGGGGCTTCGTTTCGCTCCCTGAGTTGCGTGCGGCCCACCTCAGCGGACGATGACGAAGTCGATCCGCGCCAACCTGGCGGGTGCCGACCTTTGGCTCGACCCGTTCCCGAACGAGGCTGTGTGCGTTCCCGCGGACCTGCCCGAGCCCGCGCCGAACAAGAAGTATCCGCAGTTCAGCGTTGAAATCCGCACCCCCAGAGGCCCGGGGGTTCAGGGATTCAGTCCGGACAACCCTCAGAAAACCCGGCCCCGTCAGCCCGGACGCTCAGCGTAGTGGACGAACCAGGCGCGGCCGACGGCGTATGACCACCGTCATCCCGCCGCCTCGGTGCGGAACTCGTCGTAGGTCCCGGCCAGGTGGCGGATCAGGGCGTTCTGGAAGTCGGCGTGGCGAAGAACATGTCGAACAGGACGCCGTTCTTCTTGTGCCGGTCAACGAGGAGGTCCTTGATCTTCTGCTCGAGGACCATCTCGAACTGGGACCGGTTGTTGTGGACGGCGACGGCCCGCATCTCGGTGTCCTCCTTGATGACGGTCCGCCGCTATCGACCCAGACCTTGTCGGCCTCGCTGAGGTCGGAGCCGTACCCGACCGTCGCTCTGCGTCAACCTCGCGCTGGTTCGCTACAGCCGCAGGTGTCGCAGACCAAGCGACTCGGGGACCCACCCGGTGGCCAGGTAGTGGCTGAATACGTCAGCGGCCTCCGTTCCGGTGAACACCTCGTGGGGGCCCACTGCCGTCGTGTGCCCATTCCAGCCGATGACCTCGTCCGGCGCGGCCTCCGCGCCATCCCGGTCCGGTAAGCGATGTCCGAGTACGTGCTGGAAGGGCTCGCCGTTGACCAGGCGGCGCACTTCCAGGGTCATCCGTTCCTGGGACCCGGCGGGCCTGCAGGTACTCCTGCGGCCAGCGGCGAAGGTCGACGTCATCCAGCCTCTGGCCGGGCGGCATCGCCCACACGCACAGCGCGTAGAACGCGACCCCGTCGAGGCGAGACACCACCTCCCGCAGGTGCTGCTGCGGCGTCAGGCCGCGATCGCCTTGGAGTTCGCCGGTGGACCGGCCGTTCACCGTCATCGCGTGCGTCGCCCGGGGCCGGCCCATTTGGCTCACGGTCGGTTTACCCGCGCTGAGGCGCGTTCGAACATCCCATTGGGGATCAGCCAGTGACGCCCGACGGACCATCCGAGGAACCGTCGTCCGGTCCCACCGACGGCGAACCCACGTTCATCGAACCGTCCACCGCGCGCCACATGCGCCAGCCCGTCTGCGACGGCCCGCAGCCCTGCCGCCGGCCCCTCCGCCGGCAACGTCGACATGAACTGGTCAATGGCGCGAAGCTGGGCCTCGGCCGGACAGAAGCTCAGGTAGAAGACCGCCTGGCGCCACGCGTACGCGGTGTTCTTCAGCATCTGCAGCGTGCTGTGCCACTCGCGCCACGGCTGCGACTGCCGCTGCACGACCCACGTGAGCGACCGCTCAGCGAGGTCGGGAGCGAGGTGCACAAGGCGCTCATCCAGGTCGAGACCATGAACGAGCTGAACAAGGTTGTGAGTCGTCAGGATCTGGCTCTGCTCGAGCACCGCTCCGTTGCGGGCGACGAACCCGCGCCGTCGCTGGTCATCGCCGGCCTCGACCGCGCGCACGCGGCAGAGCTGGGCGAAGTCCTCGGCGATCTCCTTACCCCAACGCCGTGGCGACCAGCGGCGGGAGGGCGGAGGCGCCGGCGCCTCCCAGGTCGAGGCAGCCGGCAGGTCGTAGTAGCGCGCGTACAACGTCCCGTCCAGCGCGCCGCTCGCGACGCGGGCGGAATGGCGCCACTTCACCGTGAAAGTCCCCGTGAAGATGTCGGCTGCGACCTCCTCGACGAGCGGCAGCTTCACCTCCGCCTGCGCCGCGAGAGCGCCCATCTCGCGTACGAGCGGGTTCGGCAGGATCGCGTGCGGGAACGCTGACATGGTCAGCAACGTCGTCTGCGAGAGCGTCTGCCGCGCGGTGTCCGCGGCCTCCCGGGTGCGCGTCCGGAACGGCGAAAGGGCGCCGACCCAGGGAAGCTCGTCGAACTGCACCTGATGCTCGAGGTTCAGCAGCAGCAGCGACCGTCGGCGGCGGAACGCGGCGTACGTCTGGGCGTAGACCGCTGCCAGGTCGGGATCGGCGATGTTCGCCGCCAGTACCTGCGAGGAGATCTGCGGCAGCACGCGCGCGAGCACCTCGCCCGAGGTGATGACACCGAGCCCGACGAGGTCCTCCACCGGTGCCTCGAGTGCCCGCATCACCTTGCGGATGATGTGGGCGGGCACCGCCGTACCGGGAGCAACGTGCAGCGACTCGCCCGGCCGTACGTCCTGGGCGATGGGGGCGAGAGCGGGCAGTCCGCCGTCTGCGGGGTGTCGGTCCAGCCGAGCAGCGACCACGTGCGCGATCGCAGCGTGGGTCGGGGCGGCGGCGATGGCTGCCTGGGCAACGCGCAGGGCGGCTCGCCGCTCACTCCCCGGCGCACCGTGAGCCGTGGTCGTGTTCGCGAGCGCCCGCCGAACCCACCCCACGTCACGCGGCGCCAGCAGCGTCGCGTCGCCGTCGACGCGGTCCAGCGTGGTGCGCAGCCGGGCGAAGTTGCTCCTCGGGTGCCGGTGTCGACCACCCGGGGACTGCGCATCAGCGGCGGCGTAGTCGGCGAGCCATTGCCGCCGGCGCTCAAGCCAGTCGCTTGGCCACACTTGGCACGGCCAGCCGCCGGTGACGCGACCGTTGGGGTCGAGCGTCGGCAGCTCGCCGTCGACGGTCTCGCACCACAGCGCGACGAGACGGTCGTACAGCGGGTGCCAGGTGTGCAGGGTCCGGCCCATCATCGCGATCTGTTCCGGCGTCGCCGCCGCGCGCAGCGGCTCAGCGACCGTCGCGACGGGCTCCAGTCGAACGGCGACCCCGGCGGGGCGAGGGACGGCGACCAGTGTCGGGGTGAACCGGAGTCGATGCATGAGCGGCCGCAGTTCGGCGACCAGGTCGAGCGCGGGTTCGGCGTGGTCGTTCTCGAGCAACCACGCGACGACCAGAAGCGCGGCTTGTTCCGGTACGACGACCTGGAACCGGGTGCTGGCCACCGCAGCGAGGAGCTCCCGCTGCCCCTCGTCGCTCAGGTACCACAGGTTGAGCCGCTCGCGGTCCGTCGTGCCCGGTACGTCAGCGGGAAGGCTCGCGAGCCGCTCGCATTCCGCCGCGTCGAGCGGGGCTTCCGCGACAAAGCGCCCGGTGGCGAAGCCACCGGGCACGACCTCGAGCGTGACCCACGCTGGCGTGTCCGCGACGGGCGTCCTTGATCCGACGGCGAGATGGCCCGTCGCCATCCCGGACAGAACTGCCTGCCACCGCTCGACCTTCGCGCCTGCCCGTGCTCGCGTCGCGCGGTCGCCAGACGACCGCGCGGCCTCCATCGCGCGCCACAGCTGCCCCATCGCGTACGACGACGATGCTGTTGCGCGCGGCTCGTCGGACACGCTGCCCCCATCTCTTGAAGGTGGACATGGAGGCGATGGTCGAACTCCCGCCCTCCCGGGGAACCGCTGGGCGCCCGGCCGCTGAACGCCTCCAATGTCGACATGGAGGCAGGACTCGAACCTGCGCCCTCCCGGTCTACAGCCGGGCGATCTGCCGCTGATCTACTCCATGAATGGGTGGATGCTACGGCAAACAGTGCGTACCGGAAGGCGAATACCTCCGGTCTTGCCGAGCGCGCAAGCCGTTGTGTTGCTTGTCGACTTGCCTCCTGCTTGACGGCCGTCGGTCAGGACGCCTGCTTCAATGCGTCGGCGATGACGGCGGCGGTGCGTTCTGGAGCCTCGTCCGGGATGAGGAACACCGCGCCGGGGATCGTCACCAGGGTCACGTTGGGAGCCGCCTCGAGTGTGGCGCGCTCGGCATCGGTGAGGCCGCCGTCCCCCTTCTCCTCGGCGTGCACGACCCACACGCGGCTGCCCGACGACGCGAGCTCGGCGGCAAAGTCCCGGTCCGCGGCGATGTAGTCGAGGTACTCGCCGCACACCCGGACCCCGTCGCCAGCCCTGTTCGCCTTGAAGTCCTCGATCAGGTCCTTCTTGTGCTTCTCAGTCGTCTTGGCAGATCTGGCCATCAGCGGCATCGACCGGAACAGCATGGCCATCGGCCACCTGCCCAACCTCTGTGACGCCCGTACCGCGTACCGGAAGAACGTGGACTCATCCGGGGTCGTCAGGCTGAGACCGAGCAACACGACAGGGCCCTGGAAATGTCCCGACAGCACCATGTCCAAAGCGATGGTCGCGCCGTAGGAGAACCCCACGACCACGTCACAGCCGTTGCCTTTGGCCAGCTCTCCGGCCCGGCGGGCCACTGCGGGGATGGATACCTCCTCGGCCACGGGTGCGCCCGCCATGCCGGGCAGCGTGGTGGCCACCAGGCGGAAACCGGACAGCGTCGGCTCCGCCATCACCAGGTCGAACGACCGCGCCGAGCAGGCGCCGCCCGGCAACAGCAGGACCGATCGATCCGCGTCCGTCGGCCCGACGATCAAGCGCTCCCAGGCTTCCCTCATCGCTGACCTCCAAACCAAGCGCTCATGCATGGCGCCAGTCGTCGACCTCATCGATGAAACGCTTGCTCCTTTGTGCCTCCTGGAAACCCCTGACCTTCAGGATGCACCTTCGAACGTTCTCGCGAGCTACCGGGAACGCACTGATCTGCGCGATGCGTGAAGTGGGTCTTTGCCGACAGTCGAATCACGACCGGCAAGGAGGAATGCGGCCGCCGCCACGAGCAGGCAAACGATCACGCGGACGCGAGAGCCACCCCGACGAGACGAGCCATCTGGCCGCCAGGCTGGCTGCCCGTACGACGAGTATCGCGCCCGACAGTCGGCTTGCCTCAGACTAGGCGGGGGACGCCTGCAGAGCCGATGAGTCCGGGCCGCGGGTGCTGTCGATGTTGTTTAGGCATCCCACCGAGGAGCAGATACCGATGGACAAGACCCCAGCAGGGCGAGTTTCCGGTGCGGATCGGCGTGCCGGAGGCCGACGTGCCTTCGGCACCGCCGAAAGACACTGAGCATGGCGGCGCTCGACGACCTTCTGCCGTTGGGCACCGGCTTGGAGCGCTCGTACCCGGTCTACGTACGCGGCAGGCTGAAGTTCCGCGTCAAGCAGATCGTCTACGTGGCGTTCTCCCTCGACGAAGCTGTCATGGGCTTCGCGTTCCCCAAGGAGGAGCGCACCGCGCTCGTCGCGAGCGAACCGCACAAGTTCCACATGCCGTCATCATCGGACCTGCGCTTCAACTGGGTCCACGCCGACCTTGCCGCACTGGAGCCGACCGAGGCCCGAGAGCTGGTCGTCGACGCTTGGCGCATGGTCGTGCCCAAGAAGGTCTCCCGTGCCTACGATCTCGCGCACCCCAACGGACCGGGCTGAACCGCCACCTCCCGACAGTGGGGCCCAGGATCGACCATGACGCTCGGCCTTCTTGTGAGGCGTTCCTCGATGGGGCCCCCTTGCCGGGACGTGAGCGAGGCTGGATCGTCCGGATCTGCCGCGATGCGTGAAGTGCGTCTTTCCGCCGCGACAATGGTGTCTCTCAGCCGTTGAGATCGATCCGGAGACCGATGACTGCCCGTCCACAAGGGACCGCCGACTTCGGTGCTGGCCAACTCATCAGTCAGGCCGCGTCGACCCGGTACGACGATCCGGAACTGCTGGCGGTCCAGGCGTTCGGGAGGGCTGCGGCGAGGGCGTGCTGTGCGCGCCAGCCCGTGCAGTGCCCGGGTACGACCAGGCTTGGCGCTATTGCCGTCAGCGCTTCGACGGTCGGTCCGATCACGGGCTCAAACGCGGGGCCGTTGAGATGGAGGCCTCCGATCAGCGCCGCCACAGCAGAGACTCCGGTAAGCCGCTGCGCATGTCGCACGATGTTGACGGCTCCGGCGTGGCCGCAGCCGGTGAGGACCACCAGCCCACGACCGCGCACGTGGACCACCAGTGCCTGGTCGTCCACCACGTCGGGGTCGTGTCGCCACCCGCTGCCCGTCCATGCCTCGTGCGCCGCCGGCATCCCTCGCTCGAACTCCGTGGTCCGGTCAACTTCACCAGTGATCAAGACACAGTCGTCAACCAACAGCGACGGCTGACGCCTCTCCACGACCGCAAAGCCTTCGGCCTCCAGCGCTCGCCGGCTGAGCGTCGGCATCTCCAGGGGGTCCGCACCAGGAACGGCCAATCGGCGACGGGTCCACGCCATCGGGTGCACCACCATCGGCAATGACCGGCCTCCGCGCCTCGTCGCTAGCCCCGCGAGCCCTCCGACGTGGTCAAAGTGACCGTGACTGAGGACCACTCCCTGAACCCCGAGCAGGTCGATCCCCAGACGGTCGGCATTGACCATCATCGCGTCGGGCGAAAGGCCGGCGTCGAACAGCAGGGACGTCGTGGTCACGTCACGTCGCACGGTCACCAGGGCCGAGAAACCGTGCTCGGCCCGAAGACCCACCGCCGTCTCGCCGCCCTCAAACTGCGGTGCCTTGGCGAGGCCTACACCGAAGGACACGCGGGTGGTCCGCTCATCGCCCTGCAACAGCGCGTCATACACGTTGTCGACCAGGGTGGTCACGATCACCTCGTCGACCGGTTCCAACCCGATCGGGTCGATCGCATCACCCAGAGCCGGTCGGGGCGCAACGAGTGCCGCATCCAATTCTGTCCCGCTGGCTCCCTCACACATGCGCGAACCTTCCCTCCCAGCTCGGCAAAGGCCCATACGAATCCGGTCAGTCACAACTCTCACACACCAACAAGGCCTGGACACGACACCGAAGAGACCCGCGTCTTTCCGCCGCCAGTCGGCGCACCGGCGCTTCTCCGGATCTGCCGAGTTGAGGGTGTCGAGCATTGAGCCGGAGACTGTTGTTGGGCATTGGTGTCGGCGCGGTCGGGCCCGCCGGCTGCGGCGCGAGTCCTATACGGCACGATCAGTCGCGAACGTCGAAACAGGGGGTTGTGCCATGTCGATCAGCACCAGCGAGTGGTACAACCGCTTCGCGGTACGCGAAGCAGCCGGGAACTCACCCAGCTACGAACGGCTCGCCCAAGCTGTGGCCGTTAGCACCGAGATCATCGACCGCCTCGACACCCTGCCCGAGCACAAGCGCCAGCCGAACCTGCTGTTCGCCTCGACACGAGCCATGGGCGGTCCGGTCGAGGCCCCTGAGCCCTTCACCGAGTGGGTGCTCGGGAACTGGGACACGCTCGCCGCCACGATGCGAACCAGGCTCACCCAGACCAACGAGCCGCGGCGCTCTGCCGCGCTGCTGCCCTTCTTCTCCTCGATCGATGGGCCGATCGCACTGCTCGAGGTTGGCGCCTCGGCGGGCCTCTGCCTCTACCCCGACCGCTGGCAGTATCGCTACAGCGACACCGCAGTCGGAGACCCGGACGCACCCCTCTTGACGTGTGAGCCGGCAGGCGCCTTCACGGCCCCCACTCGGCTTCCGGAGGTCACCTGGCGCGCGGGCATCGACCTGAACCCGCTCGACGTCACCAACGTGGATGATGTGCGCTGGCTCGAGGCGCTGATCTGGCCGGAGCAGACAGAGCGCCGTGCCCGGCTCCACGACGCCATCACCATCGCTCAAGACGACCCCGCCCTCCTCGTGGCGGGCGACCTCAACGACCACGTGGCCACCCTCGCGGCCGAGGCCCCCAGCGACGCAACCCTGGTGGTCTTCCACAGCGCGGTCCTTACCTACATCACCCCCGAGGAGCGGCAGCGCTTCGTCGACCAGGTCACGGCCCTGCCAGGCCACTGGATCTCCAACGAGGGGCCCGGGGTGCTTCCCGCGGTGGCCGCTCAGGTCCCCGCCGGGCGGGAGGACACCCAGCACCGGTTCCTCACGGCCTGGGACGGCCGGCCCGTTGCGTGGTCCGGCGGCCATGGCCAGACCATTGAACTGCTCTGACTCACTCAAACGCACGCATTTGCCGCGATGCGTGAGTGCGTCTTTCGCCGCGTGGCTGGCGTCTGGCTCCTGAGCCGAGCGGGGCCACAGCCTCCCGCGCATCGCAGCCCGAGGTGCCCGACGAGGCGCAGCCCTGACATCCGAAGGGCCCCGCAGAGATCACGAGGGCAGGGCGAGTCATTCCCTCATCGGCGACAACGTCCGATCTCCAGGGCCGAGCTGCTCGCCGGCTAGGCCGTTTCGGCCCCCGCGGTCGCCCCCTCGTCCCTCTTGGCTCGCCGCTCCGTAACTCGCGGAACTTGGCCGTGAGGACGTACACGTAGTCCAGCAGGACCTCTGCCAAAGCCAAAGCATCGAGTGCGTTTTCTCTCGATGGTGCGCCGAACCATCACGACGGCTGCGGTGTATGCCTTCGCGTCAAGGCACTTCCGCACCTCCTCATGCTCCGCCCGGAGCGGCTGCGGGACCTCGCTGCTCAGCTGACTGCCCCGGGCCACACGCGCTGCATCTCGTCCCAGTTGCCGTCCTCCAGCCGTACGACCCCTGGATGAAGACGAGAGCTTGCCCGCACTCGTCGCAGGAGGTCAGCGTCACCTTCGAGGGCGGCCCGTGCTCCCCGGGGATGCGGCGATCCAGCTCTGCGTCTGCGAATCGGACTGAAGAGATGAGCGGGCAGTACTGCCCCGCTCAGGTCATCCTCGAAGAACTCTCATGCCGCGATGCGTGAAGTGCGTCTTTCCGCCGCGTTCCGGTCGACCTCGCGCTGAGTGAATCGGGCGATCGAACGGGCGGGATTGCGTGCGGGTCAGAGGCCCGTGTCGTGTTGGCCCTGGCGGCGCATTGCTCCGGGCGTTGTAAGACCGTTGCCTTTACGCGCCGCGTGCTTCGGCGCCGGTATGGCAACATCTACCCGCTGCCTGGCCGTCGCCGGCAGCACGTTCGGTCAGGGGGTCCCCGGTGGTTCGCAAGTTGTCTGTTGTCGCCCTCGGCCTTGCTCTGGTGGGCTCGGTGTCCGCATGCGCTCATTCCGCCACCGCGGCGAAGTCGATGACCCCGAAGTCCTCGACCACGGCCTCGCCGACGTCTGCTGCGACGACGTCTGCGTCGGCGACGGCCCCGGTCACACACCCGCGTACCGCCAAGGAGCTGACCGCGGCCCTGCTCGTCCTCAAGGACATGCCGTCCGGGTTCAGCGTCCAACCTAAGGACAACGGCGCCCAGCCGATGGCCTCGTCCACGGCCCCCAGTTGTGCCACGTTCGTCAAGCTCAGCAACGCCGCGCACCTTCCTGGCAGCATCGCTTCCGCGGACCGGTCGTTCTCCGGTGGTCAGAACGGGCCGGAGATCGACGAGGAGCTGGACGCGCTGAAGTCCGTGGACGCGGCCACCGGAACCCAGCAGAACGTGGTCACCGCCCTCGGGTCGTGCCACAGCGTCAAGCTCGCAATACCCGGCGCCGGCACCTCCGACGTCAAGGTGGAGTCGGTGTCCGCGCCGCAGTTCGGGTCGGACCCAGCCGCGGCCCGGATGACGATGACGTCGGGCCCCGCCTCCGGTCTCGAGGTCACCATGGTCACCACCCGAGTGGAGGACGTCGAGCTGGCGATGACGTTCGTCGGCGCCGTGCCGGACGACATCGACGGAGCCACCCAGCTCGCCGTGGAGAAGGTGCAAACCACGCTCGGTGCGTCGTCAAAGGCGTAACCCCGTGCCCCTGGCCGGGGCCTAAGCGGCCGTGGAGGCCTGACCGGCCCGGTCAGCGTCGCCTTCAGACCGTGGTGGCCTGGCTCAGCGACGGAGGCGTGCGAGTTTCGCCTCCACGAGACTCCGAACGAGCTCGTCCGGGAGGGGTTCGTCGATCGCGAAGTGGAGCGAGCCGGTCGTGCGCTCGTACCCAGTAAGGACATCGCCCAGGTCTTCAAGCACCTTCCCGCTGTGCGGAAGGTAGGCGAGATGGTTCTTGAACGCGGCGAAGCCGGCGACCACCTGTCCGCCGACCCGGAACGCTGGGACGCCGTAGGAGATGCACTCCTCGGCGTCGGGGACGACGGCCCGGATGGATCGTCGCAAGGCTTCGAGTGTGCCCCGCTTTGGTTCGTCGAGTCCTGCCAGGTAGGCATCGACCTCGTCAGCTGTCACGGCAAACAGTCTCCCGCGGCCTCATCGCATTGGCGCGAAGTGCAGGCGCGCCTTGATGAGACTCTGCCGGTGATGCCCGTGTCTCGGCGGGCCAAGCGCTCAGGCGTCTCGGCGAGGCCGGCGCGCCTTGCGTCGCGCCGGGACGGGGTGATCGACATCCGGGTTGTAGACGAACTGCCGGCCTCCCAGACGCGCCGGCGGTTGCCCCTGGGCGACCAGCTCGGCCTGCACCTGAGCCAGGCGTGCAGCCTGAACTTCCTCGCTGGACCAGCCGTTCGCGGTCAAGGCGAGGCCCGTGGTCCGGCCGGTGCACACGAGTCGTTCCAGGTGCGCAAGCAGCAGGTAGAGGCCAGCCGTGAGGATGTCCACGTTCGGGTAGTAGGCGTCCCGTGCGGCGGAATCAACCGCGCACGCCTGGGCCAGAGCGGTGGGCATCACGGTGAAGGTGAGCGGTGCCCCCAACGTCCAGTCGTGCCAGGTTCGCAACGTCACCTGCCCGCTGGCCCGGTCGTACTCGACGGTCGAGGAGTGGGCGCGCAGGCTGGCCAGGAACCGCTGCAGCAAGGGCTCGCCCACGAGTGGGGCGTCGGTCTCGGCGCTGACAGGGACGCCTGCCCCGGCCGGCGCGCTGCGCGGCACGGCGGCGATCTTCGGGGAGGGCGACGAGAGCACCGAGCCCCACGGCCGCGCCGGTGTGTCTTCGCGCCCAGCTGCCATCGAACGTCCCCTCCGAGCTCCTTACGGCCAGGTGCGGGCACCCGGCTTCCCCTGCCGGGAGTGTGCCACGCACCAGTTCGGGCCGCCGCCACCTTCGGGGACCTTCACAGGAACCGACTGGTCGCGCCCGGACGGCGTCCGAGCGACCCTTCGTGGCATGTGCCGCGCCAGTGGAACCGATCGACCAGGACGCACCACGGGACTGTCTGCGCCGGCCCGTCATCGAGCTCACCGAGGCATGCGCACCGATGAGCGTCTGTTCGCAGGTGTGGATGCAGGCGCGGGCCTACGCTTCAGCCTGTGACCCCTGACGAGGTTGGCCGGTACGCGGAGTCGCTGCCGCAGGTCACGCGCAAGGGCACCGCGCTGCGTCCGGCCTGGTACGTCCATGACCGCCTGGTCGTGCGCCTGCAGGACCAGAACACGCTGGTGATTCGCGTTCCCCTGAGCAAGCGCGAGTCGCTGCTCGAGACCTACCCGGACAGCTTCGGCGTGCCGCCTCGCCTGGAGGCGCACCACAAGGTCGAGGCCTATCTTGATCGCGCGCCTCCCGGCGCAGTTCGCACGGCCATCGACCTTGCGTGGGAGATGCAGCACCGGTGAGGGCTCTCTGCGCTCGCCAGCGTCGGGGGATGGATCGAGGCACGCTCGACGCGTAGCGTGAACTGCTGTGCGGTCTCGTGCTTGGGGGATTGAGGGAGGAAGCTCATGAGGACACCTCCGATCGTCTCGCCGGGGGAGTGGGAGGAAGCCCGACAGCGGCTGCTGGTGAAGGAGAAGGAGCTCACCAGGGCACGCGACGCGATGGCGGCCCAACGCCGGCGCATGCCGTGGATGGCCGTGGAGAAGGACTACCGCTTCGACGGGCCGAAGGGGACTGCCAGTCTGCTTGACCTGTTCGAGGGCCGTCGCCAGCTGGTCGTGTACCGAGCCTTCTATGCGCCGGACATCACCACCTTCGCTGCGGGCGGCGCATACCCGGACCGTGCCTGCGTGGGCTGCTCCCTGGTCGCCGACCAGGTGGCGCACCCGGCGCACCTGAATGCCCGCGATACCTCACTGGCGTTCGTGTCGCGGGCACCGCAGGCGGACATCGAGCACCTCAAGGCGCGCAATGGCTGGGAGTCGATCCCGTGGTACACGCTGACGGACGACTTCGACGCCGACTTCGGCGTGGACGAGTGGCACGGCACCAACGCGTTCATCCGCGACGCGGATCGGGTGTTTCGCACCTACTTCGTCAACAGCCGTGGCGACGAGGCGATGGGGAGCACCTGGAGCTACCTCGACCTCACCGCGCTCGGTCGCCAGGAGGAGTGGGAGGACTCGCCGGAGGGCTACCCCCAGACCGCGCCATACCGGTGGTGGAACTACCACGATGCGTACGGGCACGGCGCCTGAAGCGCCCTGCACGGAACGCTCGTCAGGGTGGTCAATCCGACTCGAGGGAGCGACCGCATGACCGCCACCGGCACCGCACAGCACATCCCCGGCGTGGGCACCGTGTACCTCGCGGTGAGCGATCAGGACCGCGCGCTCGCGTTCTACCGCGACGTGCTCGGCTTCGAGGTGCGCACGGACACCGACTTCGGCGAGGGCTTCCGCTGGATCGAGGTGGCTCCGGCCGGCGCGTACACGGTGATCGCCCTCGTGCCGCCGATGGCGTACTTCCGTGACCCCGAGGGCAATCGCCTCCTCCTGGTCGAGGCGACCACGCGCTGACAGCCGATGCCAGTGCCTTCGACCTGGCGGGCTTCCACGCCGGTGGCCGATCAGCCGTCGCGGGTGCGTGGCCGGCCACGCTTCCGGATGGGGCCGGCCTTGCTCGGCATACGGCCGGCGTCGGTGAGGGCGCGTCGGAGCAACATCTCGATGTGGGCGTTGACGCTGCGGAACTCGTCGTCGGCCCAGCGGATGAGGGCGTCGTGGACCGCCGGATCGACCCGCAGCAGCACCTGCCGTCGTTCGCTCAAGGGCTCGCCCTCTCAGCTGTAGAGCGAGCCGGTGTTGACGACCGGCGTCGGCGGCTGGTCACCGCACAGCACGACCATGAGGTTGCTGACCATGCTCGCCTTGCGTTCCTCGTCGAGCTCGACGACCTGGCCTTCGCTGAGCCGGTTGAGGGCCATCTCCACCATGCCGACGGCGCCCTCGACGATCCGGCTGCGGGCGGCGACCACGGCGTTGGCCTGCTGGCGGCGCAGCATCGCCTGGGCGATCTCCTGGGCATAGGCGAGGTGGGAGATCCGGACCTCGACGATCTCCACCCCGGCGATGGAGACCCGCTCGGCGACCTCGTGGGCGAGCTCCGCGGCGACCACATCGGTCGCGCCGCGCAGCGAGGCACCCGCTTCCTCGGCGTTGTCGTAGGGGTGGGTGTTGGCGACGTGGCGCAGCGCGGACTCCGACTGCACCGAGACGAAGTTCTCGTAGCTGTCGACGGCGTACGTCGACCGGGCCGTGTCCGCGACCTGCCAGACCACGATGGCGGCGATGTCGACCGGGTTCCCGTCGGCGTCGTTGACCTTGAGCCTGTTGGTCTCGAAGTTGCGGACCCGGATGCTGACCCGGCGTCGAAGGGTCAGCGGCAGCACCCACCAGAAGCCGGGCTTGCGGACAGTCCCGACGTAGGTGCCGAAGAACTGGATCACGGAGCTCTGTCCCGGCGGCACCACCACGAGCGAGGTGGCGACCAACACGAACAGCAGGATCGGCAGCCAGGACCAGGCGGACGACGCCTTCACCGCGGAGTAGGACCACCACCCCAACGCGATCAGCACGACGACGCCGGCCCAACCGGTGATCGCGAGGGCCGGTCGCTGGGTGATGTCGACCCGGGCCCCCTGGTGCCCGACGGGCTCCGCGCGCGGGGCGGGTCCGGGAATCGGCTGCTCGGTACCGCTCATGAGAGCCTCCTCTGAAAAGTGATATCACCGGGATAGCACCGTTCAGTCCGCCTGCCAAGGGACCCTTGTCGAGGCGGCGTGGCCAACGGAAACCGCCGGGCCGGCGCGCTGTGCGAAACTCCAGGAGATGCAGACATCCTCGGGGGACTTCGAGCTGACGCTGGACGAGCTGCGGGCGGTTGCGGGGTATGCCGTGGCGTGCGCCGAACCTGCCCTCGTGGTCTTCCAGAAGGACCGGCCCGATGACCCTCGCCCGGCGGCGGCCCTCCAGGCCGCGCGAGTCTTCGCCGAGGGGGCGCCGCGTTCGCGCCTCCAACGGGCCGCCGCAGCCGACGCCCACCGCGCGGCCGGGGACGCGACGACCGAAGCCGCCCGGCACGCAGCGAGCGCTGCAGGAGATGCCGCGGCGGCGGCATACCTCCATCCATTGGCGAAGGCGACCCAGGTGCGCCACATCCTGGGGTCGGCCGCCCACGCCGCCCGGGCGGCCGAGCTGGCACGGGGCGATGACCCGGTGGTCGCGGAGTACGTGGTCACCGCCGCCGCCAAGCGAGCCACGCCGGTCGTCCTGGACGTGCTGACCCGCTACCCGCGGGCGCCGAAGGGGCGCACCCGGGTCGCGGTCCTCATGGCACGGCTCGACAGCCTGCTGCGCGACCCACCTCCGACGCCGCGCGTGGTCGACGACTCCGGGCCGTTCTTCCACGGGACCAGAGCCGACCTGCGTCCGGGTGACCTGCTCACGCCGGGCTGGCGCTCCAACTACGGGTCGGGGCGTCAGGCCAGGCACATCTACCTGACGGCCACGCGCGAGGGCGCGCCACTGGCCGCCGAGCTCGCGCGCGGCGACGGGCCGGGACGGGTCTACCGGGTCGAGCCACTCGGCAGGATCGAGGACGACCCGAACGTGACCGACAAGCGCTTCCCCGGGAACCCGACCCGGTCCTACCGAACGACCGAGCCACTGCGGGTCGTCGAGGAGATCACGGGCTGGGAGCGCCCTCCGGCGGAGCTGATCGCGCACATGCGCGAGCGCATGGCCGAGCTCGACGAGCTCGGGATCGAAGCGATGGACGACTGAGGTCGGCGTCGTCCGTTGACCACAGACCAGGTGAGCACTGGAGGATGACCGTCATGGCACGCATCAGGTTCGACCACGTGGGGATCACGGTCTCCGACCTCGAGTCCGTCACGGCGTTCTTCGTCGGCCTGGGTCTCGAGGTCGAGGGCAGCATGTTCGTGGAGGGCGAGTTCATCGACACGGTGATCGGCATCCCGGACTCGCGGACGCAGATCGTCATGCTGCGGCCACCCGGCGGAGGGACCGCGATCGAGCTCTCGAGCTTTGTCAGGCCCGACCACGAGCCCGGGTCGTCCAACGCGATGGCCAACGAGCTCGGTCTGCGCAACGTCTGCTTCGAGGTCGACGACCTCCAGTCGACCGTCGACGGCCTGGCTGAGGACGGCTACGGGCTCGTCGGCGGCATCGGTCAGCACGAGGACACCTGGCGCATGGCCTACGTGCGCGGGCCGGAGGGGATCGTCGTCTCGCTGGCCGAGCGGATGGGCTGACGGCGGCAGCCGCCAGCCCACCCGCAGCGCCGGTATGCCGGAGCCGGCCCCCCAGCCTGACTGCGGCTCAGCTGCGCTCCTCCCCGGTCAGGAGAAGACGCGCAGGTCTGCGAGGGTGACTCCGACGAGCTCGTCCACGGCACGCTCGGGTCGCCGGTGGGCCACCACACGGAACACGCCGGCGGTCGAGGTGCGCAGCCGCCCGAGCGCGCGGGCGTCCGGGTCACCCAGCCGCAGCACCTCGGGCCTGTCACTGAGGTGCACATCCGTCGGCGGGAGGCCCAGTCGAGCGCTGTACCCCGACAGGATGACCAGGGCGTCGTCGACTCCGGGGCTGGCGTAGGCGTCGGGCTCGCCGAGTGCCTCGCGGATGTCCCCACCATGCACCCACTCGCCGAACGCGATGCGAGCCACCGACGGCGCGGCGGCGGCGAGGGCGTAGGCGCGCTCCAGCTCGGCGAGGAGCTCCGACAGCGGCCAGCCCTTGCGTTCGTCGACGTCGGCCTGGTTGTCCGCCGGGCTGAAGGCGTGCTCGGTGCCGGTCACCACGCGGATCAGGGCCGAGGCGCAGTGCGCGATCACGTCGCGCACCGACCACAGCGTGCACACGGTCGGCAGGTCGAAGGCCGCCTCGGGGGTCCGCCTCAGCATCGGGAGCAGGCTGTCCCGCTCGGCGAGCAGGAGTCGGGCGTGGATGGTGGTCATGACCCGGATCTTGCAGCGCTCCCTCGCGCGAGGGCTCCGGTTCACGCCTGGGACGTCGAATGTGGCGGGACCTGGCCCTGCTTTGGCGGGAATCCTGCACCGCCACCAGCCGTGGTCCAGCGTGACCCGCGACGCGTCCTAGGGGGACGTCTTGGCGTTGTGCGACAGCACGGCAAGGACGTAGATGATGACGACCAGGCTCAGCACCAGGCTGACCGCGCCGCAGATCACCCCTGTCAGCGCCTGGCCGCGGTTCGTCGCCTGGCCCGCCCGAGCTTTGCGAAGGCCGAGGACGCCGAGGATGATCGCGCCCGTCGAGCTCAGCGGGGCGAGGACGAAGAAGCTCGCGATGCCGACGATCATCGCGGCCAGGCCAAGACCGTTCCGGCGGCCGTCCGTACGCCTGGGCCGGCGGTGCCGGCGGCGGTGGTGGGTAGTTCGGGGGCTGGCTCATGGGTCACACCTCCAAGGGGGCTTCGGTAGGGATCACTCTGGCAGCGCGGGTGAGTCCGGCAACCCGGGGACTCGTCCACCTCTCGCGTGGTGCGGGCGTGGGGATCCTGGGCGCCGCCCGGCCGCCTCGCCGTGCACGCGTGGTGCTCTCCGAGGTGCACATCGTCCACGCCGGGGCCAGCAGGCGGTCCTCCGGTTGAACTTCGGAATTCTTGCGGCCCTTTGCTCGAGGGATCGCCGAGGCCGTCAACGCCGAGGCCGTCAACGCCGAGGGCAACGCGGCCTGACCTGGGGGACCGCACCCGTGTCGATCGGCGGGTCCGCGTCCTCCGCGGCTCGGCGTCGGGTCAGTCGAACGGCGTAGTCCTGCAACGCCGTACAACGCTTGTCGAGCATTCCTCCAGCCCGGAACGTGACTGCTGAGGCGGGGCACGGACGTGCCGGGCGAAAGGACCCAGGAGATGATCAAAGGCTTCCGAGACTTCATCCTGCGAGGCAATGTGGTCGACTTTGCCGTCGGCATCGTCATCGGCGCGGCATTCGGGGCTCTGGTCACCGCTCTCGTCAAGGACCTGATCACACCGATCATCGGGGCACTCGGCGGAACGCCCGACTTCTCCGGGCTGTACTTCACCATCAACGGCAGTCGTTTCCTCTACGGGGACTTCATCAACGCCATCCTGGCCTTCCTGCTGATCGCCGCGGCGATCTACTTCTTCGTCGTCATCCCCGTCAACAAGCTCATGGCGCGGTACAAGCCCACCGCCGAGGAGCCGGCAGCCACCCAGGTCTGCCCCCACTGCCTGTCCTCCATCCACATCGGTGCCACCCGGTGCGCGTTCTGCACGGCCGAGCTCGTCCAGGGGGCCGGCGGCGGAGGCAGGTCGATCTAGGGTGCGCGGTCGCGGACGAGGTGAACCGGTCCGTCATCCAGCGGCGGCGCGGACGTGCTCGACGATGTTCTGCTGGATCTGGTCGAGGTCACTGGCATCAGGCAGGTGGACCCGCCCCTCGAGCACCACGAGCGTGGCGTCGCGCAGGCCCGCGACGAGCTGCTGCGCACCCCGGAAGGGGATGAGCCGGTCGCCCCGGTAGTGCAGAACGAGTGCCGGCGCCATGACGGCGGGCAGCTTGTCCATGACGTTGTGCTCGTACAGCGACGCCAGGTAGTCAGCCGCGACGTCGGGTCGGGCCGACTCCCGGAACACCTCTGAGAGGTGCCAGGCGGCTTCGTCGCTGGCCCCCGGCCGATACAGGTCGGCGAGCAGCTTCGAGCCCATGCTCCAGTGGGTTCGCGTGATCTGCACGACCATGTCGCGCAGCTGCTTGTCGGTGAAGGTCCCCGGGCCGTCCGCGAACGTGCCGAACAGCACGAGCGACGCGACCAGCTCAGGCCGTTCTGCGGCCAGGGACACAGCGATCGGCCCGGCACCCGACATGGCGAGGAGCGAGACCGGGGGCCCCACTTCGCTCACCACGTCGGCAAGCTCACCCACGCTCGCTGCCAGGCCGAAGTCCCTGACCGGCCCGGGGGAGAGGCCCGTCCCCACGCGGTCGTACAGCGTGAGCGCGAAGTCGTCGGTGAGCCGCTCCAGCAACGACGAGCGAGGGTCCCGGCCGGATGCGATGACGTCCAGGTTGGAGATCCAGCCGAGCAGCACGACGAGCGGCGGTCCGGTCCCCGTGCTGCCGTGGGCCACCACGTCGCCGGCTCGGGTGCGCAGGTAGCGGACCTGGAGATCGCAGAGGCCGCGCCGGGTCGCGACCGTGGTGACCTGCCGTGTCTGCGTTGTCGCGTCCCGAGCGGGAGGCTCCTGCAAGAGCTCGACCTGCAACGACTGCATGACCCGTGATGGCTCGAGACCGAGGTCCTCGCCGAGGTGGTCGCGGTGGTTCCGGTAGTGGTCCAGTGCCTCCGCGGTGCGCCCCGTCTCGTGGAGTGCCCGCATCAGCGACGCCCTCGCGCTCTCCCGCAGGGGGTGCTCTGCCACGAACGGCTCGAGCATGGGCACGACGTCGGCGGCCCGGCCGCAGGCCAGCAACGCCTCAGCCCGGCGCTCGACGGCCGCGCGGCGACTCTCCTCCAGCCGGATCGCCTCGAGCTGGGCGATCTCGGTGTCCGCGAAGCCGGCGTACGCCTGCCCCCGCCACAGGCCGAGGGCGTCCGCCAGGGTGACTGCCGCCTCCTCCGGCGGCTGTCCGGCGGCCCGGCTCACGAGCTCGCCAAACAGGTCGGCGTCGAGGTCGCCGGGTGACAACGCGAGCTGGTAACCCCGTTCCCGGGTCAGGAGCACCTCTCGCTCGCTCACCGAGCGGAGCGCGCGGCGCAGCTTGAACACCGCGCTGTGCAACGACGCCTCCGGGTTGTCCGGCAGGTCGTCTCCCCACAGCAGCGTGACCAGCCGGTCGATGCTGACCACCTCGCGGGCACGTGCGGCGAGGGCCGCGAGAAGGGCAGGTTGTCGCCTCCCCGGAAGCGGGACCGTGACTCCACCGCTCCCGACGAGCTCGACTGCCCCCAGTATGCGCACCAGCACTGGCGGTCCTCCAGAGACCATTGTCGCGCCAGCTCAGCCGATGTCGAGGGCGGCATCCCAGGAGCCAGCGCACAGCAGACGGAGCAGGGCCGGCCTGTCCACCGCCGGCGGGTCGAGGAGACGAAGGGGTCCTTGTGCCTCGAGGAGCCCGTCGACATGCCGTGTCGTCGCGCCGATCCTGGCCAGCAGTCGCCTCGATGCGGTGTTGGAGGGCGCCAACGTGGCCTGGACCTGGCGGATGCCGCGAGCGGCGGCCACGGTCGTGATCGTGTCGAGGAGCACGGTCCCGAGCCCGTGATGCTGCAGACGGTCCACGACCTCGAAGGCCAGTTCGGCCGTCGTGGGGCGGTCCCTGAGGCGGACGTATCGAGCGATCCCGGCGGGTTCGTCGTCCAGGGACGCGAGCCAGGCGACGTGGTGGTCACCGTCGACGTCCGTGAGCCCGGACAGCATCCCCGGTGACAGACGGGGAAGTCCGGAGAGGTAGCGCATCCACCGGGAGACCATCGACATGCCGTCGAAGACGCCGAGCAGCGGCGCGGTCTCGCCATGGAGGAGGGGCCTGAGGGTGACGGTCGTGCCGTCGGGGAGGCGGGCTCCGAGCGGCTCGACCTGACGAGACCTGAGCGGCTCGGGGTTCTGGACCTGGGACATGGCGTGCTCCGGGACGTAGTCGGACTGACCACGCCACGCTGAGCGCCACGCCTTCCCGCGTGCTGCCCTCCTGATTCCCCGCTGCTGCGGCCATCTGTCCGTTGAGCTCGCGAGCTGGACTCCTGAAGGCCCGGGACTCATCCACCGGTGCGCGCGAGCTCCGCGAGGTACAGCTGGTTTCCGTCCGGATCGGAGATGAATGCCAGCTTGAGCCCACCCTCGCCGTCAGCGACTGGTACCTGAACGCTGACGCCACGATCCTTCAGGATTGACACCGCGGGTGCTAGACCGGCCGGGCGGTGGCACTGAATGGCTGCGGAGCGCTGAGGGTGGGCGCGCCCTGCGGCAGGAGCCGCCCACCGACCAGCGTCTCTATGCGGTCGGCGAGGCCGAGCAGGGCGGGGCGGTGGGTGGTCATGAGCACGGTTCGGCCGTTCATCAGCAGCTTGAGCGCGTCCACGAGTGCCCGTTCGGCAGCCAGGTCGAGGCCGGAGGTCGGCTCGTCGAGCAGGACGATGGGCGAGTCTCGCAGGAGCGCCCTCGCTATCCCGACGCGCTGACGCTGCCCACCGGAAAGGCCCACTCCGCGGTCGCCCAGCTGGGTGGCGAGACCCTCGGGGAGTCCCTCGGCGAACTCCAGCACACCCGCCGCCGCGCAGGCCTGCACCACCTCATCGGTCGAGGCGTCCGGGCGCCCGAGGAGGACGTTGGCAAAGACCGACCCGGAGAAGAGGAAGGTGTCCTGAAGCACGACTGCGATGTGGCGGCGCAGGAAGCTGGGCTCGAGCGTCTCGAGATCCAGGCCCCCGATGAGGACACGCCCTGCGGTTGGCCGGTAGAGGCCGGCAACAAGCGCCAGGACGGACGACTTCCCTGCCCCGTTCGGGCCGGACAGGGCCACCCGGCTGCCGGCCGGGACGTCCAGGGCCAGATCGGTGAGCACCTGCCCCCTGCCGTAGTCGAGCCGCACGTTCTCGAGGCGGACTGACGCCTCGACCCGGGAGGGGGCCCGAACCGTTCGGTGGTGGGTCGGGACGTCGAGGATCTCGGCCACGCGTTCGGCGGACGCGGCTCCGGCGGTGAGGGTGAGCGACAGACGTGACAGGGACCGTAGCGGGCGCAGCATGTCGCGGAAGTAGGCCAGCGCGACCACGAGGATGCCGGCGGTCCACCACCCCTGAAGAGCGCCGTAGCCGCCTACGAGCAGCAGGGCGGCGGTGCCGCAGGCGGAGGTGGCTTCGAGCAGGGGGGTGAACCGGGCCCGCAGGTCGACCGACCGGAGCCCCGCCCGGAGGGCGGCGCCGTTGTAGCCGGCGAACTCTTCCTCGTGCACGTCCTGGGTGCCCACCACGTGGACCGTCCGTATGCCGGTGATCGTCTCCGCGGTGAGTGCGGCCAGCTGCCCTTCCGCCGCACGACGCTTGCGCGCCGCATCACGGGTGAGCCGGCTGTACCGCTTGGCGGCGAAGAAGACCAGCGGGGCGGCGCTCATCGCAACCAGGCCGAGGCGCCAGTCCAGGGCGGTGATGACGGCAGCCAGCCCGACGATGGTCAGCACACCGGGCAGCAACGTGGAGAAGACGTCGACCAGGCTGTCCTCGATCCGGTTGGTGTCAGAAGACATGCGACTCGTGAGCTCGCCGACGCTGCGGCGGTCGTGGAAGGTCATGGGGAGCCGGAGCAGGTGGCTGAACACGTCGGCGCGGATGTTTGCCGTGATGCGCTCTCCCGCACTGTTCATCAGCCGGTCGCCCAGGTAGTCCAGCGCGCCGGACAGCAGGGTGAACAGCAGCGAGGCGGCGGCAGCAACGACCAGCAGGCCTCCCCCCGAGACGCCGAGGCGGTCAACGACCACCGCCTGGGGGCCGTGCAGGCGGTGGTGCCCCAGGACGCCGTCGATGACGAGCGCGATGGGCCAGGGGACGGCGAGGTCGGCGAGCAGCTCACCGACTCGGCACAGCACGCCCAGGGCCAGGCGGCCCCGATGGGGGACACCGTAGGAACGAAACCGCCACAGGGTCGACAGCAGGGTCGGCTCCGCGCGCTGGGTCAGGCGCACCGTCGCGCCGCCTCCCGGGCGCGAGCGTTGGACCAGCCCGCGTAGATGCCCCGCGCGGACATCACGCCCTCCAGGTGCGCCGTGAGGGCATCGTCACGGCTGACCTCGAGCATGGCCGACAGCAGGGTCCCGTAGTACTTCCGTGCCCGGCGAGCCTCCGGGCCGCGGTCGTTCGTGTCGTCCTGGCCCAGCCGGGCCAGCCCCCGCAGGAGCACGCCGTCCACTGACTCGGCGGGGTGGCCGGCCCGATCCGCGTGCGACCGCGCGTCCCACAGGGCGCTGGCCCAGATCGACCCGTCCGCGTGCGGGTCGGCGTCGTGCCCACCCCTGAAGTCGGTCATGGTTCGGTGCGACGCCAGGCACCGTCGGCGCGGGTCGCTCAGGGGGATGTGGCCTCGGTGCCAGCCGTAGATGTCCGGGTGTCCGAGCATCGCGGCGGCCAGGTAGTCGCAGGTCCCCTCCTCGACAGCGGTCCGGCGGTTCGTCTGGTCCTGCGGCGGGCGCAACCGGTTGAGCCGGAAGTCGGCGACGTGCCGGCACACGTGATGCGCGACCTCGTGGGTCACCACGGCCACGTTGTGACCCGGTGCGTGCAGGTACCGCGAGCCGGCGTGCTCGACGTACAACCGACCCGAGCCGAGGTGGACCTCCCCCGCGGGGTCGACGGGAGCGACCTCGGGGAGCTCGCTGTAGCTCGACGCGGGGAGGCGGTAGTGACCTCCGCCCCAGCGCTGCGGCCCCACTTCGTGACAGCCGACCAGGATCCTCAGGGGTGGCAGCGTCGTGTCCAGCTCGGCCTCGACGCGATCGAGGAGCCGGCGGGCGCACGCGGCGACGTTGGTCAGCGCGAACGCTCGCGCGCCGGCGTCGAGTGTGGGTCCGGTCAGTGGGCCGCCGCCGCGGCCCGGGTCGCTTCGCAGGTCATCCTCGCCTGAGAGCAGGGGCTCGCCGCGGGCGTCGGCCACGATCAGGCCGGGCACCACAATGGCGCTTGGCCGCACCTGCTGTATGTCGAGCGGCACAAGTCCCAGCCCACCCGGCGGCGGACCGCCGCCCACGACGTAGGCGGCGACCGCGGTCAGGCCCATTGTGCGGTCCGCAGGAGGTCCAGTGCCGCGCCACGGGCGAGGTCATCCGGAGTCGCGACGGGCAATCCCGTGGCGGCCTCGGCCTCGCGGGCGGCGAGCGGGCTGGCCGACACGAGGCCGCTCAACGCGCTGACGCGGACTCCTGCGGCGGCCAGGACGCTCTGGGCGCCCACGGCGCTGAGGGCGTCGCCGACCGCGACCAGCACTGAGTCCGCGAACTCGGGCAGGGCGGCCAGCAGCTCGTGCGTCTGGGACTGCAGGAGGCCGTCGGCGATCTCGATGACGACATGCGTGGCGCCGTCCGCGGCCAGGGCGTCACGGATGCGATGCATCGTCGAGACCAGCTGAGCCGTCGGATAGCCGAAGGTGGACGGCATACCGAAGTCCAGGAAGTCCACGACAGCGTGCGCGCCGGCGTCGGCGTAGACCCAGCGATCCTTGCCACTCCCCGACCCGGTGGCCTTGCCGGCTCCCACCCTCAGACCGGCACGAGCCCACCCGCGGATGATGCCGGCGGCGGTGGTGGTCTTGCCGGCGTTCATCGACGAGCCCACCACGACGACGGTGGCCGGGCGCGGGCTCGCCACGGGTGAGGTCGGGCGGGTGAGGTCGGCCAACGTCATCGGGACGCCGTCGCTGTCCGCTACAGCACCGACCACCTCGAGCTGTGTCGGCGGCGCGCGCCTGACGTGCGACGACGCGACGGTGCCGATGACGCCGCCGGCGGTCAGCAAGTGCGTGTGGGGGCCCGTGGGGACGTAGCCCTCGTAGAAGTCCGTCGCGTAACGGCTGCCATACGCGCCGGCGACCAGATCGCCGGCGTAGAGGCGGACCCGGCGGCCGTGCCGGTCCTCCAGCGCCCGGTGCTGGCCGAGCAGCTCGACGCGGGCGAACACCAGGTCCCCCTGGGTTGGCTGTCGGGCTACCCCGAGGGTCAGGTCTCGTCCACCCAGTCCCCGCGTGACGAAACTGAGCTTGGCTTGCGACAGGTCGCGCATTCCGTCCCCCTCCCGACCGCGCGTCCTTGCGCCAACCCAGATCCTGCGCGCAGTCAATATGGGCGTCTCAAGGAAGTCGCGTGAACTTCGAAGGGGTGAACGAAGGGCGGCTTCCAACGTTCGCGGGGTGCGGAGTACCGCCCCACACTCCACCGTAGGCAGGGCAACGTGCCCCGTCCAGAGAACGGGCGACGTATTGGCCACTAGAACACCTGGCGGATGCGGGCCTACCGCTTTGCTGCAGGTCACAGCGTTGCGTCGCTCGGTCCGAGGTGGCAACATTTCGTGGCTAACCGACCGGCAAGCCTGTCCGGGGTCCCCCTGCCCCCAGCCGGTCGTTGGGAGAAACGCATGCCCTCGTACGACCAGCCCGACGTCCTCGACCGCAACCTCGGCGAGATCCTGCAGGAGATCCGCGTCGCTCAGACCGGGGTCCAGATCCTCTTCGCCTTCCTCCTCTCGCTGCCCTTCACCTCGGGGTTCCACAGCGCCAGCGCGCCCGACCGCGCGGTCTACCTCACCGCCCTGCTGGCCACCGTCGGGGCGGCGTCCATGCTGATCGCGCCCGTCGCGTTCCACCGCATCCTGTTCCGGCGTCGGCGCCGACCCGACATCGTCCGGGGCGCCAACCGCTTCGCCATCGTCGGACTGGCCCTGATGGTGGTGGGCGTGTCGGCGGCCGTCCTGTTCGCCTCCAGCTTTGTGGTGGGCACCATCGGCGGCTGCGTGATCGGTGCCATCGTGCTGGCCTGGTTCAGCGCCTGGTGGTTCGCGGTGCCGTTCCACCACCTCCACCGGCGGGACGACCACCCCGTGACGGTGCCCGTCACCAGCTCGTCGTCGCTGCACCAGACCACGATGCATGCGGTCTCTCACGCCAGGGCCGCCAAGCCCCGATGAGGTCGAGGGCCGCCGGGCCCCGATAGGCCGGATCGCTTCGTCGACGCGCAGCGCGTCGCGCCGTTCGCGTACGCGGTGCGCAGTTCGCTGCGCCGTGAGTTCAGAAGAATCGTTCAGGAGCGGCCGGATCGCCCCGATAGGAAGGGTGGCCGGAATCACCACCAGAAGTCGGCCCGAGCGTCAGCGAAGAGAGGACGGCGATGGCCACCGACACTGCGCAGCAGTCTGCTGCCCGGTTCAGCCGGGTATCCAACGGTTACGACCCGGCGGAGGTCAACACCTACGTTGCGGCCCTGCGTGACTCCTCCCAGGTCGCGCAGCTCTCGGCCACGCTGCTCGAGCGCGCCCACACCGTGGCCGACTGGACCGTCGCGCGGTCCCTCCAGACCGCCGAGGCGACGCGCACGGCCTCGGAGGCGAAGGCCGCCTCCGTGGTCCAGGAGGCCGAGCAGCGAGCCGCGGAGATCGTCGCCGCCGCCGAGGACGCGGCCACCGCACGCACCGGCGCGGCGGACCGTGAGGTCGCGGCGCTGGAGGAGCAGCTCCGCCGGCTGAGCAAGCTGCGCGACGAACAGGCCGACGAGCTGCTCGACGTCTCGCAGGCCCTGGTGGCCGCCGCCAGCCGGGTCAGGGCGCGCACCGGCCAGGAGGCCCCCGCCGAGTGAGCAAGCCTGGGTCAGGGACCGCAGGGGTGGCCCTCCCCGGCACAGGCTGAGGCGCGAGGATGGCTGGCATGTGGTCATGGGTGAGGTCTGGTCCCCGATGGTCGCGGCACCCCGCCTCGCGTGTCCTTCACGGGCTGGACTGGGTGGCCTCGCGACCATCGATTGCCGTGACCGTGGTGGCCCTCGACCTGCTCTGGGTCGTCTTCTCGGCCCGCTTCGAGTTCCCGACCCGGTTGGAGTCGGTCTTCCAGACGATGGTGGCGGCGGTGACGTTGGCCATGGTGTTCGTCATCCAGCACACGCAGTCCCGCGAGCAGGCTGCGACCCAGCGAAAGCTCGACGAGATCCTGCGCTCGCTGCCGGCGGCGGACAAGTCGATGATCACGCTCGAGGCGGCACCGGACGACGAGCTGCGTGCCGCCGCCCGGACACATCGGGATGCCCGCGAGGAAGCCCGGCCCGAGTAGCCCGCCAGCAAAGGCCGCGGATGCCGCGGCAGCTACAGCGTGACGTGACTTCCCATCGTCACGATCCGCTGCACCGGCAGGCCGAAGTACTCGGCCGGGTCGGCAGCGTGCCGGGCGAGCTGGGCGAACAGCCGCTTGCGCCAGGTCGCCATCATCTTCTCCCGGCCGAGGGTGATCGTGCCGCGGGACAGGAAGTAGGACGCGCCCTCGATGTCGATGCCCGGCCCGATGAGGTCGTCGGCGCAGGCCTGGCGCAGCGCGGCCGGCAGGTCCACGTGGTCGGCGAAGCCGTAGCGCACCGACAGGTGGAGGATGCCGTCGTCCTCGTAGCCGAGGTCGTCGACCGTCAGCCGCTCTGCCGGCGGGACGTGCGGCACGTTCACCGAGGTCGCGGAGATGACGATGACGTGCTCGTGCAGGACGTGGTTGTGCTCCACGGTGGCGCGCATCGCCAGCGGCGTCGTCTCCTTGTCGGGGTGCGGGAACACCGCGGTGCCGGGCACGCGGGGCAAGCCCTGCTCGTGGACGTGGTCGATGAACTCCTGCAGCGGCCCTTCCTTGTGCCGGCGGTTCGTGGCCACCACCGCCCGGCCCTTCTGCCACGTCGTCATGACCGTGAACACGCAGGCGGCGATGAGCAGCGGCAGCCAGCCACCGTGCGCGACCTTGGAGAGGTTCCCCGCCAGGAACGTCAGCTCGATGCCGCCGAACCCGATGCCGGCCGCGGCCAGCTTCCACGCCGGCCAGTCCCACAGGACCCTGGCCACGAGCAGCAACAGGATCGTGTCGATGACGAGCGCGCCGGTGACGGACACCCCGTATGCCGTGGCGAGCCTGGCCGAGGAACGGAACGCGAACATCAGCGCGAGCACGCCGACGAACAGGGCCCCGTTGATGCCGGGCAGGTAGATCTGTCCGGCCTCGTGCTCGGAGGTCTGGCGCACCCTCAGCGCGGGGAGCATGCCCAGCTGCATCGCCTGCCTGGACAGGGAGAACGCGCCGGAGATCACCGCCTGGCTGGCGATGACCGTCGCGGCCGTCGCCAGGACTACCATCGGGACCTGCGACCAGCCGGGCAGCAACAGGAAGAACGGGTTCGTGGTGGCACCGGGGTGGTGCAGGATGAGCGCCGCCTGGCCGAGGTAGTTCAGCGTCAGCGCCGGGAACACGACGAAGAACCAGGCCCGCAGGATCGGCATCCGCCCGAAGTGGCCCATGTCCGCGTACAACGCCTCCGCCCCGGTGATGACCAGGACGACCGCGCCCATGGCGACGAACGCGATACCGGGGTGTGCGGCCACGAACGCGACCGCGTAGGTGGGTGACAGGCCGGCCAGCACGTTCGGGTGGGCCACGACCTGCGGGATGCCGGCCGCGGCCAGCGCGGCGAACCAGAGCAGGGTGACCGGCCCGAAGAGCGTCCCGACCTTGCCGGTGCCGAACCGCTGCGCGGCGAACAGCCCGGTCAGGATGACCGCAGCGACGGGGACGACCAGGTGCGCCAGGCCGGGAGCGGCCACCTTCAGGCCCTCGACGGCGGAGAGCACGCTGATGGCCGGGGTGATGACGGAGTCCCCGTAGAAGAGCGAGACGCCGAGGATGCCGAGCGCCATCAGCAGGCCGGTGCGACCGCCGCGCCTGGCGTAGAGGCGGCGGGCGAGCGCGGCCAGGGCCATGACCCCGCCTTCGCCGTCGTTGTCCGCGCGCATCAGCACCATGACGTACTTGGCGGACACGATGAGCGTGACCGACCAGAACATCAAGGAGATGACGCCGTAGACGTCGCCGGCGGTGGGGCGCACGATGCCGTGGTCGAGGGAGAACACGGTCTGCAGCGCGTACAGCGGGCTGGTGCCGATGTCGCCGAAGACGACGCCGAGGGCCGCGAGCAGCAGAGCGGCGCCGACGGGCTTGGGCGCTCCGGTGGGCGGTGCTTCCGGCGCGGAGCTGGCGGTGTCGGCACCGGCACTGCTAGCGGCAGTGGTCAGGTCAGTCACAGGTCTTGCTCCAGGTCTTGGCTGCACGTCATCGCGGGCGCGCGAGGACTGTCCGGCGCGGGCACGATCCCCGCGCGCCGGCGTGGGCGGCCGCCAAGGCTACCGGCCGCGCATGTGGACCTGCCCCTTGTGCCTGCTGCCGGCTGCCGAATAACCACGCGACGACCGTCGGTGCCAGGCCCTAGCGTTCAAAGACGATGCCGCTGACCCAGCTCGAGGCCGTCCGCACGGTGCTCGCCCCCACGACAGAGCCAGACGACCACCGCACGGTCGACTGGCGGAGACTGCGCACCCCGGTGGCGGCGTGGGCCCCGTTGGCGTGCGCTGTCGCCGCCATGGGCACCTCGCTCGGCACCCTGGTCGCCGGGCAGCTGGCCGAGCACGCCACCGAGCGGCTGGTCGTGCTGCTCGCCGCCTGCGTCGTCGGGGCGGCGGTGCTCGACACCGCCGCGCGCACGCTGTGGGCCGGGGTGGTCGACCGGGCCGAGGGCCGGCTGCGCGCCGACCTCCTCGACGCGGCACTGCACCAGCCGCTGCCGACGCTCACCGAGCAGGCGGTCGGGGAGGTCCTCGACCGGATCGACGACGACACCCACGAGGTCGGCACCCTGCTGCGCCAGAGCGCGTGGCAGGCGATCCGCACGCTGTTCGCGTCCGGCCCGCTGTGGATCGTGGCCGGGACCACCTGGTGGCCCGCCTTCTTCCTGTTCCCCCTGGCCGGTATGGCCGCGCTGGTCACCGTCCGTCCGCTGCTCCCGACGCTCTCGGCCCGCAAGGTCGTGGAGGAGGCGGCGTGGACCGACCACGCCGCGGCCATGGAGGAGGGCGTCGCCGGGCGCGACGACCTGCGTGCCAGCCTGGGCCAGGCCCATGTCGTCCGGCGCTGCACCGAGCTCGCCGCCGAGGTGCACAAGCGGTTCGCCGCCGTCCTCGAGCTGGAGAGCCGGATCGGCCGGCGCACCGGCACGTTGCTGCACGCGGTGCTGGCAGCCACCGCGGTCGTCGGGGTGACGCTGGTGGTCAACGCCCGGCTCGACACCGCCGAGCTGGTCACGCTGTTCCTGGTCACCACCATGTTCGTGGGCCAGACCGACATGCTGGCCCGGCACCTGCCCGACCTGCAGGCCGGATTCGGCGCCGTGCTGCGGCTGCGGGGCCTGCTCGGCGCCGAGTCCGAGCCCGTGGGCGGCGACGACCTGCCGGCCGGCCCGCTGGACATCGAGTTCCGCGACCTGCACTTCAGCTACGTCGAGGGGCGCTTCGCCCTCCAGCAGGTCAACGTCGACGTCCCCGCGGGCACCACCTGCGCCCTGGTGGGGCGCACCGGCTCGGGCAAGTCGACGCTGGCCTCACTGCTCTCCCGGGCCGTCGAGCCGGAGCGGGGCTCGGTCCTGATCGGCGGCGTCGACGTGCTCGACGTCGACCTGCAGCGGCTGCGGTCCGCCGTCGGCGTCGTGACCCAGCGGACCGAGATCCTGGCCGGCACCCTGGCCGAGAACATCACGCTCTTCGAGCCGGTGCCTCGCGCCGAGGTCGAACGCGCCGTCGCCGAGCTCGGCCTCGAGGGCTGGGTGGCGGGCCTGCCCGACGGGTTGGACACCCCGCTCGGCCCGGGCGGCACGACCTTGTCCTCCGGCGAGGAACAGCTCGTCGCCTTCGCGCGCCTGCTGGTGCGCCACGTCCGCGTCGTGGTCCTCGACGAGGCCACCGCGCGCATGGACCCGGTCACCGAGGCCAACGTGGTGCGAGCCGCCGAGCGACTGCTCTCGGGGCGCACCGGGCTCCTGGTCGCGCACCGGCTGTCCACGACCCGCCGCGCCGAGCACGTTGCGGTGCTGGAGGCCGGTCGGGTCGTGCAGCAGGGGTCACGGGCCCGGCTCGCCGCCCAGCCGGGGCCGTTCCGGCGCCTGCTGGAGGCGGCCGCGGAGGAGGACGCCGCCACGCCCAATGACGCGGTGACGCCCGCCGCGACCGCGGCCGGGACGACCGCGGACGCAGCCACGGCCACCGGCCGGGTCGGGACGGCCCGGCGCGCCGGGGCGCCGCCGGCCGCCCCGAAGCTGGACCACGTGCCCGGCCTCGCCCGGGCGACGGCCTCGGCGCTGCTGATCGAACCGCAGTGGGGTCTGGTCAGCGTCGGTCTCTTCCTGGCCGCGGCGCTCTCGGGGGCGTTCGGCGCCGTCACCGGTTGGATCTGGGGACACCTCGTGGTCGCCCTCCGCGACGGCGAGAGCCCGGTGGCGCTGACCGCCGCGCTCGTGGTGTCCCTGCTCCTCTCGCCGCTGCTGCTCGCCGAGTCCTTCCGGCGCTACCCGCGGTGGTGGGTCGCCGTGATGTTGCGCGTGCGCTCGGCCGTGCTGGTCGGCCAGACGGCGCAGCACCGCCTGGAGCGGACACCTCCCGGAGAGGTCGTGGCTCGCACCATGGACGCCGACCGCCTGGCCCGCTACGCCGACCGCTGGGTCGACTTCGTCAACGGCCTCGCCATCGCCGCGGTGACCGCGGTGGCCGCGCGGAGCCTGCTGGCCGGTGGCGTCCTGCTCGCCGTCATGATCGCCTCCGCGCTCGCCTCCTCCTTGGGGCGGCGCGTCGCCGGGCGGTCCGCAGCGGCCTCCGCCGCTGCCCGGGCCCAGTTCGGCCGCTCGCTGGTCTCGGCCCTGGACTCGGTGCGGACGGTGAAGCTCGCCGCGTCGACGCCCAGCGTGCACGCGCACCTGCGGGAGGTCGACGGCGGCCGCGTGGCGGCCGCGGTGCGCGAGCACCGGGTGCAGGCCCTGCTCGACGGCGTCCCGATCGTCATGGTTCAGTGCGGTGTCGTGACGGCCTGGGCGGTCCTCGTCGCCGGCGGCTGGGGGCTGGCCACGGCGCTGCTGGTGGCCGGCGCGGTCAACGGTTTCGACTGGTTCGGGCGGGTCGCGGGATCGGTCATCACCGAGGCGCCGGGCACCCGCGCCTGGATGCAGACCACCAGCCGGCTCGCCGGCGGCGGTGACCTCATGCGGGTGCCGGCTGGTGTCGACCTCGTGGAGGGCGCCGCCCCGGCGCCGGGGTCCGCGCCGCGGGAGCCACTGCGCAGCCTCGAGCTGGCCGGCGTCACGGCGGTGCACGACGACGGCACGCTCGGGGCGACCGACGTCGACCTGGCCGTGGACGCCGGCGAGCTGGTGCTGCTGCTCGGCCAGGTCGGGTCGGGCAAGTCCAGCCTGCTCTCGGCCCTGGCCGGGCTGGTTTCCAGCACCGGTGAGATCCGCTGGAACGGCGAGCCGGTGGCCGAGCCGCAGACGTTCCTGCGGCCGGGCCGCGTCGCCCATGTCGCGCAGGTGCCGAGGGTCCTCTCGGGCACCTTCACCGACAACGTCCGGCTGGACCACCCGGGCCGTGCCGTGCGGCCGGCCCTCGAGACCGCCCGTCTCGTCTCCGACGTCGAGTCGGCCGGCGGGCCGGATGCGCTGGTCGGGCATCGCGGGGTGCGCCTTTCCGGCGGTCAGGTGCAGCGCCTTGCCCTGGCCCGCGCGCTGGCGTGCGAGTCCGAGCTGCTGCTCGCCGACGACGTCTCCTCGGCGCTCGACTCGGCCACCGAGATCGAGCTGTGGACCGCCCTGCGCGAGCGTGGTGCCACGGTCATCGGGGCCACGTCCAAGCGCGCGGCGCTGGCCCAGGCCGACCGCGTGGTCGTGCTGGTGGAGGGTCGGGTCGCCGCGGTCGGGGCGTGGCACGAGCTCGCCGACAGCTGGGGTCACCTCGCGGGCTAGCTGGAGCGCGGGGTCCCGTGGGCGAACGGCCGTCGTGCGCGGCTCACAGGCTGGGGTTGCTGCGGTCCATGCATGCGGCCAGGGAGGACGGCTGGGCCCGGCTGACCCGGAACGTGAGCTGTGGGGTCTCCGGTACAGCCAGGCACACGCCCGGGCCGAGGTGGCCAACGGCATCGCGGCGAGCGAGCCAGCACCCGGCTCCAGGGTCGTCCTGGTTCGGCCAGTCCTGGGGGAACCAGTGCTGTCCGGGACCCAACGGCCCGGCGTCCGGGTAGTAGTTGCCGGTGCAGGCCAGCACCTGCCAGCTGCTGGCGGTGTCGTTGACGAAGACGACGCCGGAGGCGCTGCCGCCGGGATCGGCCATGAGTGCCCCGAGCCCGAGGACCATTCCCGTGGTCCCGGCCGGGACGAGCAGAGCCAGGCCAACGACCAGGGCGGTCAGGCGGACCCGGCCGGCGCGCGTCCGGCGCCACCAGTGCCAGCCCGGCGGTGGCGGGGGCAGGTCGGGCGGCGGCACCCACCCCAGCGGCGGTGTCCAGCCCGGTGGTGGCGCCGGCCAGCCCGGCGGTGCCTGCCAGACATGGCTGGGCCTGCGCTGTCCCACGTTCCCCCTGCCCGAGCCGGCGTCAGCCGCGGGTCGCGGTGACGGGCGCGCCGTAGCGCAGCCCGTCATACACGAGGTCGACCAGGGCCAGGGTGGAGGCGGTCGGGGTCGCCTTCGGGTCGCTGGTGAGGCAGATGCCGCCCAGGGCCCGGATCAGCTCGGGGGCGGCGACGTCCTGGCGGATGACCCCGGCCTCGATGGCAGGGGCCAGCATCCGCTCCGCGGCGACGCGCAGCGTGTCCCGGGTGTGCTGGAAGTGCTCGGAGCGGCTGTCGCTCATGGTGCGCAGAAGCGTGACCATGCCCTGCTTGACCGCGTAGAAGTCGACGAACCCGCGCATCCACTCGCGCAGCGCCTCGCCGGGGTCGTCGCTGGTGGCGAGCTCGCGGGAGCGCTGGTCGAGCGCCTCGATCTGGGCGCCGTAGACCGCGAGGACGAGGTCCTCGCGGGTGGGGAAGTGGCGGTAGAGCGTGCCGATGCCCACGCCGGCGGCCTTGGCGATGTCGTCCAGCGAGGCCTCGACGCCGCGCTCGGCGAACAGCGAGGTCGCCGTCTCGAGCAGCCGCGCCCGGTTGCGGACCGCGTCCGCGCGCAGCGGCTTGCCCTCGTCAGGGGACATCCGGGTCACCACCTTGCATAAACGGAGCCACCCTCCGTATAGTTCTAGAAGCGGAGAGTTACTCCGGTTCCATCCTTCGCTTGACTCGGAGGGAGCCTCCGCTTCTTCCACCACTATAGACCCGCCTGCCGGGAAGGACTCCTCACATGAGCTCCCGCTCCGCCATGGCCACGCCCACCCGGACCTGGCTGACCCTTGCCGTCGTCCTCACGACCCAGATGATGATCGTCCTCGACTCGGCGATCGTGAACATCGCGCTGCCGGACATGCAGCAGGCCCTGCACATCGCGCCGGCCGACCTGTCGTGGGTCGTCAACGCCTACACCCTCGCTTTCGGGGGCCTGCTCCTGCTCGGCGCCCGCGCCGGTGACCTGTTCGGCCGCCGCACCGTGTTCGCCGTCGGGATGGCCCTGTTCACCACGGCGTCCCTCGTCGGTGGCTTCGCCGGCGACGGCGCCGACCTGTTCCTCGCCCGTGCCGCCCAGGGCGTCGGAGCCGCGCTCGTCGCTCCCTCGGCCCTGGCCATCCTCATGGGGCTCTACCCCCAGCCGAGGGAGCGCACCCGGGCGATCGGCTACTACACGATCGTCTCGGCCAGCGGTGCCGCCATCGGCCTCATCGCCGGCGGCCTGCTCACCTCCTACGCCTCGTGGCGCTGGGTCATGTTCGTCAACGTCCCGATCGGCGTGGCCGTCCTGGCCGTCTCCCGGGCCGCGCTGCCCGCCGGGCGCGGGGCCACCGGCCGGATCGACGTCGCCGGCAGCCTCCTGTCCACGGCCGGCATGACTGCCCTCGTCTACGGGTTCATCCGCGCCGCCGCCGACGGGTGGGGCAACGGGGTCGCGCTGGCCTCCTTCGCGGCCGCGCTGGTGCTGGTGGTCGCGTTCGTCCTCGTCGAGCGCCGGGTCGCGCACCCGATCATGCCGCTGCACCTGTTCGCCGACCGCGAGCGAGCCGGGTCCTATGTCGCCCGGCTGCTCCTGGTCGCCGGCAGCATGGGCTCGTTCTTCTTCCTCAGCCAGTACTTCCAGCTCGTCCTCGGCTGGTCGCCGGTGCACACCGGCCTGGCCTTCGTGCCCTTCCCCGTCTCGGTGTTCCTCAGCTCCCAGCTGGCGACCCGGGTGTTCGTCCCGCGCTTCGGTGGCCGACCGGTGATGCTGGCCGGGATGGCGATGTCCGTGGCCGGCCTGCTGCTGCTGACGCGGCTCGGGGTCGACAGCACCTACACCCAGCTCGTGGGCTCGATGGTGCTCTTCGCCCTGGGCAACGGCACCGCGTTCGTCCCGCTCACCGACGCCGGCATGGCCCGCGTCCCGGCCCACGAGGCCGGTATCGCGTCCGGCCTGGTCAACGTCACCCAGCAGCTCGGCGGCGCGGTGGGTCTGGCGGTCCTGGTCACCGTGTTCGCCACGGCCGGACCCGGTGCCGCGTCCTCCCCGAGCGCGTCGCTGCACGCCAAGGAGCTGTTCGCCCTCGGCGCCGACCGCGGGCTCGGCGTCGCCGCCGCCCTCGTCGCGGCGGCCGTGGTGCTCGTGCTCGCCCTGTCCACGCGTCGGCGGCGCGAGGCGCCGGTCGTGGTGGTGGCCGAGGCCCCCGTGCTGGAGCCGGTGGCCTGACGCCCGCGCGGGCCGGTCACGCCGCGCGGCAAACGCCCCGCCGGGAACCCCCGGCGGGGCGTTTGCGTGCGGTGACCACGCTCCATTACGCGAAGTGCATGAGGTTCCCGGCGGTCGCCGCGACGAGACTGCCGTGGCGCGAGGTTGCAATGGTGGAAGGGGCCGGCACGTGGGCGACACCAGCGAGATCAGGCCCGAGGTCGAGGTCCGGCCCGGGGTCCCGCCGAGCGGTCCAGGCTGCGCTGACTGCGAGGCGCACGCCCCGCCCGGCTGGTGGCTGCACCTGCGTCGGTGCGCCCGCTGCGGCCACGTCGGCTGCTGCGACTCCTCGCCCGCCCAGCACGCCTCGGCGCACTACCGGGCGACCGGGCACCGGGTGGTCCAGAGCTACGAGCCCGACGAGGACTGGTTCTACGACTACGCCACGGGCGACTGGCTCGAGGGGCCGCAGCTGGCACCGCCTGCCTCCCACCCGGCGCAGCAGGGCGTCCCCGGACCGGAGGGGCGCGTCCCGCCCGACTGGCGATCCCGGCTGCACTAGCGGGCAGCCCACGCACAGCACGACGGACGGGCGCCCGTAGGCTCCCGTCCGTCTCACGCGCCGTCGAGAGGAATCGAACCCCTCGCATCGCCCAGCTCGACTGCCACGTCGCGATGACGTCGTCTGTCGGCGGCTCAACCACACACGCATCCAGGGCCGGCACCCCTTGCAACGCCGCGGCCGTGCCCGTTCTTCCCGGGAGGGGAGGAACGGCTGGGTGGCGCGGTCCGTTGGACACCCCATGACAGCCCAGTCCGAACCTGCGGTGCCGGCCGTTCCGGCCGATGACTTCACGGCCGCGCGTGCCGTGCTCGCCGAGGAGCGCGAGGAGCTGGTCTCGCGCATCGCCTCGCTGAGCCGCGACGTGGACGTGATCATCGAAGCCTCCCAGGACGTCTCCACCGATGACGAGCACGATCCGGACGGTGCGACCATCGCCTACGAGCGGGCCCAGGTTGCCGCCCTCCTGGACCAGGCCCGCAGCCACCTCGCCGACTGCGAGGTGGCCGAGGAGCGCCTGGCGGCCGGCACCTACGGCGTCTGCGAGCGCTGCGGCGGGACGATCGGGGCGGCACGGCTCGAAGCCCGTCCCGCGGCCCGGACCTGCATCTCCTGCGCCGCGGCCCGGCGGGGTTGACCTCCCGGACCGGGATCGCCCGCCTCAGGGACGAGCCGGGTCGTGCTCCGGTGTCCTTGGTGCGTCCGGGGAGGGGAGCGGGAGGCGCACCCGCAGGACTGTGTGGCCGGGGCCGGAGTCGATGCTGATGGCGCCGCCATGGCGCTCCTCGATGATGCGCCGGGCGATGTCGAGGCCGAGTCCCGTGCCCTGGCCGACCTCCTTGGTCGTGTAGAACGCCTCGAACGCCCGCGCCGCCACGGCCGGAGGCATCCCCGGCCCGGTGTCGGCGACCTCGACGACGACGCTGCCGTCCTCACCCCGGGTGGTCAGCTGGAGGGTGCCGACCCCGCCCATCGCGTCGACGGCGTTGTCGATGAGGTTGGTCCACACCTGGTTGAGCTCGCCGGCATAGGCGGCCACGCGGGGCACCCCGGAGCCGTAGTCCCGCACGACCGTGATGCCGTCGCGCAGCTTGTGACCGAGCATCACCAGGGTGCTCTCGAGGCCGTCGGTGACGTCGACGAGCTGCATCGAGGCCCGGTCCATCTGCGAGTAGGAGCGGACGGCCGCGACGAGGTCGGAGACCCGGCGGGTGGACTCGCGCACCTCGGCCAGCAGCGTGGACGCCGCAAGGGTGCTGGCCACCCATTCCAGGCCCGGCTCGAGCGTGGACCCCTCGAGTGCGTCCGCGGCCCGCGCGCACCAGTCGAGGTCGGCCCCGGCGTCGGCCAGGGTCGGCGCGAGGGTGCCGGCCGCCGCCACGCCGCGATCGGTCAGCCACGCCGCCAGCGCGTCCTCGAGGTCGGCGGCGGCCAGCGGGTCCCGGGGCCCGGCGCCCGGCTCGACCTCGCGGCGCAGCTCGTCGAGCGCGGTGAACTGGCGGGCCGAGATCTCGTCGTGCGCCAGCCGGCCGAGGGAGGACAGCAGCGTGCGGCAGGCGTCCTCCAGCGCCGCGACCGCCCGGGACGCCGCGGCCGCCGGGTTGTTGATCTCGTGGGCCAGGCCCGCGGCGAGGGTCCCGAGGGTGACCAGGGCCTCCCGCTGCCGCACCGTCGACTCGATGGAGCGCGCGGTGCCGTAGAGGCCTTCGATGAGGTGGCCGGCGAAGGGGAACCAGGCGAAGGACCGCTCGCGCAGCGCCTGGGCCGGCACCCGGAGCACCCGCCCCTCGGTCCGCCCCCGCCCGGTCGCGAGGTAGACCCCGTGCTCGTCCCAGGCACGGAACCCTCCCGCCCAGCGGCCCGGCACGTCCATGCTCCCCACGACCGTCTCCTCGCGGCCGACGTGGCGCACCAGGTGGATCGCGCCGTCGACCAGCACCCACCAGTGGTCGGCGTGCTCGCCCTCGCGGAACAGGTCCACACCCGGCTCGATGCGCACCTCGGTGCCGGCCTCGAGCAGCTCGCCGAGCTGGTCGTCGGTCAGGCCCTCGAAGATGGCGAGCGGGCGCAGGTCCTCGACGCGCATCAGACCGTCGCCAGGTAGCGGTGGACGAGGTAGACGGCCATGGCCCCCTCGCCGACGGCCGAGGCGACCCGCTTCATCGAGTCCAGGCGCACGTCGCCCGCTGCGAAGACGCCCGGAACGCTCGTCTCGAGGACGAACGGGGGGCGCGGCAACCGCCATGCGGACCCGTGCGCCGGGCCGAGGAGGTCCTGCCCGGTGACGACGAAGCCCTTGTCGTCCCGCACCACGTCAGGCCCGAGCCACTCGGTGCGCGGCGAGGCGCCGATGAAGACGAAGAGCCAGCTGGTGGGCACCTCCTCGGTCGCGCCGGAGTCGCGGTCGACCAGCACCAGCGACTCCAGGTGGCCCTCACCCCGTGCGGCGCCCACCTCGCAGCGGAAGCGCACCTCGATGTTGGCCGCCGCGATGATCCGCTCGATGAGGTAGCGCGACATGGTGAGCTCGAGCGTGGGGCCGCGGACCAGCAGCACCACGCGCTTGGCGAAGCGGGCAAGGTTCAGCGCCGCCTGCCCCGCCGAGTTGGCGGCGCCGACGACGTAGACGTCGTCCCCCTGACACTGGGCCGCCTCGCTGGCGCTCGCGCCGTAGTAGACCCCCGGCCGGTGAGCTCGGCCAGCCCGGACGCCTCGAGGCGCCGGTAGGAGACGCCGGTGGCCGCCACGACCGCGCGGGCCTCGACCGCGTCGCCGCCCTCGAGCAGCACGGCCCGGACCGGCCCGCGGGTCTCGAAGCCGACGACGTCGCGCGCCAGCACCACCTCGGCGCCGAACCGGAACACCTGCGCCAGGGCGCGCTGGGTGAGGTCGGAGCCCGACAGCCCCTTGGGGAAGCCCAGGTAGTTCTCGATGGCGGCGCTCTGGCCCGCCTGTCCACCGGGCGCCTCGCGCTCCACGACGACGGTGCTCAGCCCCTCCGAGGCGGCGTACACCGCGGCGGCCAGGCCGGCCGGCCCCCCGCCGACGATGCACACGTCATACAGCGGCTGCTGCGCGCTGGTGCGCAGCCCGAGAGCGCCGGCGAGCTGGAGGGTCGACGGCGCGCGCAGGGCGTCGCCGTCGGGGAGGAGCACCAGGGGCAGGTCGTCTGCCGACGCCTGCGCGAGCCCGGCCAGCCGCTGGGCCTCCGTGTCACGCTCGATGTCGTACCAGCGGTAGGGCACGTGGTTGCGGGCGAGGAAGGTCTTGAGCTCGTAGCTGCGCTCGGACCACCGGTGCCCGACCACCCGCACGTCGGCGGTGTGGTCCGGGTGCTCCTGGACCCAGTCACCCAGCAGGTCGTCGACGACGGGGTAGAGGCGTTCCTCGGGCGGGTCCCATGGCTTGAGCAGGTAGTAGTCCAGGCCGATGTCGTTGATCGCCGTGATGGCCACGTCCGTGTCGGCGTACGCGGTCAGCAGCAGGAGCTTGGCCCCAGGGGCGTGGCTGCGGGCCTGCTCCAGCATCTCGGTCCCGGTCATCCGCGGCATCCGCTGGTCGGCGGCGATGAGGGCGACCGGCTGGTCCCGCAGCGCGAGCTCGGCCAGGACCGACAGCGCCTCCGCGCCCGAGGTCGCGCGCACCACGCGGTAGTCGCCGCCGTAGCGGCTGCGCAGGTCCCGGCTGATGGCAGCCGAGACCAGGGGGTCGTCGTCGACGGTCAGGATGGTCGGTCTGGTCATGACCTCGGCCTTCGGGCGACCTCGTCGCCTGCCGCGGGGAGGCTGGAGGGACGGTGGGAACCGCTAGCTCGCAGCATAGGCGCGGGGTGGAGCCGGTATCAGGGGTCGACGGCCCTGGCCCTCACGGCGGGAGCGCCCCGGACGAGTGGGTGCGTCAGCACTCGACGACAGGGTGGCCGGAGGCCAGGGTGAGCGCCTGGTCCGAGGCGGAGCACGGGCAGGGGGCGGCCGGCTCCCAGCCGTCGAACACGGGGGTGCGGGCCCAGACCGCCTTGCCGTCGCTGAGCGGGCTGACTCCCCACTGGGCGGCCACGGCGTCCACGACGAGCAGGCCACGCCCACCGGTGACCGATCCGGCCGGCCCCACGTGCAGCCGCGGGTCCCGCTCATGAGGGACCTCGTCCAGCTCGGCCTCGAGAGCGTGGGCCGCCGCCAGGTCGCCGGCCAGGTCCGATCGGTGTGGTCGCATCGTCGGCCGCGTCGGCGTGCCGTCGAAGACCGCCAGCTCGACGACCGAGTCGGCGCAGCTGATGCTCACCAGCAGCGGGGTGCGGGCGTGCAGCACGGCGTTGGTGACCAGCTCGGACAGGGCCAGCTCGGAGTCCTCGACCATCGCCGTCAGTCCCCAGTCGCGGTAGCAGCGCCGCAGGAACTCCCGTGCTGCCGGGGCCGAGTGCGGCTCAGGCGGCAACGGCTTGGTGGCGTGGTAGCACATCTTTCGCCCCCTTTGGGACCCGCGTCCGACCCCTCAGCCAGGGCTCGGGGTGCCTGAGGAGCGCACCCGATGCCGATGCTCTCACGCCGCATGCCGTGCCGGGCGGGCTGGCGGCATCTCACGCGAATACGTTCGATCAGTGGACACGGTCCACGGGCTACCCGGCATGATGGGCCGGTGCTTCCGGACCCCCCGAGCGAGGGCGGCTCGCGGGCGGCGCGCCACCTGGGCGACCGGCTGACGCGGCTGGCCCGAGTCACCGCAGAGCTGGCCACCGCCGACACGGTCGAGTCGGTGACCAAGATCGTCATCGCCCACAGCGCGGACGCGGTGGGCGCCACGATGGCCTCGCTGGCCCTGCTCGACGGCGCTGAGACGCTGCGGCTGGTGGGGCTGCGCGGTGGCGACGAGGGCGAGGCCGAGCGGTGGGCGAGCTTCCCCCTCGATCGCCGGACGCCGCTCAGCGACGTGGTCCGCACGGGGCAGCGCCTCGTCCTGACGGGGGCCACAGAGATCGCGCAGCGCTACCCCGAGTCCGACCGCGGTGAGCGCTCCATCGTGTGTCTGCCGCTGACGGTGACCACGCGGACCATCGGAGCAATCGGGCTCTCCTTCCCCGGGGCGCGGTCCGTGGACTCGGCCGAGCTGGAGTTCTTCGAGATCCTGGCCGACACCTGCGCCCAGGCCCTCGAGCGCATCAGCGCCCAGGAGGCGGCGGCGAAGCAGACCGCCAAGCTGGTCTTCCTCGCCGACGCCGCCACGGAGCTGAGCAGCAGCCTGGACTACCAGACCACGCTGGCCAGGGTCGCCCGGCTGGCCGTCCCGACCTTCGCCGACTGGTGCGCCATCGACCTGGTCGAGGATGGTCGCCTCAACCGTCTCGCGGTGGAGCACGTGGACCCGGCCAAGGTCCAGCTCGCGATCGACCTCGAGCAGCGCTACCCCGCCGACCCGGACGCCCCGAGCGGGGCCTGGAACGTCATGCGCACCGGTCGCAGCGAGCTGGTCCGCGAAGTCACCGACGAGATGCTGGTCGCCGCCGCCATCGACGAGGAGCACCTGCGCATCGCCCGCGAGCTGCAGCTGCGCAGCGGGCTGACCGTGCCGCTGGTGGCCCGGGGACGGGTGCTGGGGGTCATCACCTGGGTCTCGGCGGAGTCCGACCGGCTCTACGGCCCCGACGACCTCGCCCTCGCCGAGGACCTGGCCAAGCGGGCCGCGATCGCCATCGACAACGCCGAGCTCCACAGCCAGACCCTGGCGGCGGCAGACCAGCTCCAGCACGCCGTGCTGCCCGAGTCGCTGCCCGTCGTCCCCGGCTGGGAGCTGGCCAGCTACTACAGCCCCTCCGGGCGCACCGAGGTCGGCGGCGACTTCTATGACGCCATCCCCCTCGGCGACGGCCGCCTGGTGCTCTTCGTCGGTGACGTCATGGGTCGTGGCGTCGGCGCCGCGGCCGCGATGGCCCAGATGAGGGCAGCGGTCCGCGCCTACGCGGCCCTGGACCCCGCCCCCGCGACCGTGATGGGGCGGCTCGACCTGATGTTCGAGCAGTACCCCACCGACCAGCTGGTCACCCTCGTGTACATGGTCGCCGATCCGGTGCGGGGAGAGCTCGTGGTGGCCAACGCCGGTCACCCACCCCCGGTGCTGCTCCGCCGGGACGGAACCCCCGAGCAGCTTCCGCTCGCCAGCGGCCCGCCGCTCGGCATCTCGGAGCACCCTCGCCAGGAGCTGACGGTGCCCCTCGAAGGCGGCGACACCCTGGTGGCCTTCACCGACGGCCTCATCGAGCGGCGGGACGAGGACATTGACCGGGGACAGCAGCGCATGGACGCGGCGATGGCGCTCCTGACCGACCTGGACCTGTCCGTGGCCCTGCACCAGCTGGTCAGCGACCTGCGGGACGTCTCCCGGGACGACGACGTCGCCGCGTTGGCGGTCCGCCGGTCCTGACCACCGGGATCGCCGGACCGCCCGGTGTGAGGCGACGGCCTCCGGGTCCGGTCAGGAGGCGACCCGGCGCGCTTCCCGGGCCTGCCGGCGGCGGATGAGCCGCCGCTCCTCCTCGTCGGTGCCACCCCAGATGCCGGTCTCCTGGCGGCTGTCCAGGGCCCAGCGCAGGCACTCTTCCTGCACCGGGCACCGCTGGCACACCCGCTTGGCCGCGTCGGCCTGGATGAGCGCCAGCCCGGTCGTCCCGACCGGGAAGAACAGCTCAGGGTCCGTGCGGAGGCATTCCGCCTTGTCACGCCAGTTCACAAGCCCTCCATTCGGCACGACGTGCCTTGGGTCAACGGGAACCGGCCACTCTGGCCCCGGAACCTGAGAGAAGCATCAAAGGAGCACGCCGGTGTGCTGGATCGCAGGGACGCCGGCGAGGGCCCCGGAGCGGTCAGGTCGCCGACTCCCGCCCGGCACCTGCCAGGGGCCCCTGACGCGGGCACTCCTGCAGCGGCGGCCCGTCCACCGGGCAGTACCGACGGGCCGTGGGCTCCGAGGGCTCGGCCGCGGGTTGCCGGACGAAGAGCGCGGACAGCACTGCGCCGGCCACCAGCAGCCCGGCACAGACCCACATCGCGGTCCGGAAGGCCGGCTCCAGCAGGGCAGGGTCGTGGTAGGCCTCACCGCTGAGGCCCGCGACCAGGGGGAGGACCGCCACGCACAGCAGGCCCGCCACGCGCGCCACCGCGTTGTTGACGCCGCTGGCGAGGCCGGCATGCTGCTCCGGGGCTGCGGCCAGGGTTGTTGCGGTCAACGGCGCGACCGTCGCCGAGAGTCCCAGCCCGAAGATGACGACCGGCGGCAGCACGTCCGTCAGGTATGACGCGCCGGCACCCAGGCGGGTGAGGCCGGCGACCCCCACCGCGCACAGCAGCGGCCCCACCGTCATCGGGATCCGCGGACCGATCCGCTGGGCGAGGCCACCCATGCGCGCGGACAGCACGAGCATCAGGCCGGTGACGGGCAACAACGCCAACCCCGCGGCGATGGGGGAGAACCCGGCCACCACCTGGAGCTGGAGCACGAGCCAGAAGAACACGCCCCCGAGCGCCGCGTAGATGGCGAACGTCGCGGCGTTGGTCGCGCGGAAGATCGGGGAGGCGAAGATGTCGAGCGGGAGCATCGGCTCGGCGGCCGTGCGTTCGCGGACGACGAACCCGACGAGGCCGGCCACGCCGGCCAGCAGCGACACCAGGACGGCGGCGTTGCCCGGTCCCGTGTTCTGCCAGGCGATCAGCCCGTTGGTGACGCCGCCCAGGCCGACCGCCCCCAGCACCGCCGCGGCCACGTCCACGTGCCGCGGGGCCATCGGGTCGCGGGTCTCGGGCACCTGGCGTTGGGCGATGAGCACGACGGCGACGGCCACGGGCAGGTTGATGAAGAAGATCCAGCGCCAGGAGCTCACCTGCACCAGCCAGCCGCCGATGAACGGGCCGGCCGCGCCGCCGATCCCCGCGAGGCCCGACCAGGCCCCGATCGCCCGTCCCCGGTCCTCCGGCCGGAAGGAGGACTGCAGGATGGCCAGGCTGCCCGGTGTCAGGAGCGCACCGCCGACGCCCTGGAGTCCCCGGGCCGCGATGAGGGTCTGGACGTTGGGGGCGAGCCCGCACAGCAGCGACGCCAGGGCGAACCAGACCACGCCCACGACGAAGACCCGCCGGCGGCCGAGGCGGTCCCCGAGGGAGCCGCCGAGCAGGATCAGCGACGCGAGGGTGAGCGTGTAGGCGTTGATCACCCACGTGAGGTCCGACAGGCGTGCGCCCAGGGCCTCCCCGATCCGCGGCAGGGCGACGTTGACCACGGTGGCGTCGATGAATGCCAGCGACGAGCCGAGCACGGTGGCGGCCAGCACCCACCGGCCGTGGCGCTCACCGTAGGCCACCTGCACCGGGGCGGCCGCCGCGGGCGGGGTCGTCACGTCACGCCCACGGCGGGCGATGCGGCGCGTCGCGGCTGCTCGATCGGCCGATGCCGGCGGCGTGTACCCATGTGCCTGACCGCGTTCCCCGAGAAGTCCCCTGCCTCACCCGAACGTAACCCCCGCCGCGGAGGGGCCACAAGGCTTCGGGAGGTGCGCCAGCACGCCGAGCGGCTCCGCATGCCGAGATCGGTGGCGACCGGCACCGGCGAGGCCGATGATGAGCTCACGCGAACCGCGCGCAGGGACGTCAGGAGGGCCGGGCGATGCGTTTTCGAGCGACGCTGCAGCTGGACGGCAGGACGGCGACGGGCATCGAGGTCCCGGACGCAGTCGTCGAGGGGCTGGGTGGTGGCCGGCGCCCGGCCGTCGTGGTGGTGCTCAACGACTACACCTTCCGTAGCACGCTGGGGTCCATGCGCGGGGTGTCCAAGATCCCGGTGAGCGCCGAGCACCGCGCCGCCGCAGGCCTTCGCCCCGGTGACGAGGTGGAGGTCGAGCTGCTGCTCGATGACCAGCCGAGGGAGCTCGTGGTCCCCGAGGACCTCGCGTCCGCTCTGGGGGCCGACAGCCCAGCGCGGCAGGCGTTCGACTCCCTCTCGCCCAGCCGGCGCAAGGCGGTGGTGCAGCAGCTCGAGAGCGCGAAGACGACGGAGACCCGGCAACGTCGCCTCGCCAAGGCGATGCAGGATCTCGCCGAGGGCTGAGCTGAGTCGCAGGCCCGCCGGTCACCTTCGGGTGGTCGCGGCGTCGGCCGTCGCACTCGGCCGGGGGGCGGGGGTGAGCCGCTGGGTCAGCACGTACGACACCACCACGGCGATGATGGTCAGCGGCATGAGGGTGATGCCGTCCTGCCCGAGGAACAGGCTGGTGAGCAGCACGGACGTGAGGGGCAGGCGCAGCATCCCGGCGGTGAACGCGCCGATCCCGATGGCCACCCCCGGTATTGCGGCCAGACCCGGAAGGTGGGAGAGCGCGATACCGACCGCTGCACCGATGAACATGGCCGGGAAGGTGGGGCCGCCGCGGAAGCTGCCCAGCGACACGACGTACGCCAGCCCCTTGCACGCGATCAGCAGGAGCAGGGCCCCCACCGCGTAGGCCGCGTTGTCGTCCACGAGCTGGGGCAGGGCGGTCTGGCCGGAGAAGAGCACGTCGCTGGCCGGCTTGCCGGTGGACCACGCGAAGAGGACGGCCAGCGCGGCGACGGCGAAGCCGGCCACCGGGGTGAGCAGGACGACCCGTGGGAAGACGAGGGCGCGGACCCGGAGTGCCAGCCAGCGGATCGCGAGGCAGCACGGGGCGGCCACGAGGCCCACCGCGACGGCCCACACGAGCTCGGCGGCGGTGGGTGCCGATGTGCCGGGGATGTCGGGGATGGCCAGGGAGAAGGTGCCGTGCCCGGTCAGCGAGCCCAGGCCGACGAAGATGAGGGCGCCCACGCCGGCGCCGAGCAGCCCGGGCACCAGGACCAGCGAGGCGGTCACGCCGCCGAGTCCTGCCGCCTCCATGAGCAGGAACGCCCCCGTCAGGGGTGAGCCGAGCAGGGTGCTCACCGCGGCGAAGCTGCCGATGACGGCAATGACCGCGCCCTCCTGCGTCGGCAGGTCGCGCCGGCGCAACCACACCGCGAGGTAGGACAGGCCGCCCCCCAGGGCGATCAGCGGGGCCTCGGGGCCGACCACCGCTCCCAGGCCGACGCTCGCGATCGCGGCGATCGCGATGCCCGGCAGCGCCGCCGGCCGCGCCACCCCACCGGTGTGCATCCCGTCGGCCGGTGACTCCCCGCCCTTCCCGGGCAGGTAGCGGATGGCCAGGCCCACCACCAGGCCGGCCAGGGGGACCGGGACCAGGGGCCACCACAGTGCGGAGGGGTCGATGCCGAGCGCGCTCGGCAGGTCAGTGAACACCCACCGCTGGAGGGACGACGTCAGGCTGAGGAAGGCGTAGGCCAGCGCCGCGATCGGTGCGCCCAGCACCGCGGCCAGGACGAGCAGCCCGAGGTAGCGACGGCTGCGGAAGTGCTCCAGCGGGTCGACCTGCGCGGCGGGGGAGCTCACCGACCCCACGATGCAGGCCGCGCGCGCCGGCGGCATCACCCACCGCGGGTGAACGTGTCGGCGGTCTGCGCCCTGGGCCGGCGGCGCCGGTCAGCCCAGCCCGAGCACCCCCATCGTCTGCGTCGCCATCCGGGACTCGCCCAGGGCGTTGGGGTGCACGATGACCGGGTTGGTGCCCTGGAGGACGGGCTCCACCCAGCGCACCCCGATGGCCTGGCAGGCGTCGTGGCCCTCGGAGACCGCGCTCAGGTCGACGTAGGTCGCGCCCGTGGCCGCCGCCGCGCGTCGTACGGCGTCGTTCAGGGTCGCCTCGATCCCGCGCAGGTAGGGCACGTCACCGGTGGCGATCGGCATCCGGTCGAAGCAGCCCTGACGCTCGGGCAGGATCCACGGGTAGCCCAGGATCGCGACCCGCGCCCCGGGCGCCTTCGCCCGCACGGCCGACAGCGCCCGGACGAGGGCGGGGTAGGTGCTGGTGCGGATGTCGTCGACGAACGAGGAGCCGTAGCGGTCCCGGCACGGGCTGCCCGTGCCCAGCGTCGAGACGCCGGCGGCCCCGCAGCGGGTGATGGCGTTGATGAACGTGTTGTTGTCGTTGCCGCCGATGGTCATGGTGACCAGCTGGGTGTCCGGGCGGACCGCGTCCAGCTGGGGCGTGACCCCCGGGTACTGCGCGCCGGCGTAGTCCTTGGTCTGGGCGGCGCCGCAGGTGACGTCGGTGAGCTGGGCGTGGGTCGCGCCGGCGATGACGTGCGGGTAGTTCCTCGTCGAGCGCAGGCATGCCGGCGGGGCGGTGGGGTCGGGCGGCAGCACGCCCGACGCCGCGCTGTAGGAGTCACCCAGGGCGACGTAGCGCAGCGGGCCGGTCGCCGCGGTCGAGGGAAGGGCGGAGGCCACGGTGCCGCCCAGGACGGCAGCGGCGGCGAGGACGACGGCGAGCGTGCGGGACATGTCGGGCTCCACGGGTTCGGCGGCGGATCGTGCGACGGGTGCTCCTGCGAACGGCTACCCGGGCAACGACGTCCGTCGTGCTGCGTTACGGCGCAGCACCACTGACGGCGCAACACCGCGCGTCCGGGCACCGGAAGGGCCGTTCGGGTGGAGACTCCCACCCTGGGGGATGAGGACGTACGGCGCCGAAAGGGTGAGGATGTGGTGATGAAGGGCGACCGTCGAGGTCAGCTGGTCGGCGCCGGGCTCGCGGCGCTGTGGTTCTTCGTTGTCCTCGTCGCGGAGCTCTCGGCCGGGAAGCCCGCCTTCGTCCCGGCGATCCTGTTCGCCCTCGGCCCCCTCATCGCCTGCGCCGTGCTGGAGCCGCTGCCCACGGCCGGCTTCGGGGTGGTCGCGGTCGGGCTCGTGGGGCTGACCAGCGTGCGGAACGGCACGTGGGGCACGGCGCAGATGTGGCTGCGGGTCGCCGACGTCGGCCTGGTCAGCCTGGCGGCGGTCGCCCTGGCCGTGGTGCGGGTCCGTCGGGAGGCGCAGCTGGACCGGATGGTGCGCATCGCCGAGGTGGCCCAGCGCGCCATGCTGCCCCTGGTCCCCACGCACGTGGGGTCGGTGGCGGCGGGCGCGCGATACCTGTCTGCCGCGGAGGACGCGCTGGTCGGTGGCGACCTGTACGACTGGTTCCACTCCGACCACCGCGTCTGCTTCATCGTGGGGGACGTCCGCGGCAAGGGGGTGAGTGCCGTCGAGCAGGCGGCGCGGGTCATCCGCGCGTTCCGCCAGTCCGCCGCCGGCGGGGGGGACCTGGCCACCGTCGCCGCCGAGATGAGCGCCTACATCGACCCGTTCCTGGACGACGAGGAGTTCGTCACCGCGCTCCTGCTGCAGGTCACCGACCGCGGCCACGTCACGCTCGTCAACTGCGGGCACCCGCACCCGCTGCTCATCACCTGTCACGACGGGTCGACCCTGGTGGACCTGCCGTCCGGCCTGCCGCTCGGCCTCGGCCGCTCCTTCGAGGCCGTCACCGTGCCGTGGACCCCCGGCGACCGCCTGCTGCTCTACACCGACGGGCTCAGCGAGGCCCGGGACGCGCGCGGCGAGTTCCTCCCGGTCCTGCCGCTCGCCGCTCTGCTCCGGACGTCGACCGTCGAGGACGCGCTCGACAAGGTGCTGGGGGCCGTGCGCGATCACGTGCCCGGCGGCCGCTTCACCGACGACCTCGCCGTGCTGCTGCTCGAGAACGTCGACGGGGACGAGACCCACGCCGTGGACCCCCGCGACTACCGCGTGGGTCGGGTCACCTCACAGTCGATCGAGCCGTCGCCCGGGAAGGTGGGACCGGTCGTGCCCCACCCCGTCGAGCCGGCGCCGGTCGAGCCGGTGCCCGGCACCGCTGCGAGGAACGTCGGCTGACCGCACCGGCCACGGGGGCGACTCCGTCGGGATGGCCGCCCACAGGTGCCGTCCGTACCATCGCCCCACGCCCCGAGGGCACCTGCGCCCGCGGGGAAGAGGGCTGGGGTGGGTGTGCGATGCCCCCGACAGGACGGAGCGCCATGAACGGCGAGCCAGGACTGACCGACGAGCAGATCCGCACCATGACGCCGGCCGACCGCCTGGACCTGATCCGGCGGCTGAGCCGGCCCGCGCCGGAACGCCCTCAGCGCGGTGGGCTGCTCCGGGGCCGCAGCCGGGTGGTGCTGCTGGCCGCTGCGGTGATGGTCATGCTGCCGTGGATCGGCTACCTCGCCGTGGTGCTGCCCAACCGCTACGACGCCCGGCACTGGGACCTGACCTGGGCCGGCTTCGACCTGCTCCTGGCCGCGATGCTCGCCGCCACGGTCGTCTTCGCGCTGCTGCGGCGACAGCTGCTCATCCTCACGTCGTTCGCCTCGGGCGTGCTGCTCGTCTGCGACGCGTGGTTCGACGTGCTGACTGCGAGGCGCGCGGACCTGCCGGAGTCGATCGCCACCGCCCTCCTGCTCGAGCTGCCCCTGGCCACCCTCCTGCTCCTGGGCACGCTCCGGCTGGTCCGGGCCAACGCCCAGCGGCTCTGGCTCCTCGAGCCGGGGACGCCCATCTGGCGGCTCGAGCTCGACCTCCCCTGAACGACCGCCTGGCCGGCGAGTTCACCAACCTCTCAGGTTGTCTCGGCACACTCCCGCACCGTGTCGACATCCACCACCGCCGTCGAGAAGCCCCGCACCGCCCTGAGCACCGTCCCCGAGGTCACCGTCCTGTTCTGGGTGGCCAAGGTGCTCACCACCGGCATGGGTGAGACCGCCTCCGACTTCCTCGCCCACCACCTCGACCCGGTCGTGGCCGGCGGGCTGGGCGCCGTCGGCCTGGCGGTCGCGCTCGCGCTGCAGCTGCGCGCGCGCCGCTACGTCCCGTGGGTCTACTGGCTGGCCGTGGCCATGGTCAGCGTCTTCGGCACCATGGCGGCGGACGTCGTCCACGTCATCCTCGGCATCCCGTATGCCGTGTCGACCGTGGCGTTCCTCCTCACCCTGGCCGCGGTGTTCGCCGTGTGGCGCCGGACCGAGGGCACGCTGTCCATCCACAGCATCACCACGCGCCGCCGCGAGCTCTTCTACTGGACCACCGTGCTGACGACCTTCGCGCTGGGCACTGCCGCGGGCGACCTGACGGCCACGACGCTGCACCTGGGCTACCTGGCCTCCGGCGTGCTGTTCGCCGTCGTCATCGCGGTTCCCGCGATCGCCCACTGGAAGCTCGGGCTCGGCGCGGTCAGCGCGTTCTGGTTCGCCTACATCGTGACCCGCCCCCTGGGGGCGTCCTTCGCCGACTGGATGGGCGTGCCGGCCTCGAGGCAGGGCCTGGGCTGGGGCACCGGCCCGGTCACCCTGGCCCTGGCGGTCCTCATCGTCGGCGTCGTCGGCTACCTGGCGACGACGCACGTGGACGCGCCGGTCGCCGAGGTGCGCGACCGCGATACGGCCGGGGTCTGACCGCGCGCCGTCGTGCCGGTGCGCGGGTAACGTCGGCCCATGCCGACCGACACCACCTTCGCCGGGCTGGGCGACCAGCGGTTCGTCTCCCTGACCACCTTCCGCCGCTCGGGCGCGGGCGTGCCCACCCCGGTGTGGGTGGCCCGCGACGGTGACGCACTGGTGGTGACCACCCCCGAGGGCAGCGGCAAGGTCAAGCGGCTGCGCCACGACGCCCGCGTGGAGCTGCAGCCCTGCAGCCGCCGCGGTCGCGTCGACGCCGGCGCCCGCCCGGTCACGGGCACCGCCGCGATCATCACCGACGAGGCGACCACGAGCCGCCTGACGGACCTCATCCGCAGCAAGTACGGGCTGGAGTTCCGCGTGGTCATGGCGGTCGAGCGGCTGCTCCGCTCCGGCGAGGCTCGACGGGTCCTGCTGCGCATCACGCCGGAGTGACCCGGCGGCCGGCGTGACGCCTGCCCGGCCAGGCGCGGCGGCACGGCTGGGCGCCGGCTACCCCGCGGGCAGGACGACGTAGCCGCCGAACCCCGGGGTGGTGTCGCCGGGGTCGGCCGGCGGGAGGTCGTTGAGCACCGCATGCGTGAACCAGCCGCTCAGGCATCGTCCGCTGTTCCCGGTGCCCGGGCAGCTGGGCGCCTGGTTCGGTGGCCGGACCGAGTTCTGGGTGCTGCCGCTGAAGCGCCAGCCGCTGACGTAGAACGGCGCGTACCCCACGATGTGGTAGTTGGTGGCGGTGCCGTGGGCGCTGGTGCAGTCGGTGGTGGGGGTGATGGTCACCGGGGCGAGGGAGAGGCAGTCGAAGATGGGCAGCGCGACGAGCTTGCCGTAGTAGGCGGTCAGGTCGCAGAGGTAGTTGTTGCCGGGGACCCCGATGACCCACCCGCCGGTGACGTTGGCGGAGCAGCCTGTGGTCGTCTGGAGCCACGAGAAGCCGCCGGGTGCCGTGTGGCCGTTCCACGTGGGGCACGTGTCCGTGTCGTCCTTGGCCGTGTTGACCGTGGTCTCGGCCGTGGGCCAGGGGTTGCTCGCGCCGTATCCCGGCCACGGCCCCTTCGGGGCGGCCTGGAACGTCCCGGGTTGGTCGGCGCTCAGCCAGCCGACGGCGTTCTTCCAGTCGCAGTAGGACATGGTCAGGGGGAAGGTGGTCGTCCGTCCGGCGCCGGGCACGGCGATCGCGGCGCGGGCACAGGCCACGACGTTGCCACCTCCGTAGCCGAGCGACTGGGCGACGATCGGGGGCAGGATGTGCCCCCCGGAGATGAGGGTCTGCATGTGGACCTCGAGGTAGGGCACGGTGGCCATCGCCGTCGGCACCCCGGGGCAGTCGACCAGGGCGCCGGTGGGGGCAGTGCACGTGGGCAGGTCGGTGGTGGTGCGCAGGTTCTGCACGCAGATCCCCTGGGGGTATGGCGCGGTGGCGCTGACGTCGCCCAGGGTCGCCTGGCCGTTGAGCCCGGCCAGGGAGGCCATTGACGGCACCATCGAGGAGTTGCACCGCGCGGCGTCCCGGGCGCAGGTCTGCGCCAGGGCGAGGGCGGCGGCGTCGGCGCCGTTCTGGACCTGGCGCCGCTGCGCGTACAACGACCCCACGTCGATGCTCAGGGCGGCCACACCCATGAGGACGCCGGTGGTGAGCAGCAGGACCAGGATCATCGCGATCGCCCCGGACTCCTCCCGGCGCCCGCCCCGCAGGGCCCTCAGTTGAGCCGTGAACACTGCATCACTCCGATCGCGTTCTCCTGCGTGGGGTTGGGGAAGGTGCCGGGGCCGAACAGGCGGGCCAGCCCGGAGATCCCGGTGATCCAGCTGAAGGCGACCGTGACGGTCACCCGGGCGTTCACCACGTTCGCGCTGGTGCAGTCGGTTGCCCCCACCACCGGGTTGTTGGAGGCGTCGAGGAAGTCGACCCTCACGGTGGGCGCCGGGTTGGTCAGCCCGGGCGCCGCCTGCTGGACCCTCGCGACGACGTCGGAGGGGGACTGCATGGCCACGAGCCGCGCACCCTCGCGGGCGGCCTGGCTGAGCTGGATCTGGGTGTTGAACGCTCGTCCGAGGTCGATGATCCCGCACAGGATGAACAGCAGCAGCGGGAGGACGAGCGCCATCTCGACCGCGACGGCACCGGTCTCGCGGCGGCAGGAACGCACCCGACCTCGGGCGGCGCGCACCGCCTGCGACCGGGTGAGCCTCCGCCGTGGGGTCACTGCTGCAACCCGCTGAATGTCGCGACCATCCGGATCGCGCCGGGGCCGATGATGACGATGAACAGCGCCGGGAAGATGCCCAGCAGCATCGGGAAGAGGATCTTCACCGGCACCTTCTGCGCCTTCTCCTCGGCGCGCTGCCGACGCACCAGACGCATCTGCTGGGCCTGTTGGCGCAGCACCCCGCCGATCGGCAGGCCGAGCCGGTCGGCCTGCACGAGGGAGCTGACGAACGTCTTGATCTCCGGCACGGTGCTGCGCTCGCCCAAGGAGGCGAACGCCTGCCCTCGCGAACGGCCGATCTGGATCTCCTGCAGCACCCGGGCGAACTCCCCGGCCACCGGGCCGGTCACCGAGCGGGCGACCTGGCTCAGTGCCGCGTCGAAGCCCTGACCGGCCTCCACACAGACGGTGAGCATGTCGAGGGCGTCGGCCAGTCCCTTGCGCAGCTCCTCCTGACGGCGGAGGCCGGTGTTGTGCAGCAGCAGGTCGGGCAGGTGGAACCCCACGGCGCCGCCGACGAGGAGCAGGAAGACGCCGCGCAGGCTGATCCCGCCGAAGAGCAGGCCGACCCCTGAACCGACGAGCAACGCCGCCCCCTTGACCGCCAGCAGCCGCTGCAGGCTCCATGCCGGGGGGTTGCCCGCGCGGTCCAGGGACCGGTTCAGGCGTGCCGCGGACCCGGACGGCGACAGGCGCAGGGCCAGGGCGCGCATCGCAGCCAGGAACGGTCGCGCCAGCCGGTCGGTGGCGGCGAGCTCGGCGCGCGCGACGTCGTGGGCGGCGACCGAGCCCTCGATCAGCGCCAGGCTGCGCGCCGTGCCGGTCACGGGGGCGCTGCCCGAGCCCAGCGCGAGGACGACGAGCAGCAGGCTCGTCGCCAGGGACGCGGCACCGACCCAGAGCAGCATGGTCAGACCTCCACGTTGACCACGTGACGCATCCAGACCATGCCGATGGCGAGCATGACCAGACCCACGACGGACAGCACCAGCCCCAGCGGGGTGGTCCACAGCAGCGACACATAGGGACGGTTCACCTGGGTCATGTACAGGAAGATCCCCACCGGCATGGCGATGAGCACGTATGCCGACAGGCGTCCCTCGGCCGAGAGGGCGCGGACGTGCCGGTGGAGGGACTCGCGGTCGCGCAGCGTGGTGGCGGTCGTGCGCAGCGTCTCCGCGAGGTTGCCCCCGACCTGGCGCTGGATGCCGATCGCCATGCTCGTCCAGCGCAGGTTGTTGCTGTCCATGCGGTCGGCCATGCGGTCGAGGCTCTCGCCGATGTCCGCGCCGATCCGGGTCTCCGCCAGGGCGCGCGAGAGCTCCTTGGCCGAGGGCTCGGCCACGTCCTGGGCGACGGCGTCGAGCGCCTGGAGCAGCGAGAAGCCGGTCTGCAGGCTGCTGGCGACCAGGGTCAGGACGTCCGGCAGCTGGCTCTCGAACTTCCGCGCGCGACGGCTGGCGCTGACCCGCAGTAACACCACCGGGGTCAGCGCGCCGAGGCCGCCGCCCAGGAGGAGACCGATCAGGTTCGCCGGGATGCTGCCGTGGATCATCAACAGCCCCAGCGCCACTCCCACGATCACGGCCACGACCCGCAGCACCACCCACTCCCCGGTGCGCCACGGCAGGTCCGCCCGCTCGAGCAGGGCCGAGGTCCGGGCCGTCGACGAACGCCCGGCCGCCGCGCGCTCGCCCAGGTCGGTCAGCGTCGTGCTCAGCCTGCTGGGCCGGTCGGTGTCCTGCGGCATCGCCCGTCCGGTGCCCTCGACGTAGCGCTCGATGGAGCGCAGGCGACGGTCCGTCGCGGTGCCGCCGCGCGGCATTCCGAGGGCAAGGACGCTTGCGGCCAGGGCGCCGCCGACCAGCGCCGGTGGGCCCCAGACCAGCCAGACGGGGTCGGCGGGGCTCATCCGCGACCCCGCACGAACATCGCCGGGTGCAGGTCCACGCCGAGGTCCTGCAGGTGCCCGGCGAACTTGGGGCGCAGGCCCGTGCTGACCAGGCCGCCCCGGAACCGGCCGGAGTCGTCGATCCCCGCGGCGAAGTCGAAGACGAACAGGTCCTGGAGGGTGATGACGTCGGACTCCATGCCCTCGACCTCGGTGATGGCGGTGATCCGGCGCGACCCGTCCTTGAGCCGGGCCTGCTGCACGATGAGGTTGACCGCGCTGGCCACCTGGTCGCGGATCGCCCGCACCGGCAGCTCGACGCCGGCCATGAGCACCATGGTCTCCAGGCGGGACAGGCTGTCTCGCGGGCTGTTGGCGTGGACGGTGGTGATCGACCCGTCGTGGCCGGTGTTCATCGCCTGGAGCATGTCCAGTGCGGCGCCGTCACGGACCTCGCCGACGACGATGCGGTCCGGGCGCATCCGCAGGGCGTTGCGCACGAGGTCGCGGATGCTCACCTGCCCGCGCCCCTCGGTGTTGGCCGGGCGCGACTCCATCCGCAGGACGTGGCGCTGGCGCAGCTGGAGCTCGGCGGCGTCCTCGATGGTCAGGATGCGCTCGTCGTCGGGGATGAAGCCGGAGATCACGTTGAGCAGCGTGGTCTTGCCCGATCCCGTGCCACCGCTGATGACGATGTTGCGCCGGCCACGCACGCAGGCCTCGAGGAAGTCGCGCACCTGCGGGGTCATGGTCCCGAAGGCGATGAGGTCCTGGTCCGTGAACGGGTCTGGGGAGAACTTGCGGATGGTCAGCAGGCTGCCGTCCAGCGCGATGGGGGCGATGACCGCGTTGACGCGGGAACCGTCGGCCAGGCGGGCGTCGACCATCGGGCTGGACTCGTCCACCCGGCGTCCGATGCGCCCCACGATCTTGTCGATCGTGCGGCGCAGGTGGACGTCGTCGGCGAACCTGGCCTCGACGGCGTGGATGTGCCCGGAGCGCTCCACGAAGATGCTCTCGGGGCCGTTGACCATGATCTCGGTGATCTCGCCGTCGCGCAGCAACGGCTCCAGCGGCCCGTGGCCGAGGATCTCGTCGGTGACCTCCTGGGCGATCCGGGTGCGGTCGGCCGCCGACAGCGGCGTCTGCTCGGCGTCCAGGACGGCCTGCAGGGTGTGGCGCACGAGCACGTCGAGCTCGGCCTGCTCGAGGTGGGGGTCGTAGAGCTTGGGCCCGAGGGACTCCAGCAGCCCCCGGTGGACGCCGGCCTTCACGCCGGCGAAGGGGTCGCGCACCGGCAGGGGCACGACGTGCTGGTGGGCGGCGCCGGCAGGCGCGCCCGGACCCGCCGGCGTGGGGTGGGTCGGCCGGCTCTGCTCGAGGCGCGCGGCGAGGTTCACGGGGTGACCTGGCGGCGCCGCTTGCGCAGGTCACGGCGTCGCGGCATCGGGACCTCGAGCTCGGGGTGCGGACCGACCGGGGCGATGGGGGTGCGGGTCAGGACGTGGTGCTCGGCCAGGGAACGCAGGGCCGTGCTGAACGCGTGCTTCGGCTCGTCCAGGACGATCGGCACGCCGCGGTTGATCGACGCGGGCACGGCGGAGCTGCTCGGCAGCGAGGCGGCGATGCGGGCACGGATGGCCTTCACCACGTCGGGCAGGTGCAGGCCGACCTTGGCGTCGGCGCGGTTGAGCACGACCACCCGCGAGTCCTGGGGGTGGCCGAGCAGGTCGAGGGTGTTCAGGGCGAGGCGCAGGTTCTTGACCGCCGGGATGTCCGGGGTGGCCAGCAGGATCGCGATGTCGCCGATGTCGAAGGCGGCGAGCGTGTGCTCGGTGAAGGCCGGTGGCGTGTCGACGACGACGAAGTCGTAGACGTGGCGGGCGACCTGCAGCAGCTCGCTGATGGTTGCTCCGCTGATCCGGTCGGCGTCCGCCGGGCTGCTGGGGGCGCAGACCGCCTCCAGGCCACTGTCGTGCCGGGTGACGACGGAGGCGACGCCGTCGGCGTCGAGGTGTCCCGTCATCGCGATGAGGTCGGCAGCCGAGTGCTCCGGGTCGAGCTGGAGGCTGATGGCCACGTCCCCGAAGGCCAGGTCGAGGTCGACGATGAGGACCCGCTTGCCCAGCGAGGCGAGGTGCGCGCTCAGGTTGGTGGCGATCGTCGTCTTGCCGCAGCCGCCCTTGGCCGCGAACACCGTGACGATCGTGCCCGTGCGCTCCTGGGCCGCGCCGGCGCCTGCCATCCGGCGGGAGATGTCCAGGCTGCGGGTGCAGGCCAGGGAGAGGGCGCTGAGGTCGTCGGCGACGAGGACCTCACGGATGCCGGAGCGCAGCGCCTGGGCCAGCACCGGGACCTCGAGGCGACGCCGCAGCAGCAGCACCCCGGCCTCGGGCCGCTCCACCCGGACCCGCTCGGCCAGCTCGCACACGGCCTGCAGGTCGACGTCGGGCCCGGCCACGACGAGCAGCTCCTGGGCGACGAGCTCGCGCCAGACAGCCTGGGCCGAGTCGGCGGTCCGGAGCTGGCCGCCGACGGCATAGTGGTAGGTCTGGGCGGCGGAGGGGTCGGTGCTCCAGAGGATGGTCATGGGCGCGCTCCTGGTCAGCGGGGGAAGAGCGTGGCGTTGTCGACCTCGGCGCGGGTGTCGATGCGGCTGTCGACGCCCAGCAGCCCGGCATACAGGGTGCCGGTCTGCACGGCGTGGACGAGCCGCAGCGCGGAGGCGGGGGGTACGGCGACGGTGAGGGGGACCGGCCCCGAGGCGCCCCCGGGCGGCGCGGTGCTGCCCGGGGCGAGCACGCTGGCGCCGACCGCGATGACGAGGACGTCGGGCAGCAGCACGCGGGTCGCCCGCTGGCCGGAGGCGGGCTCGTAGGAGTCGTAGAGGACCACGTGGGAGCCGGGCGTGAGGAACGTGGCGACCTTGGCGGGGTCGGCCAGCTGCACCGCGACCGCCACCTGCCCGGCGGGCACGGCGATCGCCTTCTGCGCCAGCGGCATCGCACCGAAGCGGCTCGCCAGGACGAACTCCCCGGCGGCGATGTCGGTGGTGGCGACGAGGGGGCGGGTCCGGTCGTCGACGGTCTGCAGCGCCCCGGCGGGGACGCCTTCGGTCATGACCCGGGTGCGGGTGATCAGGCCCCGGCTGACCGCGTCGGCGGCGGTGGTGCCGGCCGGGACGACCTGCTGGGCGACGTAGACCTCGGTGGTGGTCTGCCCGGCGAGGGCGCGCTGGTCGGCGCCCCGTGCGTAGAGGACCACCGCCACGAAGCCGACGAGGGCGGCGACGACAGCGGCCAGCACGACGATCAGCCGACGGGCCACGGACACCTCCTCCAGGGAATTCCCCTACCGGGGGGAACCGCAGGAAATGTCGCCGCGAAGTGAATTCGGGGTGCATTCTTCGGTGCCGGCAGGGGGATATTTCGTTGGGCTATGAGAAAGCTGTTGACAATGTGGGCGATTTCGCCTGATATTGGCGTTGTCGGGCAAATGGGACGGCGCAGCCCCCGGTCGGGTCGCCGGCAGGGGGTTGACGACCGGCCGGGGGACGTGCGCCTCATGTCCTGGCCTCAGGAGGTGACGGTGACCTTCGAGGACGCGGTGTTGAACAGGCTGGACAGGTTGCCGCCGAGCAGGGTGACGGCGCCGATGATGACGATGGCGATGAGCGCGACCATCAGGCCGTACTCCACGGCGGTGGCGCCGCGGTCGGACTTCAGGGCCAGCTGGAGCTTGACGAGTCGAGCGAGCATGGGGGTGCCCCTTCCTGGGACGGATGGTCCCGCGGGGAGGTCCGCGATTGAGGAGGACGCTAGGTCTGCCCGCCTCCTCCAAATGACGTGGTTGGACGAGTCCTGACTCAGGTTTGGAAATAGGGGTGGAATAGTTCGGGGAATACGATTCCCTTTCTTGACCACGCCTTTGCTCACAGCCGTGTTATTCAGTCAAATACGACTCGCGGGGTATTGTCCGGAATTGGCACGAAACTGACCCTCGGTCGGGGGGCCCGGCCGCGCGGCATACCGATTGGTGTTCTGCGCCGCCGAACCGCGACGATGGGGGCCTCATGAGCCTCGCCGACCGGATCCCGACCCCGCCCGAGCCCGACGCCCTCTTCGACGCCTTCGTCGACTGGGCCGGTGAGCGGGGCCTCGAGCTCTACCCGGCGCAGCAGGACGCGCTCATCGAGCTGGTCAGTGGCGCCAACGTCGTGCTGGCCACGCCGACCGGCTCGGGCAAGAGCCTGGTCGCCACCGGCGCCCACTTCGCCGCCCTGGCCCAGGGGCAGCGCACCTTCTACACCGCCCCGATCAAGGCGCTGGTGTCGGAGAAGTTCTTCGCGCTGTGCGAGGTGTTCGGGGCGGCCAACGTCGGCATGCTCACCGGCGACGCCAGCGTCAACGCCCAGGCCCCGATCATCTGCTGCACCGCCGAGGTGCTGGCCAACATCGCGCTGCGCGAGGGGTCGCACGCCGACATCGGCCAGGTGGTCATGGACGAGTTCCACTTCTACTCCGAGCCCGACCGCGGCTGGGCGTGGCAGGTGCCGTTGCTGGAGCTGCCGCAGGCGCAGTTCCTGCTGATGTCGGCGACCCTGGGCGACGTCTCGCGCTTCCAGGACGACCTGACCTGCCGCACCGGACGAGCCACGGCGCTGGTCACCAACACCGAGCGCCCCGTGCCGCTGTCGTTCAGCTACGTGCTGACCCCGCTGCACGAGACGCTCGAGGAGCTGCTCACCACCCACCAGGCGCCGGTCTACGTCGTCCACTTCACCCAGGCGGCGGCGCTGGAGCGGGCCCAGTCACTGCTCAGCCTCAACGTGTGCACGCGCGAGGAGAAGGACCGGATCGCCGAGCTCATCGGCGGGTTCCGCTTCGCCGCGGGCTTCGGCAAGACGCTGTCCCGCCTGGTGCGCCACGGGATCGGCGTCCACCACGCCGGGATGCTGCCCAAGTACCGCCGCCTCGTCGAGCAGCTCGCGCAGGCCGGTCTGCTCAAGGTCATCTGCGGCACGGACACCCTCGGCGTGGGGATCAACGTGCCGATCCGCACCGTCGTGCTGACCGGCCTGACCAAGTTCGACGGGTCCCGCCAGCGGGTGCTCAAGGCTCGGGAGTTCCACCAGATCGCCGGCCGGGCGGGACGCGCCGGCTACGACACCTCCGGCACCGTGGTGGTCCAGGCGCCCGACCACGTCATCGAGAACGAGCGCGCCCTGGCCAAGGCCGGCGACGACCCCAAGAAGCGGCGCAAGGTCCAGCGCAAGAAGCCGCCGGAGGGCACGGTCACCTGGAGCGAGCACACCTTCGACCGGCTCGTCGCCGCCGACCCGGAGGCGCTGGTCTCGCGCATGCGGGTCAGCCACTCGATGCTGCTCAACGTCATCACCCGCCCGGGCGACCCGTTCGCCGCGATGCGCAAGCTGGTCCGGGACAACCACGAGGAGCATCCGGCCCAGGCGCGCCTGGCCCGCCGCGCCATCCAGATGTATCGCGCGCTCCTCACCGCCGGGGTCGTCGAGCGGATCGACCCACCCGACGAGACCGGCCGCACCGTGCGCCTGACCGTCGACCTGCAGGCCAACTTCGCGCTCAACCAGCCGCTGTCCACCTTCGCGCTGGCCGCGTTCGAGCTGCTCGACCAGGACTCGCCGACGTTCGCCCTCGACGTGGTCTCGGTGGTCGAGGCCACGCTCGACGACCCGCGCCAGGTGCTGATGGCCCAGCAGTTCAAGGCTCGCGGCGAGGCCGTGGCGGAGATGAAGGCCGAGGGGATCGAGTACGACGAGCGCCTCGAGCTGCTCGACGAGGTCACCTGGCCCAAGCCGCTGGTGGAGCTGCTGGAGTCGGCCATGGCGATGTACCGCAAGGGCCATCCGTGGGTTCCCGAGGACGCGCTGTCACCGAAGTCGGTGGTGCGCGACATGTTCGAGCGGGCGATGACCTTCACCGAGCTGGTCGGCTACTACGGCCTGGCCCGCTCGGAGGGGGCGGTGCTGCGCTACCTCAGCGACGCCTACAAGGCGCTGCGCCAGACGGTGCCGGACAGCCTCAAGACCGAGGAGCTCGCCGACCTCATCGAGTGGCTCGGGGAGACGGTGCGCCAGACCGACTCCAGCCTGCTCGATGAGTGGGAGCAGCTGACCGACGGGTCGCTGGAGCCCGGACAGGCGCCGCGGCCGGGGGAGGTCGGCGACCAGCCGCGCCCGATCACCAAGAACCACAGGGCTTTTCGCGTGCTCGTGCGCAACGCGATGTTCCGGCGGGTCGAGCTGGCGGCGCTGCGCCGGTGGATCGACCTGGGCGAGCTCGACGCCGGATCCGGTTGGGACGCCGACCGCTGGCAGGACGCGCTGGCGACCTACTACGCCGAGCACGACTCGATCGGCACGGACGGCGACGCCCGCGGGCCGAAGATGTTCCAGGTGGAGGAGCAGCCCGGACGCTGGCTGGTCCGCCAGGTCATTGACGACCCTGAGGGCGACCACGACTGGGGGATCACGGCCGAGGTCGACCTCGCCACCTCGGACGAGCTCGGCGAGGCGGTCATCCACCTCACCGGCTTCGCGCCCCTCTGACACCGGCGCGGCATACCGGCCTGCGCTCCACCTCTTCCCACCGAACGCACCAAATCCGCCGTTCCGGGGTCCTCGGAGCCTCGAAACGGCGGATTTGGTGCGTTCGGTCGAGGGGTTGAGGGTTACTCGCGCTCGGCGGCGGTCGGCTCGAGCTCGTCGTGCAGGTGCGCCTTCAACGCGCGGTCGGGCCGGGCGATGACGAAGTAGATGCCGCCGACCAGGGCGATCCCCACCATGACCACGAACGTGATCCAGTCGTAGTTGAAGAACGCCCGTGGGCTCGACAGCCCCGTCGGCGCCACGATGTTGATGAGCATCACCACCAGGTAGGCCAGCGCCAGCCAGCTCACCAGCCAGCCCCACCGCCCGAGTCGGAACGCACCCTCGGGGACCCACCCCCGGGCCCGGGCGATCATCGACCCGATGACGGTCAGCATGAACGACAGGTAGATGCCGGAGACGCCGAACGACACCAGCACGAAGAGGGCGTTGATCCCCTTCGGATAGGTGAACCAGAGGATCTTCACGTCCGAGGACGGGTTGATGTTGACCATCAGGGAGAACGCGATCGGGACGATGGCGCCGATGATGATGGCGTTGACCGGCGTGTGGAAGCGCGGGGAGATGTGACCCACCCACTTGTGGGCCGGCACCGCACCGTCGCGGGCGAAGGAGAACGCCAGTCGGGCGCCCGCCCCCTGCACTGCCGTGCCGCAGGAGAAGAACGCGATGATGACCATCACGAGGAAGAAGTCCTGCAGCCACTGCGGCAGGTCGCTGAGGATGCCGGGGACGCCACCGCCGGAGAACACCGCGGCATACCCCTTGGCGCTGCTCGGGGTGGCCAGGATCAGCCCGGCGACCAGGACGAACGAGGCGACCCCGCCGTAGACCAGGGCCGAGCGCATCGCGCGCGGCACCTGACGGGAGGCGTCCTTGGTCTCCTCGGCGATGTCACCGGCGGACTCGAAGCCGTAGAAGATGTAGACGTGGGCGAGGACCGCCACGAGGGCGGCGCCGGTCAGCCAGTTGCCGTGGAAGTTCATGCCGAGCGGGTTGGTGGCGGGGTACTGCGCGCCGGCCGTCTTGAACAGGAACCCGAAGCCGTGGTGGAAGCCGACGACGGCCAGGGCGATGGCGACGCCGAACGTGCCGATCGTCTCGACGTAGACACCCAACGCCGTCACCCGGCTCATCAGCTTGGCGCCGACCGCGTTCATCGTGGTCTGGATCAGGATGAGGATGATGGTGATGACGAGGATCGTCGTGCTGTTCGTCGGGTCCATCTTCGTGCCGAACCACTGGTCCGACAGGGCCGTCACGTAGCTCACCACGCCGGTGTCGACGCTGGCCACGGTCACGAGCAGCGCCATGCCGTAGAGCCAGCCGACCCACCAGCCGTATCCCGCGCTGACCGAGTACTTGCCGTACTGGTAGATCGCTCCGGCCACCGGGTAGTGGCTGCCGAGCTCGCCGAACACCAGCGCCACCATGAGCATCCCGAGCACGACCAGCGGCATCAGCCACAGGTAGAGCGGCCCGGCGGAGCCGAGCCCGAGGACGAACAGGGAGTACACGCCGACCATCGGCGAGAGGTAGGAGAACGCGACGCTGAAGTTGTCGAACAGGCTCAGCACCCGCGAGAGCTCCTGCGTGTAGCCCAGGTTCTGCAGGCGCTCGGCGTCAGCGTCGGGCTGGCCCTGGGGGTTGTTCATGACCTCGCTCATCCCGCGCTCCTTCATCGCGACCGGCCCCCGCGATCGAAGCGTCTGCCCGTGCGGGTCGGCCCACCTCACCCACAAGTACTACGCGCGCGGGCGTCGCGCTCGTCCACGCCTCTCAGCGGGGTGGCCACCGGCACCACGCCCGCGGGCCCGCCTCGATGCCAAGGACATCGGGACGGGCCCGCGACGGTGCGGAGCGAGGGTCAGCCGACGCCCACGGTGGCCGTGTAGGCCCCCCAGCTCGTGGACAGCGGGTAGCCCTGGCCGAAGGTGCCGTTGCCGTTGCCGGGCAGCACCGTGAGGGTGCCGTCGGTGCCGCGGGCGAGCAGGTCGGCCCGGCGGTCCCCGGTGATGTCCCCGGCGGAGAGCAGCGTGGTGGTGGTGTCCCAGCCGCTGGCGACGACCGTGCCGGGCCTGACGGTCCCGGCGCCGGAGCCGGCATAGAGGCAGAGCTGCCCGGAGGGCTTGCGCGCCAGCAGGTCGGCCTTGCCGTCGCCGGTGACGTCGCGCGCGGCGACCACCGTGTCGAAGACCTGCCACCCCAGCCCGATCCGCAGGCCGGGGTTGACCCCGCCCCGGCCGTTGCCTTGGTAGAGGAGCAGGTCGCCGTTGGGCTTGCGGGCCAGGACGTCGGGGTGGCCGTCGCCGGAGAAGTCCCCGCCGGTGAAGACCTGGCTGAAGACCTGCCAGCCGCGCCCGATGACTGTGCCCCAGCCGATGAAGCCGCCCTGGCCGTTGCCCCGGTAGAGGTAGAGCAGGCCACTGGGGGTGCGGGCCACCAGGTCCGCGTGGCCGTCGTTGTCCATGTCACCGGGTGACGTGATGGTGTCGAACATGTTCCACCCCGACCCGATCTGGGTGGGTGTCCCCAGGCCGCCGTTGCCGTCGCCGGGCACGAGCATCAGCCGGCCGTCGCTCTCGCGCGCGAGCAGGTCCGTCGCCGGGTCGGCGTCGAAGCCCGGTGCGGACGGCACGGCCACGGGTGGGACGCCGCGGGAGATCATCGCCGCACGCCAGGTTATGGGGTCGGCGACCCCCGTGGCGGCGACGCCGTGTGCCCGCTGCCACGTCTTGAGCCGGGTCACCGTTCCGGTGCCCAGCACGCCGTCTGCGCGGAGGCCGACCATCTGCTGGATCGCCGACACCGCGGGGCCGGTCGAGCCGCCGCGGAGGTACATGCCCGAGTAGCTCGCCAGCTGCCTGGTCAGCGTCGTGGCGCCGGCCGGTGCGGTCACGGTGCCGAGCCGGGGGCACGGCGTGCCGTTGTAGCCGGCGTACGGCGGGGCCCAGTTCAGGTCGGCGTTGCGGCACGGGCCGTAGTCGGTCGCGGCGACCTGCTTCGTCCAGTACGACGTGCGCTTCATCGCGCCGGCCCAGGACAGGGAGAAGTGGATGTGGTTGCGGTGACAGGTGCTGTCCATGCTGACCTGCGGTGTGGAGGCACAGCTGCTGTAGGGCTCCCACGTCTGGCTCCACGTGCCCCAGATCTGGTTGTTCCAGATGACGTACATGACGCCGAGCCGGCGGGCGTTGGCGAAGGTGACGCCGTCGCGAGTGGCGAACAGCCAACCCAGCACGGCGTTGGCCTCGGCCGCCTGCGTCGCGTTGCGGACGCTGACCATCCAGTCCAGCGCCCGGCCGTCGTAGTGCTCCGTGCGGGTGATCGAGTCGGCGCCGCAGGCCCGCACGGTGCCGTAGGAGCTGGTCGGGTAGGTCGCCTTGAGCAGGTTGCCGAGGGCGACGGTGCCGGGCTTGGCCAGGCCGTCGCAGGAGTTGTTCGTGACGTCCGTGGCCAGTGGCTCGATCGCCGTCGGCAGGTCGGTGGGGGTCGGCGGCACGGCCGTGGCGGCGTGGGCAGTCGGGCCGACCATCAGGACGGGCACGAGGGCCAGTCCGGCGGCGAGGGCGGTGAGCACCGCGCGAGGGTGGCGAGCGTTTCCGGGCATGGCGCAGCAACGGCTTTCGGTATGGGGTTCGGTGGCCCCTGCGACCACCTTTTCGAGAGTAGGTCGGGCCTGTGCGGTTCGTCCGGGCTTTGGCTGCTCTGTCCGCTTTCTTGACTATCTCTTGGGGTGCGTCGCGTTGACGACCGGCTGCCGGGAGGGGTTCTGGCCCGACAGCCTGTCCTCGCCCCGGACGCGGGCATACCGTTGGGCCCATGGCAGGAATGTCGGTGTTGGCGCGGCCGCGGGGCCTGCGGCAGGGGGACCACGTGTGCTGGGCGTACGACCCGGAGCGGGGGTTCGGCGTGGTGGCGGCGCAGTTCCTCGCCGAGGGGGTCGCCCTGGGTGAGCGGGTGCTCTTCGTCGGGGAGGGGGACACGGCGCAGCTGGTCGGGGAGCTGGACGCCCTGCCCGGAAGGGACGCGCTCCTGGCCAGCGGGCAGCTGCAGGTCCAGCCCATGTCCGACGTCTACCTCGGCAGCGGCGGTCTCGACCCCGTCGCCCAGACCGAGCTGTTCGCCGCCGCCGGCGCGGCCGCCGTGGAGGACGGCTACACCGGACTGCGGGTCGCCGGTGACCTCACCGGCCTCGTCCGCGACCCCTCGCGCTGGGAGGACGTGCGCGCCTACGAGATCGTCGTCGACTCGGTCATCGCGGGTCACCCACTGACGGGCATGTGCGGGTATGCCGCGCCGACGGTCCCCGGGGAGCGCCTCCGCCCGCTCGCGGCACTGCACGGCATACGGCACGTGGCCGGTGACACGCTGACGTTCGTCGCACGGGTGCGCGGTGAGGTCCTGGTGCTCGCCGGCGAGGTCGACACGGGCTGTGCGGACGCCCTCGACGAGGTGCTCGTAGGGGTCGGCCGGCTCGCCGCCGGGCCGGTGACCGTCGACCTCGCCGGACTGGACTTCGTCGACGTCGGTGCCACGCGGGCGCTGGTCCGCTTCGCCACGGGGCTGCGGGCGAGCGGGCGCCCGGTGCGCTTCGTCGGCGTCGGGCCCGGGCCGCGCCGCGTGCTCGAGCTGTTCGACGTGGAGCTGGCGTGAGCGCCCGCGCCATGCACCCGACGGGTGACTGGACCGGCAAGGCGTTCGCGCACGAGGCGTTCCTCTACTCCAGTGACGAGGAGGCCGTGGCCCGCTGCGTGCCCTTCGTCCAGGAGGGGCTCGATCGCGGTGAGCCGGTCATCGTCGTCGCGTCCGAGGCGGTGCGGGAGGCGCTGCTCGCCCACCTCGGCGACGAGGCGGGACGGCTGGCGGTGGTGGCCGCGTCGGAGGGCTGGTGGCAGGGCGGCTTCGGCACGCTGGCCGCCTACGACCGTGACCTGCAGCAGCTCAGGGCGAACGGCACGCCGTGGCGGCTGATCGGGGAGCCGACGTGGCTGGCGCTTCCCGACGGGAGGGTGTGGTCCCGGTTCGAGGCGGTGGCCAACGACGCCTACGCCGACCTGCCGTACTACTCCCTGTGCCTGCACGACACCCGCCGGCTCGCCCCGGACGTCCTGGAGGCCGTGCTGCGCAGCCACCCGATGACCTGGGGCGGGACCGAGCCGGTGGCCTCACCGACCTATGAGGACACCGCGACGTTCTTGCGGCAGGCTGAGCCGGCGTGGACCGAGCGACCGGCCGGGGCGCTGGTCCGGCAGGTGGGCGACGCCCGCCAGGCGCGGGCGCTGGTGGGCGAGGTCCTCGGTGGTGAGCAGGCAGGTGAGGTGGGTGGGCTGGCTGGTGAGCGGGAGCAGGACGCGCTGATCGCCGTCAACGAGCTCGTCAGCAACGCCCTGCGGGCCGCCGGCAGTGCCGAGGTGAGCACGTGGCGCGAGGACGGGTGCCGGGTGTGGGAGGTCGCCGACTCCGGGCCGGGCTTCCACGCGGCCACCGCCGGCTACGTGCCGCCCGCGGACGACCTCGACTGCGGGCGCGGGTTGTGGCTGGCCCGCGGCCTGGCCTCCGACGCGACGGTGCGCGCCACCGGCGAGGGCGCCGCGATCCGCCTGTTCTTCCGGGACTGAGGCCCCGGAAGCTGGGCGACGGATCAGGCGCCGTGGCCGGCCCGGTAGTGCGCCGCGGCGTCTGTCTCGCTCAGCGCCCTGCCGTAGAACGCGGCTTCGTCCATGGAGCCCTTGAACAGGTCCGCCGGCGGGTCGGGCCACCCGGCGAGGTGTGACACGCCCAGGCCAAGCAGTCGCTCGGTGAGCTGGGCCTGGGTCTTGTCCGCCTTGCGCGTGCCGACGAGGGCGCCGTCGACGTAGAGGGCGATCGTGGTCCCGTCGCTGGTGCCCAGCGCGTGGTGCCACACAGGGGTGGTGCCGGTGTACCCGTAGCCGGGGCCGCTCTGCACGACGTTCGGACCGCCCTGGCCGAGGTCGGCGCCGAAGCAGACCTTGCCGTTCTTCGTGAGGTAGAGCGCCGTGTCGATGCCGGCGTTCGACCAGCTCTCGACGTGCGCCAGGCTCACCAGCGGTCCGCCGTCGGAGCTCGAGGGCGCTGCGAACCACGCCTCCAGCGAGTAGGCCTGCGGCAGGGCCGTGGAGCGGGCGGACACGGCCGCGCCGGTGATCCCGTCGAAGGTGAACGCGCCACCGTCGTCGCCGGCCAGCGGCGTGGCGGTGCGCAGCGCGACCCCGCTGGTGCGGAGCGCGTCCCGGCCCAGCGAGCCGGAGTCGCCCACGGCGTACTCCAGCGCCGGGTCGCCCACAGGCTGCTCGTCCATGCGGAACCACGACAGCGGGTCGTCCGCGCACACGGCGCGGGCGTAGGCACTGCCCCGGCAGAAGCTCGGCGCCGCCGTGACGGTGTTGTCCCCGACGGACGCGGCCGCAGTGAACACGGCGTTCGTGTGCCGGCCGATCAGCACGCCCAGCCCGGAGCAGGCCGCGACGGTGGTAGCCAGCGCGGCGACGAGGAGCCGGCGCCGCGTCAGCGCTGTCGCCCGCTCCAGCGCGCGTCGCTCCCCGCGGCTGGGGGCGGGTGTATCGCGCGCCGCCGGGTCCGCTGTCCCGCTCACCTCGACATCCCCTTCGGGTGCGTCCGTCCCGCGGTGCGCGGCCCGCAGGCGCCCCGCGCCCCGGACGAGGTTCAGCAGCTGCGACAGGGCGATCAGCGCGAGTGGTCCGCCGAGGATGAGCAGCCGTCCGCGGTCCGACTCGTAGAACGCGAGCCATCGTCCGACCCAGGGCACGGTCCCGGTGAGCACGCCGAACACGCTGGTGGCCGGGGACAGGTTCGGGTCGGCCGTGGGGTTGGCGTCGCCCTTGGTCTGGATGAACACGCCCTGCGGCATCCGGTGCATCGCCACGATGCGGTGGGTCGTCAGCTCCTGGGCGCCCGGTGCCTGGAAGGTCACGATCATGCCGGGGTGGAGCTGCTCCTGTCGGAGCTTCTCGACGAGGACGACGTCGCCCGGCCCGAACGTCGGGACCATGGAACCGGACGTGACGATGAGCAGCTGCCGCCCGCTGTGCTGGACCAGCCCCAGGCCGAGCACGGTCGCCGCGGCCACGACCACCGCGACGGTGGTGAGCCCGCGGCGGAGCCACGTCAGGGCACGGCGCAGCGTCCGTGCCGACGGCGACAGTGCTCTCATGCCGAACTCCCCGGTTGGGGCTGGTGGAACGGTGGTGCCGAACCTGGACGGGGAGGCGCCAGCCCCAAGGCGTCACTCCCCGTCCCGGTCGTGGGCGCCGCGCTGACGCGGCAGTCGGTGACTACGGGTTGTTGGCCGTCTGCTCGGAGCTGAAGACGAAGCTCATCGTCGCGGCCTTGCCCTGGTAGACGTCGGTGGTTTCCTTCGGCAGGGTCGCCCGGAAGCAGAGGGTCTCGCTCTTCTGGGCGTCGAGCGCGCGGTCACCCGGGTCCGCGCCCTGAACGGAACTGCCGAACGCCAGCGCGGCCGGCGCCACGTCGCCCACCAGGGTGGCTCCCGGCGCGGCGAAGGCGGTGTCGGCGCAGACCCCGTTGGACGGAACGACGGCCACCGCCAGGTTCAGGGCGTCAGCGAGATTGACGACGTTCTGGGTGTGGGTCACCGAGGTGGCGAGCGAGTAGCGCGCCGCCAGGGATCCAGAGTTCTTGACCGTGATCGCGCGGTACTGGACGTCTCCGGGCGCCATGCCCGTGATCGTGAAACCCGTCGTCGTGGGCGTCGAGGTCGGCGTCACGGTCAGGCTCACGGTGCCGGCGACGATCCTCGGCGCCGTGTGGGTTGAGTTGGTGAAGAAGGCGCCGGTGGCCACGGTGGACAGGCCGGTGACCGTCACCCCCAGGACTCCCACACCCAGGGCCAGGCGGATGGCCTCGGCCTTGGCGATCCCCGTCATGCGCATGGCAGAGCTCAGTGCCACTGGTCGGTCCCCTCGGGTCGGCGTGGTCGCTACCACGTCGTCTGGCGGACCCCTGTTGGCCCCCCTACTTGACGGGTCAACTTAGCCGTCGTCCCAAGAATTGGTAAAGAGCCGGCAAAAGATTTCGTGAAAGCGCTTCCCGACCGCAGATCTTCTCCGTCGAGGAGCCCAAGGTGACTCGCGGGTAACCCTGGCGGCACGGCATACCGGGGCGTATCAGGGCAATCCGGCGCCTGCGGTGAGACGCGGGCGCACGTCCGGGAGGCGTCTGGGACGATGGGCCGCCCAACGTGACCTACGCCACATGGAGGCAGTTTCGTGAGTCCGGACCCCGACCGCGAGGTCACCGCGACCTACCGCCTCCAGCTGCATGCCGGCTTCGGCTTCGCCGACGCCGAGGCGCAGGTGCCCTACCTCGCCGCGCTCGGCGTCAGCCACCTCTACCTCTCGCCGGTGCTGCAGGCCGTCCCCGGCTCGATGCACGGCTACGACGTGCTCGACCACACCCGGGTCAGCAGCGACCTCGGCGGGGAGGACGCCCTGGTCCGGCTCGCCGGGACCGCGCACCGACACGGCCTCGGGCTGGTCGTCGACGTGGTGCCCAACCACATGGCCCTCGTCGCGCCCGAGAGCGCCAACGCCCCGCTGTGGCAGGTGCTGCGCGAGGGCCGCGACGCCCCCACCGCCGACTGGTTCGACATCGACTGGAAGTCCGGCGGCGGGCGGCTCGGCCTGCCGATCCTCGGCGACACCCTGGCGGCCATGCTCGAGGCCGGCGAGCTCGTGCTCGGTGACCTCGACGGCGAGCCGGTCATCCGCTACCACGACCACGTCCTCCCGGTCGCGCTCGGCACCGAGGGTGAGGACGTCGCCGAGGTGCTCGCCCGGCAGCACTACCAGCTCGCCTCCTGGCGCGAGACCGACACCATGCTCAACTACCGCCGGTTCTTCGAGATCGACGAGCTCATCGCTGTGCGGGTCGAGCTCGAGGAGGTCTTCGAGGCCACGCACCGGCGGCTGCTGGACCTCAACCACCGCGGCGTCATCGACGGCTTCCGCATCGACCATCCCGACGGCCTGGCCGACCCGGAGGGATACCTCCAGCGGCTGCGCGAGGCCACGCGGCCGGGCACGTTCGTGTGGGTCGAGAAGATCCTCGAGGGCCACGAGCGCCTCTCCACCACCTGGCCCTGCGACGGCACGACCGGGTATGACGCGCTCCAGGCCGTGCAGGCGGCTCTCGTCGATCCCGCTGCGGCCGAGGTGCTCGAGGAGTGCTGGGTCGCCGCCGGGGGCGAGCCCCGTCTGGCGCGCTCGGTCGAGCGGGCCAAGCGCCAGGTGGTCGACGAGTCCCTGGCCCCGGAGGTCGACCGGCTGACCCGGCGGGCCCGGGAGGCGCTGCCGTCGCTGGACCCCGAGCGGCTGCGGCTCGCCGTGGTCGAGCTGCTGGTGGCCGGCGAGGTCTACCGCGCCTACGTCCGGCCCGACCAGCGGCTCTCGCGGGAGGCCCGGCGCCGGATCGAGGAGGCGCGCGCTGCCGCGGTGGCCGCCCGTCCGGACCTGGAGGCGGAGGTGGACGCCCTGGTCGAGCTCGCCCTCGGGGAGGACGCCGACCTGCACCCGGCCGCGATTGACTTCGCCGTGCGCCTGCAGCAGACGTGGGGCCCCGTGATGGCCAAGGGCATCGAGGACACCACGTTCTACCGCTGGCACCGGCTGGTGGCGCTCAACGAGGTCGGCGCCGACCCGTCCGTGCTGGAGACCGGCTCGGCCGAGGCGCTCCACGGGTGGGCCGAGGCGCAGCAGCGCGACTGGCCGCGGGGCATGACCACGCTGTCCACCCACGACACCAAGCGCAGCGAGGACGTTCGTGCCCGACTGCTCGCGGTGGCTGGTGATCCTGAGGCGTGGCAACGGTGTTCGGCTGCGTTCCGGGCGGCTGCCGATGAGTTCGGCGTCGACCGCCCGACGGCCCACCTGGTCTGGCAGACGCTCGTCGGCGTCGGCGACATCGGGGCCGAACGCCTGCACGGCTACCTGGTCAAGGCAGTGCGCGAGGCCAAGCAACGCACCGCCTGGGTGGATGGCGACAAGGCCTACGAGAAGCGGGTGCTGGCCCTTGCCGACGCCGCGCTCGTGCCGGGCCGCCTGCGCGAGGTGTGGCTGGATGCCTTGCGGCACAACGCCGTTGCCGTGCGGGCGACGGTACTGGCGGCCAAGCTGCTGCAGCTGTGCCTGCCGGGCGTCCCCGACACCTACCAGGGCTGCGAGCTCGTCGACCTGTCGCTGGTCGACCCGGACAACCGGCGAGCCGTGGACTTCGACCGCCGCCACGCCCTGCTCCACTCCCTGGCCCAACCCACCGACCAACCCGCCGACCAACCCGCCGAGAGGGACGTTTCTGCCCTTTCCGGGGGGTCGGAAGGGGCAGGAACGTCCCTCTCGGCGGAGGGGGCTGGGGAGTCGAACGGGCTCGGTGGCCTGGACGGGCTCGACGGGGAGAAGCTGCTCGTCACCACGACGGCCCTGCGGCTGCGGCGCGAGGACCCCGAGGCGTTCGGCCTGGGCGCGACCTACCGGCCGCTGCAGTCCACCAGCGAGCACGCCCTCGGATTCCTGCGGTCCGACCGCGTCGCCGTCGTGGTGACCCGGGCGCCGGCCCGCCTCGAGCGCACCGGTGCGTGGTCCGACGGCGACACCGTGCTGCTGCCCGAGGGCGACTGGGAGGACCGGCTCACCGGCCGGGTCCACGTCGGCGGCGAGGTCGCCTGCGCCGACCTCTTCGCCAGCCGACCCGTCGCCCTCCTCGTGCGCCGGTGACGAGCAACCACAAAGGAGTCCGCTCATGACCGAGGTCTGCGTCTGGGCGCCGTTCGCCAGGGAGTCGGTCGACCTGGTGCTCGGCGACGAGCGCGTCTCCATGCGCCGTGATGTCGGTGGCTGGTGGCGGGGTGAGCTTCCCGAGGCGCCCGGCACGGCATACGCCTTTGCGCTCGACGGCGGTGACCCGCGGCCCGACCCGCGCTCGCGGCGGCAACCCGACGGCCCGCACGGGCGCTCGGTTGCCTTCGACCCCAATGGTTTCGGGTGGACCGACCGCGACTGGGCGGGCGTGCAGCTGCCCTCTGCGGTGATCTACGAGCTGCACATCGGCACCTTCACCGTCGAGGGCACGTTCGACGCCGCCGTCGAGCGGCTCGACCACCTCGTCGACCTCGGCGTCGACCTCGTCGAGGTCATGCCGGTCGCCAGCTTCCCGGGCCGTCACGGCTGGGGCTACGACGGCGTCGACCTCTACGCCGTGCATGAGCCGTACGGCGGACCCGTTGCCCTGCAACGGTTTGTCGACGCCTGTCACGCCCGCGGGCTCGGCGTGTGCCTCGACGTCGTCTACAACCACCTCGGGCCGGACGGCAACTACCTCGGCGAGTTCGGGCCCTACTTCACCGACCGCTACGTCACGCCGTGGGGGCAGGCGCTCAACCTCGACGGTCCCGGCAGCGACGAGGTGCGCCGGTTCGTGCTCGACAACGTCGCCCAGTGGCTGCGTGACTTCCACATCGACGCGCTGCGCCTCGATGCGGTCCACGCGCTCGTGGACGACCGGGCCCTGCCGCTGCTGGAGGAGATGGAGCGTGAGGTCGAATCCCTTGCGGCAGAGGTGAACCGGCCGCTGTGGCTGATCGCCGAGTCCGACCGCAACGACCCGCGCACGGTCACCCGGCGCACCCCCGACCCCGACGCCGGCGGCGGCCTCGGGCTGCACGCCCAGTGGGCCGACGACGTGCATCACGCGCTGCACGTGGCGCTGACCGGCGAGACGTTCGGCTACTACGCCGACTTCGCCGACCCCGGGGCGCTGGCCAAGGTGCTCACCACGCCGTTCTTCCACGACGGCACGTGGTCGAGCTTCCGCGAGCGCACGCACGGCCGGCCGGTGGACACGCTCCGGCTCGAGGGCTGGCACTTCGTCGCGTCGCTGCAGACCCACGACCAGGTCGGCAACCGCGCGGTCGGTGACCGGCTCAGTCGGCTCGTCCCGCCCGGGCTGCTCGCCGCCGGCGCCGCGATTCTGCTGACGTCGGCCTACAGCCCGATGCTGTTCATGGGCGAGGAGTGGGGCGCGGGCACGCCGTGGCAGTACTTCACCGACCACGTCGACCCCGAGCTCGCCCGGCTCGTCAGCGAAGGGCGGCGCCGCGAGTTCGCCTCGCACGGCTGGGACAGCGCCGAGGTGCCCGACCCGCAGGACCCCGCGACCGTCGAGCGCTCCCGGCTCGACTGGTCCGAGCCCGAGCAGCCCCCGCACGACCGCCTGCTCCGCTGGTATCGCGCGCTGCTCACCCTGCGCCGTCAGCGCGCCGACCTGCGCGACCCGCACCTCGACCGCGTGGGCGTCGACCACGACCATGCCGCGCGGACCGTCGTCGTGACGCGCGGCGAGCACCGCGTAGCGGCCAACCTCGGCAGCAAGCCCGCGCTGGTCGACCTCGGTGAGGCCACGGCATACCGGCAGGTGGTCCTGGCCTGGGACGAGGGAGCGCGCCTGACCGACGACGGCCGCCTCTCCCTGCCCGGGGAGTCGGCGGCCGTCGTGGGTCCTGCCTGACCGCACCCCTTTGCGCAAGAAAAGGCCGCTGGCGGGCCGGTAGACCGACCCGCCAGCAGCCTTTTCCTGCGCACAGCCGGGCTGACCCCGACGCGCGACAGCCCCTACGCCGTGGCGGGTGCCGTCCGGTCGCCCCCGGAGCCGGAAGCCGTGGCCTCCTCGGCGGTCAGCGGCTGGGCGATCGACTCCAGCGACTTCTGCTCGGCCTTGACGCCCATGAGCGCCGCGACCACGCCTCCGACGATCATCAGCGCGGCCCCGACGAAGTAGCCGGGCGCGATGCCGGTGATGTCCTTGGCCTTCGACGCCGTGTCGATGAGGTGGCCGAAGAACAGCGGGCCGGAGATGCCACCGGCGGCGGTGCCGACGGCGTAGAAGAACGCGATGCACAGCGCCCGTGTCTCCATCGGGAAGACCTCGCTGGCCGTCAGGTAGGCCGAGGAGGCGCCGGCGGAGGCGAAGAAGAAGATGATCGCGCCCATCAGGGTCAGGGTGTAGGCGTTGAGGCCGCCGAGCATGAAGCCGGTGACCCCGAGCAGCGCGCCCGAGAGGATGTAGGTGCCGGAGATCATCCGGACCCGGCCGACCGTGTCGAACAGCGGGCCGAGCAGGAACGCGCCGAGGAAGTTGCTCACCGCGAACGCCGCGATGAACCAGCCGACCTGCTGCACACCGAGGAACTTGGTCAGCGAGTCGCCGTAGGTGAAGAAGAAGGCGTTGTAGAGGAACGCCTGCCCGATGAACAGCGCCAGGCACAGGACGGTGCGGCGGGGGTAGAGCGTGAACACCGTCTTGGCGATCGTGCCCAGGCCGATGGTCTTGCGCTGGCGGATGGTGATGGTCTCGTCGACCGGGTCGAGCGGCGCGCCGGTGGTGCCCTCGACGTGCTCCTCGATCTGCTTCACGACCTTCTCGCCCTCGTGCTCGCGGCCGTGGATGAACAGCCAGCGCGGGCTCTCGGGCACGTTGCGGCGGACCAGCAGGATGCCCAGGCCGAGGATCGCGCCGAGGCCGAACGCCAGGCGCCAGCCGAGCCAGGCGGGCACCAGCGAGGGGTTGAGCAGCGCGACGGTGAGCAGGGAGCCGGCGGCGGCGCCCAGCCAGAACGAGCCGTTGATGGCCAGGTCGACCCGGCCGCGGTACTTGGCGGGGATCAGCTCGTCGATGGCGGAGTTGATCGCGGCGTACTCGCCGCCGACCCCGGCGCCGGTGACGAAGCGGCACGCGAAGTAGAACATCGGGTTCATCGAGAACGCCGTGAGCACGGTGCCGATGAGGTAGATCCCGAGGGTGACCAGGAACAGCTTCTTGCGGCCGAACCGGTCGGTCAGCTGGCCGAAGAACAGCGCCCCGAGACAGGAGCCGAGCACGTAGACCGCGCCGGCCATGCCGATGTCGGAGCTGGTCATCCCGAGACCGGTGCCGAGCGGCTTCTGCAGGGCGTCGGACATCGACCCCACGATGGTGACCTCGAGGCCGTCGAGGATCCAGACGGTGCCCAGACCGGCGACGATGAGCCAGTGCCAGCCGGCCCACGGGAGCCGGTCGAGTCGGGCGGGGATGTCGGTCGTGATCCGACCGGTCTCAACTTGCGACGACATACACACTCCTCCGCGCGGCGGTGGCCGCGTCCGTTGTCCGGCGGCCGGGGGGCTCCAGTCGCCGTCCTGCTTCCAAGGGCTGTACCCGGAATGACGTGAGAAAATCGTGTTCGTGCCAGAGGAACCTACTGGTCGGGGCGTCCCCCGGCGACCCGCCTACTTCGGCCCCGCCGCCATGGACGCCCAGGCCGGCGCGCCCGACCCGGCACGGATCACGGAGGTGGCCCACGAGACCGCCGCCGTCATCGTCGGCACCGGCCGCGCCGCGCACGACCCCGCCCTGACCACCCGCCTGGTCGAGCTCGTCGACGAGCTCGGGCTGTCCACGCTCGCCGAGCTGTGGGCGGACCGGCCGGCGCGCAGCCTGCCCGGCGCCCTGTGGCGGCTCTACGCCCTGCGCGAGTGGGTCCGGCGCGACCCCACCGGCGCGGCCCGTGACTACGCCGCCGGGATCCGGTTCGCCGACGTGCCGCACGTGGTCGCCGGGGTGGCCGAGCCGCCCGGGCCCGAGGAGCTCAAGGCGCTGACCGACGCCATCCTGACCGGGGTGTTCGAGGGCGACCTGGCGATCGCGCTGGAGCGGGCCGCGGCGTTCTGCCGGGTCATCTCCGCCGGCCGCGCCCACCTCGCCGACGACACCGACGACCACGAGCCGCTGGTCAGCAGCGCCCAGACCCGGCGGGCCGCGTCCATGCAGACCACCGGCGCCGACCTCGAGGCGTGCGCCCGGCTGTGGCGCAAGGACGACCTCATCTGAGGTCGTTCTCACACCCCCTGCGGTGATCGGGCATACCCGTCAGGGCCCGGCGGTTAGAGTTGGTGTTGCGCCGGGCCGCGGTAGCCCCGGGTCCCAACTGAAGCCGCTACGAGCGGCCATGCGCCGTGAGGCGCTCCCGGCCCGGCGCAACTCCACCCTCACCCACCGCCACCGGTATGCCGTGTGCCTGGCTGCCGCCGGCGGTCCCCGCGTCCAGCGCATCGTGCGCCGTCGCCGGCTCGAGCGCCGACACGGGCTCGAGCACCGGCGCGCTGGCCCCCTCGGCGAGCTCGGCCTCCTCCATGGGGCAGCCGCCGAGGTCGTGCAGCTCGAGGTCACGCTCGGCAGTGGCGCGCGCCCGGCGACCCGGACCGCGCCACCCGCAGGCCCGGCATACCGCGTGCGTGAACGAGCCGCGGTCCTCGGTGCCGGCGCTGCTCATGGGGCCCATGATGCGGTCTGGATGCCGCCGCGCATAGGGCGGGTCGGTCCTTCCCGGCCGGGCCCGCCGCGTCCGGGACAGCCGCGCGGGGGCCACCGGCCGCCCGGCGGATTCCGATTGCGGCAATCGGTCCCGTGGGGGCTGGGTGCGGTCTAGATTGGAGCCATGGCAGGACCGCAAGGGTCAGACGACTACCTCACCGACGGCGATCTGCAGTTCGAGATCGAGCTGGTCGGCGAGCTCGTCGTCGCCGCCACCTCCAGCGACGGGCCGCTCTCCCAGGACGAGATCGACCGGCTGCTGGGCGTGGTCCCCAGTGGCGCCGGGGCACGTCCCCCGGCGACCCCCGCCCCCTGACGCGCGCCTGACCTCGGGGGCCCGGTGGGGCGCTGTGGCGTGCTCGGCGGGCGCCGGGGGACACGCCCGGAAGCGGGGGGATACGCCGGGGGGATGGCCTGATCCACCCCCTCGGGGTGAACATTGGGTGAACGATCGTGCTTGGCCTCGACCGCTCGGTTGGGTTCTTCTCTCGACGTGGCTTTAGCATCACCTACGGCCACTTTCCTGATGACCGGAGTTCCCCGTGGGTTTTCGCCTCACCCCCCAAGAAACGTCCTTCTACGACCTGTTCGCCCAGCAGGCGAGCCACATCGTGGACGGCGCCAAGGAGCTGACCGCCCTGCTGGGCGTCGCGCCGACCGAGCGTGAAGCCGTCGCCCAGCGCATGCGCGACCTCGAGCACGCGGCCGACGAGGCCACGCACGAGATCATGCGCAAGGTCAACAGCTCGTTCATCACGCCGTTCGACCGCGAGGACATCTACGGCCTCGCCGCGAACCTGGACGACTGCATGGACCTCATGGAGGCAGCGGTCGACCTGATCGTCCTCTACCGCATCGGCGAGCTGCCCTCGGGCATCGCCGCCCAGGTCGAGGTCCTCGCGCGCATGTCCGAGCTGACCGCCGAGGCGATGCCGCGCCTGCGCTCGATGAGCGACCTGCAGGAGTACTGGATCGAGATCAACCGCCTCGAGAACCAGGCCGACCAGGTCTACCGCCGCCTCCTCGCCGAGCTGTTCAACAACGGCGCGGACGCGATCACGGTGCTCAAGCTCAAGGAGGTCATCGACGAGCTCGAGGCCGCCGCTGACGCTTTCGAGAAGGTCGCCCACGCGGTCGAGTCGATCGCCGTCAAGGAGTCCTGACCCTCGTGGACTGGCTTCCCGTAGCCGTCGTCATCCTCCTGGCGATGGGCTTCAACTACACCAACGGCTTCCACGACGCGGCCAACGCGATCGCCACGTCGGTGTCGACCCGGGCGCTGACCCCGCGGATCGCCCTCGCCATGGCGGCGGTGTGCAACCTGGCCGGTGCGTTCCTCGGGACGAAGGTCGCCGACACCGTCGGCAAGGGCATCATCGACCCGCCGAGCGGCACCGAGGGCCTGCTCATCGTGGGGGCGTCCCTGGTCGGCGCGATCTCCTGGAACCTGCTGACCTGGTGGAGGGGCCTGCCCTCCTCCTCCTCGCACGCCCTGTTCGGCGGCATGGTCGGCGCCTCGCTGATCGCGGGCTCCACCGTCCTGTGGGGTGGCGTCTGGTCGAAGATCGTCGTCCCGATGGTGATCTCGCCGATCGTCGGCCTGGCCCTCGGCTACCTCGTGATGGCCCTGATCCTCTGGCTGTTCCGCCGGGCGCACCCGGGCCGCACCGCCCGCGGGTTCCGCCTCTCGCAGACCGTCTCGGCGGCCGCGATGGCGCTGGGTCACGGCCTGCAGGACGCCGGCAAGACGATGGGGATCGTCGTCCTGGCGCTGAGCGTGGGCGGCTACCACTCGGGCGCTTCGATCCCGTTGTGGGTCAAGGTCTCGAGCGCGCTGGTCATCAGCCTCGGCACCTACTCCGGCGGGTGGCGGATCATGCGCACGCTGGGCCGTCGCATCATCCACCTGGACCCGCCGCACGGCTTCGCCGCAGAGTCGTCGGCCGCCGCGGTGCTGTTCATCGCCGGCCTGGGCTTCAAGGCCCCGATCTCCACGACCCACACGATCACCTCCTCGATCATGGGCGTCGGCGCGACCAGGCGCCTGTCCGCGGTGCGCTGGGGCGTGGCCGGCAACATCGTCGCCGCGTGGGTGCTGACCTTCCCCGGCGCCGGCATCGTGGCAGCCCTGGCCTACTGGGTGGCCCACCTCTTCGTCTGACCCACCCGAGCCTGTCCTTTGCGCAAGTTGGTGCCGTAACCGGAGCCCTGAACGCCCCGGATCACGACACCAACTTGCGCAAAGCCGTCTCTGGGCTGCTGACGAGCCGCCCGCGAAATCGGCGTGCGTCGCCCCGGCGGCGTGCGGCCTCGACCCTGAGGACGACCTCGTCCGGCCTTCGGAGCAGGTCGTCCAGGGTCCAGCGCACCACCTCGAGTCCGAGGTCGCGCAGGCGGTCCTCGCGCCGCTTCTCCGCGAACACGGCGCCGGCGGAGAAGGCCTCGCGCAGGCCGGACCGTGCCGCCAGGTCGGCTCCCGCCGGACCCAGGCCGTACTTCATCCTGCCGTCCGCCTCGCCGACGACGCCCCACGCCCGCCACATCGCGTCAACCCTGGCGACGAACCGCCCCCACTCGTCCAGGACCGTCACCTGTGGCTCGGGCAGCTCGACCCCCAGCTGCCACAGCCGCGCGAACGACCACGACTCCAGCCAGGTCTCGCGGCGCCCGTCCAGCAGCCGGTATGCCGTGCGAGCGGTTCGCCCACCGGGCCAGCCGCGCTGCCTGGCCAGGACCTCGTGCACGGACGCGGCGAGGTCGGGATCGGAACGCAGCGCGCTGTCGCCGAGGGCCACGGCGTCGGCCAGGCGCAGGTGCCGCAGGCAGTCCGCGACCGTGCGCGCCGGTGATGTCACGGCAAGGACCGGGCGGCCGAATTCGACCACGTCCTCCGGCGCCAGACTCGCCCGTTCCACGATCACGTCAGGCGCCCTTCTCGGCCGGTTCCCCCCGTGGTCGACCGTGAGCCAGGTGGCGGTGCCCGGCGCGAGCGGCAGGTCGTAGCCGTGGATCGACGCGGCGCTCAGGTGGCTGAGGACCTTGTCGGCGTGGTGGGCCCGGGCCCGCGCCATGGAGGCGGAGGCGAGGCGCGCCGCGGGTGTCGCGGCGGACCACTCGTGCGGCACGGCATGCACGTCGCGGGAGACCCGCATCCAACAGCCGTGGGCCACCTTGTGCCGCAGTGCGGACTTGGTGACCCCGCGGGAGAAGGCATCGGCAGAGCTGAACGCCAGCGGAAGGTTCTCGTCCATGGCGACCAAGCGTCGGCCGCCGCAGCGGCCCGCGCGACGCCCGTCGTCACGCCTGTGGACGGTGGGGCCAGCGAACCCTGCCCTGTGCACAACCCGCCTTTGCGCAAGAAAGGGCCGCTGGAACGCCCGATTTCGGGGCGTCCAGCGGCCCTAACTTGCGCAAAGAGGCGGGTCAGCCGAAGCGGCCGGAGATGTAGTCCTCGGTCGCGCGCTGGGTCGGGTTGCTGAAGATCTTGTGCGTGTCGTCCATCTCGATCAGCCGGCCGGGCTTGCCCTGCGCCGCGAGGTTGAAGAACGCCGTCCGGTCCGACACCCGCGCCGCCTGCTGCATGTTGTGGGTGACGATGACGATCGTGTAGGTCGACTTCAGCTCGTTGACGAGGTCCTCGATCGCCAGCGTGGAGATCGGGTCCAGCGCCGAGCACGGCTCGTCCATGAGCAGCACCTGCGGCTCGACCGCGATCGCCCGAGCGATGCACAGCCGCTGCTGCTGCCCACCGGAGAGCCCGGCGCCGGGCTTGTTCAGCCGGTCCTTGACCTCGTTCCACAGGTTCGCGCCGCGCAGCGACTTCTCGACGCGCTCGGTCAGCTTCTTCTTGTCGCGCATGCCGTTGAGCTTCAGCCCGGCCGCCACGTTGTCGAAGATGGTCATCGTGGGGAAGGGGTTCGGCCGCTGGAACACCATGCCGACGGTCCGGCGCACCGCCACCGGGTCGATGCCCGAGGCGTAGAGGTCCTGGTCGTCGAGCATCACCGAGCCCTGGACGCGCCCGCCGGGGATCACCTCGTGCATCCGGTTGAGCGTGCGCAGGAACGTCGACTTGCCGCAGCCGGACGGGCCGATGAACGCCGTCACCGAGCGCGGCTCCACGGTCATCGTGACGTCCTCGACCGCCTTGAAGTCTCCGTAGAAGACGTTGAGGTCCTTGACGTCGATTCGCTTGGCCATGAGTGGTTTTCCTTCTCCAGTTCCGTATGCCGTGTGCCTGGGTCGCGTCCGCAGCCTCAGCCGCGCACGCGGCCGAACCGCGCCACGACACGGCCGGCGAGGTTGAGCAGGAGGACCAGCAGGATCAGCGTGAGCGCCGCGCCCCACACCCGGTCCAGGGCGGGCTGCAGGCTCTCGGTGCGGTCCTGGTTGATCATCGTGGGCAGGGTCGCCATGAGCCCGCCGAAGAGGTTGGTCGAGATCTCCTTGGTGTAGGGCCCGAGGATCAGCAGCGGTGCGGTCTCGCCCATGACGCGCGCCAGGCCGAGCAGCACGCCCGTCACGATGCCGGAGAACGCCGTGGGGAGCACGATGCGCACGATCGTCTTCCACTTCGGCACGCCGAGGGCGTAGGACGCCTCGCGCAGCTCGTTCGGCACGAGCTTGAGCATCTCCTCGGTCGAGCGCACGACGACCGGGACCATGAGCAGCACCAGGGCCAGGCAGACGGCGAACGCCACCCGCTGGAAGCCGAACGTCGTGACCCACACGGCGTAGATGAACAGCGCCGCGACGATGGAGGGGATGCCGGTGAGGATGTCGACCATGAACGAGACCGCCCGGGCGAACCGCCCACGGCCGTACTCCACGAGGTAGATCGCCGTCATCACCGCGATCGGCACCGCGATCACTGCGGTGACCACGGCCATGATGAGCGTGCCCTGGATGGCGTGCACGGCGCCGCCACCGACCATCCGCGAGGTGATGCCGCGCTGGGAGTGCGTCCACCAGTCGGCGCCGAGGAGCATGTGCAGGCCACGGGCCAGGACCGTCCACAGGATCCACACCAGAGGCACCAGGGCCAGCAGGAACGCGGCCCACATGACGACGCGCGCGAGCTGGTTGCGGAAGGCCCGGCCGCGGGACTTGTGGCCGAGCTGCAGCGCGGGCGACGGCGCCGGCGCCGGGGCCGAGGGGGCGTCAGTCGTGGTGCTCATTCGGTGAAGGCCTTCCGGCGCTCGATGACGATCCGTGCGAGGGCGTTGACGACGAAGGTCAGGACGAACAGGACCAGGCCGGCCGCGATGAACGCCCCCGCCTTCTGCGGGGTGTCGAACTCGGCGGCGTTGTTGGCGATCTTGGAGGCGAAGGTCTCGCCGCCGTTGAAGATCGACCAGGACCAGGCCGTCCCGCCGGAGAGCGCGGACAGGATGATCAGGACGGCGACCGTCTCGCCGAGCGCCCGGCCGAGCGCGAGCATCGACGCCGAGATGACACCCGGGCGGCCGAACGGCAGGACCGTGGTGCGGATCATCTCCCAGCGGGTCGCGCCGAGCGCCAGCGCCGCTTCCTTGTGCGTGACCGGGGTCTGGGCGAACACCTCGCGCGAGATCGCGGTGACGATCGGCAGCACCATGATCGCCAGCACGACGCCGACGACGAAGATCGTGCCGCCCTCGCTGACCGTGGTGTCCGAGAACAGGGGGAACCACCCCAGTGCGTCCTGCAGCACGTGCTGGATCCCGCTCAGGTGCGCGCCGAACACCCACAGGCCCCACAGGCCGTAGACGATCGAGGGGACGGCGGCGAGCAGGTCGACCAGCGACGCGGCCGGACGGGCGAGCCAGCGCGGGGAGTACTGCGTGATGAACAGGGCCACGCCGACCCCCAGCGGCACCGCGATGAGCAGGGCGATCACCGAGCTGATCACGGTGACCCACAGCAGGTTGGCGATGCCGAAGCTCAGCGTGTCGCCGTCGACGTTCCAGTCGGTGGAGGTCAGGAAGTTGGCCTTGTCGTGCGCGATCGCAGGGATGGCCTGCGAGAGCAGGAACGTCGCGATGAGGACCACGAGGATGATCACGAGCAGTCCCGCGCCGCGGGCAGCGCCGCCGAAGAGGCGGTCGCCGAGACGGCCCGTGGACGCACCATCGCCGCTCAGGGGCGAGGGGCCCGGAGCGGCGGGGGAGTTGTCGGCGGTGGAGACGCCGGTTACCGAAGTCACGCTGGATCAGAACCTCGAGGTCGGGGACAGGGGCGGTGCGTATGCCGTGTGGCCGGCCTCTGGCCGCGAGGCCGGCCACACGGCATACATGCTCAGGAGAGCGCGTTGATCGCGGTGGCGACCTTGGTCTGGATCTCCGTCGGCAGCGGCGCGTAGCCGATGTCCTGCAGCTTGGCCTGCTCCGCCGGGGAGGCGAAGAACTTCAGGAAGCTCTTGAGCAGCTCCACCTTGGCCGGGTCCTTGGCCTTGGAGCAGGCGATCTCGTAGGTCACCAGGACGATCGGGTAGGCGCCCGGGGTCTTGGTGGCGTAGTCGAGCTTGAGCTTGAGGTCGTTGCCGGTGCCGGCGACCGTGGCGGCGGCGACGGCCTTGCCGGCGGACTCACCGGTCAGCTCGACCGGGCCGGCGCCGTTGTCGATCTGGGCGATGCCGAGCTTGTTGTCCTTGGCGTAGGACCACTCGGCGTAGGTGATGCCGCCGTCGGTGGACTTCACCGCGTTGGCGACGCCGGCCGACTTCTCCTTGCCCTCGCCCTTGCCGGTCCACTTCTTGCCCGGGGTGGCGGTCCACACCTTCGGCGCGGCGGCGGCGAGGTACTTGGTGAAGTTCTCGGTGGTGCCCGACTCGTCGGAGCGGAAGAAGACCTTGATGGCGGTCGACGGCAGCTTGACGCCGGGGTTGATCGCGGCGATGGCCGGGTCGTTCCACTTGGTGATCTGGCCGAGGAAGATCTTGGCCGTCACGTCGGGGGTGAGGATGAGCTTGTCGACGCCGGCGACGTTGTAGGACACGGCGATGGGGCCGGTCACCATGGGGATGTTCCAGGCCTCGGAGCCGCACTTGGCCTGGGCCTGCGCGGTCTCCGCCTGGCTCGAGCCGGCCGCGGGCTTGTCCTTGAGGGCGGAGTCGGAGCCGGCCCAGTCGACCTGGCCGGCGATGAACTGCTTGATGCCCGCGCCAGAGCCGGTCGGGTTGTAGTTGACGGTGGCGCCGTTGCACTGGTCCTGGAAGTCGGAGATGGCCTGCTCGATGGCGTTCTTCTGGGCCGAGGAGCCCTCGCCGTTGAGCGTGCCCTTGCCGCAGGCCACGCTGGACGACGAGCCCGAGGAGGCACCGCCGGCGGCGGGGCTGGCGTTGTTGTCGGAACCGCAGGCCGTCAGCGCAAGCGTGCCAACAAGGGCCACTCCGGTGAGCTGGCCGAGACGCTGGATCTTCACTGTGGTCTTACCTTCCGTATGCAGGGTCTGAGGGACGAGCTCACTCGCCCGTCTTCACCGAAGGTAGGGACGCTGGGTGACGTGATGGCCCGTCGCGGGTGAACGGCAGGTGAACGCCTCCGGGCACCTGTGGGACATCCCGGCGTCGCCCCGGCCAGCAGCGGGTGAACGAGGGTTCAGGGGTGGGTCAAGTGCCCCGTTCGCCCCGGTATGCCGTGTCCCTCACCTCCCAGCCCGCTCACCGCTCCTCAGTCAGGGGAGGTGGCGCTCGACGGCGACGAGCTGGGCCGTCGCGCCCGTCCCGGCGATGTGGCAGACGAGCGCCTCGCCCTTGGCCATGCCGAGGTCCGCGGCCTCCTCGAGGGCTGCCGCGCCGGCGCCGCCCTCGTCCTCCCCGGGGTCCAGGGTGCGGGCGAGCCGGCCCAGCAGCGAGGGCAGGACCGGCCCGTGGGAGCACAGCGCCCCGGGCCGGCCACCTTCCAGCAGCCGCTCGAGGGGACGCATCGCGCGGTCGGGCGTCACGGAGTACATCTCCTCGGACAGCACCGGCTTGCCCCGCAGCTTCAGCCCACGGGCCGCGGCATACGGCGCCAGCGTCGCGGCGCACCGCACGGAGGGGGAGGTGACCAGGCGGGTGATGCCGTAGGCGCCGAGCAGGCCGACCAGGGTCTCGGCGCGGGCCTCGCCGGCGGCGTCGAGCGGGCGCAGCGGGTCGGGCTCGGCCCAGGTGGAGCGGCCGACGGCGTGGGCGTGGCGCACGAGGACCAGCGGCCAGGTGGCCAGCCGGCCGGCCGTCGAGGCGCGAACCAGGGCCCGCAGCTGGTCGCGGTCGCGGGCGTAGTGGAGCCGGTCGGAGGCCTCGGCCACCGGCAGCCAGGCGACCTCGTCGATCTCGTTGACGAGGGCACCGTCACCGCCGGTGACCTCGGCGGCCCAGTAGCGGACCTCCTTGGTCGCCAGCTCGCCGGCCTTGTCGAAGAACGTGTAGGACGCCGGCGGCAGCGGCCGGCCCAGCCGCACCTGCAGCCCGGTCTCCTCCCACGTCTCCCGGGCCGCGCAGGTGGGCCACTCCTCGCCGGGGTCGAGCTTGCCCTTGGCCCAGGCCCAGTCGTCGTAGGCGGGACGGTGCACCAGCAGCACCTCGAGCGACCCGTCGTGCAACCGCCACGGCAGGGTGCCGGCGGCCGCGACCGGGCGCGCCGCGGCGCTCCCCACGATTGGCGCTGCGACCTGGCCGGGCGTGACCCCCTCGGTCACCGGCGACGGGCCTTGCGCCGGCGTCGGGTGTGCTGCTCGATCAGGCCTTCCTGGTAGTCGTTGAGCGGCAGGCCGTCGGAGCCGACGTGGTGGCGGGTCCAGCGCCCGTCGCCGGCCAGGTGCCAGCTCGAGGTCTCGTCGCTCATGCCGCGCGTCATCAGCGCCTGCACGTCGGCGATGTGCCCGGGGTCGGACAGGCGCACCAGGCACTCGACCCGCCGGTCGAGGTTGCGGTGCATCATGTCGGCGCTGCCGATGTAGGCCTGGGTCTCCCCGCCGCCGCCGAAGATGAACACCCGCGAGTGCTCCAGGAACCGGCCCAGGATCGAGCGCACCCGGATCGTCTCGGACAGGTCGGGCACCCCGGGCCGCAGCGCGCAGATGCCGCGGACGAACACGTCGACCACGACGCCGGCACGGGAGGCGCGGTAGAGCGCGTCGATGAGCGCCTCGTCGACGATCGAGTTGACCTTGATCCCGACGTAGCCGCCGCGGCCGGCGTTGACGTGCTCGATCTCCTGCTCGACGAGGTCGACCAGGCCCGAGCGCACCGAGCGCGGCGCGACGAGCAGCCGCTTGAACCGGGAGCGCGGGGCGAAGCCGGAGAGCTGGTTGAACAGCCGGGTCAGGTCCTCCCCGACCTGCGGGTCGCAGGTGAGCAGGCCGAGGTCCTCGTAGAGCCGGGCGGTCTTGGGGTTGTAGTTGCCTGTGCCGATGTGGCAGTAGCGGCGCAGCCCCTCGGCCTCCTGGCGCACGACCAGCGACAGCTTGGCGTGGGTCTTGAGCCCGACGATGCCGTAGACCACGTGGACGCCGGAGTGCTCGAGCTTGCGGGCCCAGGAGATGTTGTTCTGCTCGTCGAAGCGCGCCTTGATCTCCACCACGGCCAGCACCTGCTTGCCGGCCTCGGCGGCGTCGATGAGGGCGTCGACGATGGGGGAGTCGCCGGAGGTGCGGTAGAGCGTCTGCTTGATCGCCAGCACCCTGGGGTCGGCGGCGGCCTGCTCGACGAAGGCCTGCACCGACGTGGAGAACGAGTCGTAGGGGTGCTGCAGCAGCACGTCCTTGGACCGCATCGCGGCGAGGATGTCCGAGGGCTGCGAGGTCTCCACGGCCGACAGGTCGGGGTGGGTCTTGGGCACGAACGGCGAGAACTTCAGCTCCGAGCGCTCGAGGTCGGCCAGCAGCTCCAGGCCGGTCAGGTCCAGCGGCGTGGGCAGGCGGTAGACCTCGCCCTCGTGCACGCCGAGCTCGCGCACCAGCAGGTCCATGACGTGGTCGTCCATGTCGTCGCCGACCTCGAGGCGCACCGGCGGGCCGAACCGGCGCCGGGTGAGCTCCTTCTCCAGCGCGGCCAGGAGGTTCTCGGCGTCGTCCTCCTCGACCTCGAGGTCCTCGTTGCGGGTGACCCGGAAGGTGAAGTGCTCGCGCACCTCCATGCCGGGGAAGAGCTGGTCCAGGTGCGCGGCGATGACGTCCTCGAGCGGCACGAACCGCGCGTGGTAGAGGTCGGCCAACGGTGAGTCCGTGACCTGCGCGGCCGGCCCCACAGGGATGAACCGGGGCAGCAGCGGCGGCACCTTGACCCGGGCGAAGTGCTCGTTGCCGGTCTTGGTGTTGACCAGGACGACGGCCAGGTTGAGCGAGAGGCCGGAGATGTAGGGGAACGGGTGGGCCGGGTCGACCGCCAGCGGGGTGAGCACCGGGAAGACCTGGTCGCGGAACATGCCGTGCAGGGTCTCGTGCTCCGCCTCGGCGAGCTCCTCCCAGCGCACGATGGTGATGCCCTCGTCGGCCAGGGCCGGGCGCACCGACTTCTCGAACGTGTCGGCGTGCATCCACATCAGCTCGTGCGCGACCAGGCTGATCTGCTCGAGCACCTCGCGCGGCTCCAGCCCGGAGGCCGAGCGCAGCGCCAGGCCGGTGGCGATGCGGCGCTTGAGCCCGGCGACGCGCACCATGAAGAACTCGTCGAGGTTGCTGGCGAAGATCGACAGGTAGCGGGCCCGCTCCAGCAGGGGGATGGTCTCGTCGTCGGCCAGCTGCAGCACCCGCTCGTTGAACTGCAGCCAGGAGATCTCGCGGTCGAGGAAGCGGTCGTCCGGCAGGTCCTCCTCGCTCCACCCGCTGGCCTGGCTGTGCGGGCTCGGGAGCACGCGCATGAACCGGCCGTTGGCCTGGCGGGGGCGGGCGCTCGCGATCGACCGGGTCTGCTCGGCCTGCTCGGCCGCGCCGTCGGGTGTCGCCCCCTCCTCCTGCTGCGGCTGGGGCGGCTCGATGACGCGGTCCGGCGACTCGGTGGTCATGCCCACATCGTGGCACCGTCAGGTGAACACCGGGACCTCCTGCGCGGCGGGAGTCCGCCAGGTGGACCGGCGACCGGGCGCAACCAGCCGGTATGCCGTGTCGCCGCCTCAGGCGGCCGGCTCGCCGGAGGCGGCCCGGGAGTACATCACGTCGACGTCGGCGCGCTGGAAGCCCAGGCGGGTGTAGGTGGCGATCGCGGCCGCGTTGTCGCCGTCGACGTAGAGCATCACCTCGGCCAGGCCGAGCGACTCGAGGTGCCGCAGCCCGAGCAGGGTGACCGCCGTGCCGAGGCCGTGGCCCTGGTAGTCGGGGTCGACCCCCACGACGTAGACCTCGCCGATCGGCGGGTGGCTGGGCTGGCCGTTGCCCGGGGTGGCGGCGTGTGCGTGGACCTTGGTCCAGTGAAAGGCGGCGAGGCGGCCGTGCGGGTCCTCCACGAGGATGAACCCGTCGGGGTCGAACCAGTCCTCGGCGAAGCGCTGGTCGAGGTCGGCGCGGGTGATCCGGCCCTGCTCCGGGTGCTGGGCGAAGGCGCGGGCGTTGACCCGCAGCCAGGCGTCCTCGTCCTGGCCCTCCACGAAGGTCCGGGCGGTGAACCCCTCGGGCAGGCGTGGCTCCGGCAGCGGCTCGGCGCCGACCTCCGGGCCGAGCGGGCGCTTCATCCGCCAGAGCTCGCGCACCGAGGTGAAGCCGTCCCGCGCGGCGAAGGCCCGGGCGGCGGCGAGGTGGCCGTGGGACCAGAGCCGCAGGTCCGGCGCCTGCTTCAGCAGGGCCTGGACGAGGGTGCGGCCGGCCCCGCCGCGGCGCAGGTCGGGGTCGATGACGACCTCCGCGGTGGCGGGCTCGCCACCTGAGCCGTGCTCGAGGTGGGCGTAGCCCGCGAGCTGCGTGCCGTCATACAGCAGGAAGTGGGAGAGCGGGTCGTCGACCGAGCCGCCGCTGCTGTGCCGCACGTGGAGCAGGACGTGCTCGGAGAGCGGGGTGACCCCGTCGGTGGTGGTCGCGCGGCGGGCCAGGGACAGCACCGCGTGCGACTGGTCGTCGTCGAGCTGGAAGAGGCCGTCCACGCGCATGGCGCTCATTGCACCACGATGCGGGTTCCCGCAACGGGCAGCCCTGGCGGCCCGGCGCCGACATACTGACCGCGTGCTGCACGACGACGTCGCCTGGCTGCTGCGCACTGCCCGACGGTTCGCGCGGGACGAGGTGCTGCGCGAGCAGGTGGCGTTCGCGCGGGGCGCCGGGGACGCGCCGCCGGTGGACCCGGCCGTGGTGGCCCGGTGGGAGAGCGGGCAGGTGGCGCCGAGCTACGCGCTGGTGGAGCGCTACGAGACGGTGCTGGGCCTGCCGCAGGGGCAGCTGCTCACGGCCGTCGACACCCTTGCGCGGCAGGAGGAGCCGGTGCGGGCCCAGCCGGCGCTGCCGCCACCGCGTCCGGCTGCGCCGTCGGCCCGGGCCCTGCAGCTGCTGGAGCGCGCGCTGGCGAGCGAGTCGATGACCGCCGCCGACTGGGACGAGCTGTCGGCGCTGATGGCGGGCATGTCCCACGTGCTGATCCGGGCCGGGGACAGCGAGGCGCTGCTGCGCCGGGCCCAGCTGGAGATGTCGGTGAGCACGGGGCTGGACTACGCCCGGCGCACCGAGGCGATCGCCCGGCTGGCCGGTCACCCGCAGATCGCCCCGGTCATCGTCGACCTGGCCAGCGCGACGCTGGAGGACCCGGACGCGCAGGTCTACAGCGAGATCGTGGCCCTGCTGAACTTCACCGGTATGCCGGGTGCCGGGCCGCTGCTCGCCCGGCACGTGGAGTCTCCGGTCAACGCGAACGCCCTGCGGGCGGCGCTGTTCACCGCCGCCAGCCAGGTGCGCCGGCGCCGGCTGCCGGCCGAGCTGACCGCTCGGCTGTGCCGGCTGGCGTGGGAGCACCTGACCAGCGAGCACTCCTCCTACCGGGTGCGCCGCAGCGCGGCCAACCTCATCCGGGCCGTGGACGAGCCGACCCGGCACCGGGTGGCCGAGGCCGTGCTCGACGGCGACCGGGACTCGGCCGCGGCCGCGGTCCTGCTCGGCGAGGGCGCCCTGCCACGGACGGCCGCCCAGCGGGTGATGGAGCAGGTGCGCGGGCACCTGGTCGAGGTGCTGGGCGAGCCGCTGGAGCAGCACCCGACGCTGCTGCGGCTGCTGGACCAGGCGGCGCAGGACACCAACGAGGAGTCCCGGGGCAGTGCGCTTGCGGTGCTCATGCTCTGCCCGGTCGCGCCGGCGCTGGGGCGGGCGTACGGGCAGCAGCTGCGGCTGAGCCTGGCCGAGGGTGACCGGGTCGGCGCGCACGAGGCGCTGAGTGTGCTCACCTGGATGCCGCAGCCGCACGACCTCGACCTCCTGACAGACCTGGCGGTGGGCGCCTCGCCGGCCGGTGCGGGCGACGAGGACCTGCCGGTCGAGGCCAGCTGGGCGGTGGGCAACTGCCCGGAGCCCGACCGGTCGACGGCGGCGGCGCGCGAGGAGCGGCTGGCCGCCCGGGTGGCGGAGCTGGCCGACGAGCCCGGCCTGGATGCCGAGGGGCGTGACCGGCAGCTGACCGCGCTGGCCTACGCCCTGGGCATGCGCGGGCGGACGGACCTGCTGGCGGGTGGGCCGGACCTGCCGGCGTGGCGCTCGAGCGCCGACTGGTGGCTGCAGCTGCCCGACTACGTGCGACCTCAGGCGGGGGTCCCGCTCGCCTGAGGCCGCACGCCCAAGCGTCAGCGCAGGACGTCCACCAGCCGCAGGAGCTCGTCGCCGCCTCCTCGGACCGCCGCCTCCTCGACCTGCCCGAGGCCGTGGACGTAGTACTTGTCGTCCACGACGCCGGGCTCGAGCGCCGTGGTCTCCTCGGTCCGGAGCGCGGCGCTGAACGAGCCGACGGGCGCGGTGACGTGCGCGCGGAGGCTGAGGGCGCGGTACACGTCCTCGGCGGCGCCGGGGGCCCACTCCTGGCGGAAGTGGCGACCGACCTGGGGCTCGGCCTGCATGTAGACGCCGGGCTGCGCGCCGTGCACCGCGGACCGCCACGAGCCGTCGGTGTTGAGGACCCGGCCATGGGGGTCGAGCTCGGCGGTGGTCTCCCCGAAGTACCAGACGTTGCCGCACTCGTCCTGGGAGTAGTAGTCGCTGGTGCGCTCGGCGAGCACCCCGTTGAGGTAGAGCCGGTCCTCGACGACGCGGGTGGGCACGCCGTCGACCGTGACGACCCGGGGCGAGACGTGGAAGGCGTCGACGGCGTGCTTGCCGTCCTTGACGCCGACGGAGACCTGCGTCTCCCCGGGGTGCAGCGGGAACCACGGGTTGTCGACGTCGGCGGTGAAGTCGTCGGCGTCCAGCGTCGGCGCGTAGGTCCCGGTCGGCTGGAAGGTCGGCAGGGCGCAGTCGTGGTGAGGTTCGGGGTGGTCGGTGGTGGGCGGCGCCGCGACCGCCGGGGCCGCGGTGAGGCAGAGTCCGGCCAGGAGGAACAGGGCGCGGAGGGTTCTCATCAGTCGATCCGGAGGGTGGGGGATGGCTTGTCCGGACATGTCCGAATCCCCCAGCATGCGCCGCCGGCACAGCCGACAGCCAGAACCGTCACAGGAAATCTCGGCCGTTCCGCCCAAATATCACGGATGTCGTGGTTGTCTATCTCCCGACTGCCGACTCAGGCGTCACTCTCATGACAGCACTCCCAGGAGCACCATGTCCTTTGCACGTGCACGACGCCTGACCGGCGTCATGGCCGTGGTCCTTGCCGCCGGGGCCGGCGTCGCGATGACCAGCGGCGTCTCGCAGGCCAGGCCGGTGAAGAGCTCGACCACCGACATCCAGATCCTGTCGTTCAACGACTTCCACGGGAACCTCGAGGCGCCCTCGGGCTCGTCGGGCAGGGTCACCGTGGACCACCGCCTCGACACCAGCGGCGCGACCCCCAAGGTCGTCGACGTCACCAAGGACGCGGGCGGGGTGGAGTACCTCGCGACGCACCTGAAGCAGGCCCGCGCCGGGCACCGCAACACCGTGACCGTCGCGGCCGGCGACATCATCGGCGCCTCGCCGCTGCTGTCGGCGGCGTTCCACGACGAGCCGACCATCGAGGCCATGAACTCCCTGGGCCTGGACGCCACGTCGGTGGGCAACCACGAGTTCGACGAGGGCTACAAGGAGCTGCAGCGCATGCAGGACGGCGGCTGCCTGCCCGACGGGGACGGCGCGGCCAACCAGAACTCCTGTGCCGCGCACACCTTCGAGGGTGCCGACTTCCACTACCTCGCGGCCAACGTGAAGTACGCCGGGACCAACAAGACGATCCTGCCGCCCTACTTTGTCAAGACGTTCCCCGGTGGCGCCAAGGTCGGCTTCATCGGCATGACGCTCAAGGAGACCCCGAGCATCGTCAGCCAGGCCGGCATCCAGGGCTTGCAGTTCACCGACGAGGTCCAGACCGCCAACGCGCTCGTGCCGGTGCTGCACCGCCAGGGCGTCAACGCGATCGTCGTGCTCATCCACCAGGGCGGCACCCCGGCGGTGCAGAAGTGGACCGGCCCGGACGGCAAGGTCTACAACGCCAACGCGACCTACGACTACGCCTGCGGCAAGGGCGGCACGCTCGCGCCCGACTCGGCGATCCTGCCGATCGCGGCGAACCTCTCCCCGGCCATCGACATGGTCATCTCCGGGCACACGCACCAGCCCTACGTCTGCAACGTGCCCGACCCGGCCGGTCAGCAGCGCCTGGTGACCTCGGCGTCCTCCTTCGGCCGCCTGTTCACCGAGACCGACCTGAAGTACGACGTGCAGACCAGCGACATCGTGCGCGCCTCGGTCGCCGGCACCAACATGGTCGTCACCCGGGACGTGGCCAAGGACCCGGCCGAGTCGCAGATCATCAGCACCTACAGCACCCTGATCAAGCCGATCGCCGAGAAGCACCTGGGCACGATCTCCACCGACGTCAACCGGGTCGCCTCGCCGGCCGGCGAGACGCCGCTGGGCGACCTCATCGCCGACGCGCAGGTCAACGACCCCTCGGTCGTCTCCGGTGGCGTGAAGCCGGTCGTGGCGTTCATGAACCCCGGTGGTATCCGTGCGGACCTCACCTACGCCTCGTCCCCCAAGGGCGAGGGTGACGGCGTGGTCACCTACGAGGAGGCCTTCACCGTCCAGCCGTTCAACAACTACGTCGTGTCGATGAACCTCACCGGCGCCGACATCTACGCCCTGCTCCAGCAGCAGTGGTCCGGCGCCAACGCCGGCCCGAGCAACACCAAGTTCCTCCAGGTGTCCAAGGGCTTCAGCTATGCGTGGCGGACCGGCACGGCCGGCCCGGAGGTCGTGCCCGGCTCGGTGAAGATCGGCGACACGGTCGTGGCCAACGACGCCTCGCAGACCTTCCGCGTGGCGGCCAACAACTTCCTGTCCGACGGTGGCGACAACTTCGCCGCCTTCAAGAACGGGACGGGCAAGTACATCGGCGGCCTCGACATCGACAGCTTCGCCAACTACCTGCCGACGGTGTCGCCGTACACCCCGGCCGCGCTGGACCGCATCACCAAGCAGTAGGGTCTCGCAACCCCTGTGGCGACGGCCGGCACCTTCGGGTGCCGGCCGTCGCGTCTCTCCGGGTATGCCGGGTGGCGGCGCCCGGCGCGCGCGTCACCCGTGTCCCTCGCCGGCGAGGACGAGCCAGTCGCGGATCAGGGTGGGGTCGGCCTCGCCGCTGCGGTAGCCGACGTAGCCGTCGGGGCGGACCACCAGCACCCCGTGGCCCCTCATGCTGGTGACCCGGTGCAGGTGGGCGCCCGGTCGCTGGCTGGGGTGGGCGTCGGCGTCCGGCCCGGGCTGGCCCAGGTCGGCGTGCGAGACCGGCGGGGCGTCCCGCTGGAGCAGGACGTGGGTGCCCGGGACAGCGGTGAGGTCGTGCAGTCGGGTGCGCCGCCCGGCGCAGGTGACCGCCTCGTCGGGCAGGCGGTCCCCGGCGTGCGGGCCGCCGGGGACGGGGTCGTCCTCGAGGGACAGCGGGCTGCCGCGATAGCTGACGCGGAAGCCGGAGAGCAGGCGCACGCCCTCGGCGACGAGCCGGCGTCGCCGGAGCAGGGCCGGGATGAGCGGGGCGCCGAGCGGCGCGAGCCGGCTGCGGGCCAGGGTCGCGAGCGGGTCGGTGCCGGCCTCGGCCCAGAAGGTGGCGTGGGTGGCGGCGAGCACGAGCCGGGCGACGGGCCAGCGCTCGCGCTCGTAGGAGTCGAGCAGGGTCTGGGTGCCGACACCGTGCTGCCGTTCGGCGCGGGCGGCCAGGGCCAGCTTCCAGCCGAGGTTGGTGGCGTCCTGGATGCCGGTGTTCATGCCCTGCGCGGCGGCGGGGGAGTGGGCGTGGGCGGCGTCGCCGACGAGGTAGAGCCGGCCGCGGCGCATCGCCGTGGCGAGCCGGTGCTGCAGCCGGACCCGGGCCGACCAGGCGACGTGGGTGATCGTGGCCGGGAGGCCGGCGGTGAGCAGCAGGGCCTGCAGCTCGTCGCCCGGCACCGGCGGGCCCGGCTGTCCGAACGGCAGCGCGTCGGTGCCGGCCGGCCGGGTGGCCAGCAGCCGCCAGGTGGCCCGCTCGCCGACGTTGAAGAGGAACACCAGGCCGTGGCGCCCGGCGACGACGTGCGCCAGGCCGGGGGCGACGTCGCCGTCGAGCTCGACGTCGGCGAGCACGACCTCCTGGGCGTAGGGGGCGCCGCGCCAGCCGATCCCGGCGGCGCCGCGCACGGTGCTGGCCGGGCCGTCGCAGCCGGCCAGGTGGTGGCAGTCGACCTCCTCCACCGCTTCCTCGCGGTGGAGCGTCGCGCGAGCCCGGTCGGGGGTGGTCGTGGCCTCGACCAGCGCGGTGCCGCGCTCGACCTCGACCCCGCGCTCGGCCAGCGCGGCCGCGAGGACCGCCTCGACGTCGGCCTGGCGGATGAGGGTCAGGTGGGGGAAGGCGGTGTCCGGCAGGTCGAGGTCGCTGACCCGGACCGGCACGACCCGCCGGCCGAGGTGCAGCTGCACCGCCGGCGAGGTGTCGGCGCGCTCCAGCAGGGCGTCGGTGACGCCGAGCGGGCGCAGCACCTCCAGGGTGCGCGGGTGCATGACCATCGCTCGGGAGGGGCGGAACTCCTCGGGCCGGCGCTCGACCACCCGCACGTGGGCGCCGTGGTCGTGGGCCTGCAGCGCCAGGGACAGCCCACTCGTCCCGGCCCCGACGACGAGGACGTCAACCGGCTCGGTGGCCATGTCCGCCGGCTCTGGTGCTGCCCGGCCTCACGCGATGCTCCGCACCGCGGCGGTCAGCCGAGCCCAGGCGGGCACCCCGCCCTGCTCTGTGGCCTCGGGGGCGTGCAGGAGCTGGTCGCGCCGCAGGCCGGGGGTGATGGCGTAGTGGATGGAGTCGCGGTGGCTGACCATGGCCAGCACCCACCACAGGGCGCGCACGTAGTCCTCGGCCATGCCGGCGTCGTCCCACTCGTAGAGCCCGCGGTACTGTCCGCTGGCGTCGTGGGCGAGCCAGAGCTTGGAGACGAACCCGGGGAACCCGACGAACAGGGGAGTGTTCAGCTCGCTCTCCAGACGGAACAGGTCGTGGCCCCTGCCGCGCACGGCACGGAGGCGGAAGCAGACGACCAGCACGGAGGGGTCCCTCGTGGCCGGGCGGTCGACGACGGTCTCGCGATACACCCGTGGGGCGTTGCCGTCGGCGAAGTGCAGCTCGAGGCCGACGTGCCGCCGCGGCTGGTGGATGCTCCGCCGGGCGGTCAGGGCGGCGGTCGTCAGGGCACACCGAGCCAGGGCGGTGACGGCGGGCGCGACCGGCAGCGGCGGTTGCTCAGGCATGGCTGCTCCCCATTCAGCTTGGCACCAGCATGGCGGGGTCAGGCTGAAGACCGGAGGTGCCAAACGGCCCACAGGTGCTGCCAGCACCCAGCCCTGGCTCGCCCGGCCGGGCCGGCGGGCAGGGCGACCCACCCGAGAGCCTCAGCGCCGCTCAGGCGTCCTGCGGCTCGCTCTCGCGTTCGCCCGGTCCGGGGACGAACCGGTAGCCGACATTGCGGACCGTGCCGATGAGGACCTCGTGCTCCGTGCCGAGCTTGGCGCGCAGCCGGCGGACGTGAACGTCCACGGTCCGGGTTCCGCCGAAGTAGTCGTAGCCCCAGACCTCCTGCAGCAGCTGGGCCCGGGTGAACACCCGCCCGGGGTGCTGGGCGAGGTACTTCAGGAGCTCGAACTCCTTGTAGGTGAGGTCGAGCACCCGGCCCCGCACCCGGGCTGAGTATGAGGCTTCGTCGATGACCACGTCTCCGGCGGTGATGTGGACGGCCTCCTCCGGCTCGTCTGCGGCCAACCGGGTCACTGCGAGGCGGATGCGCGCCTCCACCTCGGCCGGCCCGGCGGTGTCGAGCAGCACGTCGTCCACGCCCCACTCGGCCGTGAGACCAGCGAGGCCACCCTCGGTGAGGATGGCCATGAGGGGGACGGACACGCCGGTCGCGCGCAGCACCCGGCACAGTGACTTGGCCACCGCCAGCTCTCGCCGCGCGTCCACGAGAATCACGTCGGCGCTGGGGCCGTCGACAAGGGCCGCGGGTTCGGCGGGCAGGATGCGCACTTGATGGCTCAGCAGGCCCAGCGCCGGCAGCACCTCGGCACTTGGTGCCAGTGCGTTCGTCAGCAGGAGAAGGTGTGCCACCTTCCGCAGGATACGGACCGCGTTGGGTCTGATGTGCCGAAGTTCGTACCCTGAGACTGGCCGCTCATCACAGCCCGAACCGCTCACCACGAATCGAGACGTTCATGACCACGCCCCAGGCGCTGACGAGCGCCACCGTGACCGTCCGCTACTGGGCGGGCGCACGCGCGGCGGCCGGGGTCGACTCCGAGACCGTCGCGGGCACCACCGTGGGCGAGGTGCTCACGGACGTGGCGGCACGGCATACGGCGCTGGAGTCGGTCCTGAGGGTGGCCTCGATCCTGCTCGACGGGCGGCCCGCGGCCGCGGGGGACCCGCTGCCGGCGGGGGCCACGCTGGAGGTGCTCCCGCCATTCGCGGGCGGGTGATGTGACAATGACCTCCGTGTCCGAGGAAGCTGCCCACGAGCCGATGACGCGCCGTCAGCGGCGTGAGGCCGCGATGAGCAACACCGGACCCATCCCGCTGCCGCACTTCGTGCAGGAGGCCTACCGCCCGCTGGTCACCATCGTGGTGCTGGCCGGCTGCGCCCTGCTCGCGGTCAGCGGGTTCGCCGGCTCGGGCCTGGTCGCACTGACGCTGCTGCTTGGTGGCGGCATCCTCGCCTGGGGCTGGGCCGGCCTGCTGGCCCTGCCCAGCCCGCGCGGCACCATGGGCGTGCTGTGGTTCGGCAACCTCGCGCTGGTCGGCGCCGCGGTGGCCGTGACCGAGGAGCCCTACCTGCGCTGGCTGCCTGGCGCGCTGGCGCTGTCGCTGCTGGTCGCCTTCGTCCACCAGCTGGCTCGTCGCGACGGCCGGCCGCGCCTGGTCGAGTCGGTCGCCTCCACGGTCGCCGCGCTGGCGATCATGACCTCCGGCGCCTGCCTCGTGCCGCTGCCGTTCACCCTTGGCGGCGGGCACGTCGTGGCTGCCGCCTCCGGTGCGATCGGCGCCTCCGCGCTGACCGACCTGTGCGGCAAGTGGGAGCGGCTGCGGCCCTGGCTGCTGCCCCTGGCCATGGTCGGCGGTGGCCTGACCTCCGTGGCCTTCGTGACCCTGTCCGGCGGCTTCACCTGGGGCCCGGCCGCCCTGCTCGGCGTCGTTGCCGCCGGCGTCAGCCACGCGGTGCGGCGGCTGCTGGGCCACCAGCCCACGATGGCCGGCGCCCGGCCGCAGCTCGTCTCCGCGGTCGCCTCGCTGCTGACCCCCGGCGTCGTGGTCTACGTGGTCAGCCGCCTGTTCGTGGCCTGAGCGCCCTACGCCGAACGCCGGTGTCGTCGGCGGCCAGGCCCCTTCAGCCTGAGTCGGTGCTCACCGCCCTCCTGTCGCTGACCGCGTTGACCGGCACCACGGCATACGCGCTGGCCGTGCCCCGACGCCACGCCCTCGGCCTGGTGCTGGCGGCCTCCGGCGCCTGGCTGCTGGCCAACGGGCCGCTGGAAGGGCCGATCCTGTGGGCCCTCGACTCCCAGCATGGGCTGACGACCGCCGACCTGCTCGCGCCGGTGGCGCTGGGCGCCGTGGGCCTGCGACTGGCCGCTGCACGACGACCCGAGGCTGTCCGGGCACACCGCTGAGTCGAGTCACAGCCTGCGTTCCGCTGCGGCACAACGGTGCTGGACGCGGCCGGGACACGCGCCTAGCGTCGAGGCATGGACAAGCCGGTGCGCGAGATGACCGTCGCGGAGCTGGCCGACGAGCTGGAGCGCGGCCGCCGCGACTTCGAGGACGAGGTGTCGGCCCTGGGTGAGGACCTCATGGCCCGGCTCGCCGCTGACCAGCTGGCCATGCCGCGACGCAGGTACCTGGCGGTGGAGTCCGAGCTGCTCCGCCGCGGGAGCCCGACCTAGCGAGCGCTCCCGGTCATCAGCCCTTCAGGCAGTCGGCCTGTGCCCCCAGCTGCGCCAGCCCGGCCTTGTCGCCGGCACCCCACACCGCGGGCTTGTGGGTCAGCGTCGGGCTCATGATCTCGGTGCTGTCGGCCACGCTCGGGTGCGCCAGCCCCATGACGTGACCCAGCTCGTGCATGAGCAACTGCCCCTCCGTGCCCTGGATCCCGGTGTTCGGCCCGGCGCCGAAGCCCGGCGCCAGCAGCGTCTTCACGTCGGCGACGACGTAGCCGTGCTCCATGGCTGCTGCCGGGTTCCCGGCCTTGTCGACGTAGCCGGTGTGCCATTCGGCGCCGCCACGGGCCAGCTCGGTGGACCCCGCGGGCAGGTAGCTGCTGGCGCCGCGGGATGCCCAGGCGATCACGATCTGCGTGTTGGTCGGGTACTCGGCCAGCGTTGCCTGGGACGGCACAATGCCCGTCGTCCCGCGGTCGGCGAAGGCCAGCCCGGTGGCCTGGTGGATCTGCTCGAACGCCCCGCGCACGTCGGCCTGCACCGAGGCGGCCGCCGCGTCCGACAGGCCGGTGACGTTCACGGCATACCCGATGGTCCGCGGCGCCCGGTCGGAGGTGCAAGGGTTCCACCGGGCCAACGGCGCCGAGGCGTTGCCCTGCCGGGACAGGAACGCATAGGCCTTCGGGTTCGACACCGGCCTCGGTGCCACGGCGACGACCACCGGGCGGGTCGCCACGGCCACCCGGCCACCGCCGGCCAGCGCCATGAGGCGGTAGGTGAACTGCCCGGTGGTCCCGGTCGGCACGCGCAGGGAGAACCGGCCCGTGCCGGTGCGCACCCGGGTCGTCGTGGAGTGCCAGGCGCGGGAGTAGTAGCGCTGCAACACCACCGTGCGGGCCGTGGTGCCGCGGGTGACGCTGCCGCTCATGGTGGTCACCGAGCCGACCGTCACGCGGGTCGCACTGATCCCCCAGGACAGCGTGCTGCCGCCGAGCGCCCCGGCGGGGGCGGTGGACAGCATGAGCGCAGCCGCGGTGGCGAAGAGGGCCAGCACCGCGCGCAGGCGACGGGGGGACGTGAGCATGGGCGTGTCTTTCGCGGGAGAGCCGGGGTGACCGCCCATTCCAGGACCTCGCCGATCCCGACACACCGGAGATGTCCGGAAGATGGTCACAAGTGACTACCCAGTGACCAGCGAGATTTTCCCCTTTGGTTCGGAAATGGGACGAATGTCCAGGGTGCGGTGCCGGGACCGCTGTGGCCTCGGTGGCAGGCGTCAGTAGACGAGGGCCTGCGCGCCCTCGGCCATGACCTCCTCGACGAACGCCGCCGCGCCACGGATCTGCGCGCCAGCAACGAGGTCGGACTCGGAGAGCGACCGCCGCGCCGCGCACTGCGTGCACACCGTCACCCGACCCTCCGCGAGGAGGGCGTCACGCAGCTCGGCCAGCGACGCGGCATACGGCAGGTCGAAGGACTCGGCGCGCCCGGGCACGGCCAGCCAGCTGCCCTCCCCGGTCAGCCACAGGCTGACCGGCACCCCCGAGGCCAGCGCGGTCGTGGCCACGGTGAACGCCTGGGAGACGCGCTCGGCGTCCTCGACCCCGGCGGTGAGCTTGACGACGAGCGTGCGCGAGTGGGGCGACATGGGCCAAAGGCTACGATCTCCCCCGTGGAAGCCTTATACCCCAGCCTGTTGATCGCCAGCGCGCTCGTCATCACGTGGTTCTCCGGCTACGTGGTCTACAAGCTCGTCCGCAGCTCGCGCTGATGCCGTTCGAGATCCGCAGCGACCTCCCGCCGGAGCTGCTGCCCCTGGCCTGGATGATCGGTCGCTGGGAGGGTGCCGGCGTCGTCGGCTACCCCACGATCGAGTCGGTCAACTTCGGCCAGGAGGTCATCGTCAGCAACGACGGCCGCCCGTTCCTCGAGTGGCAGTCGCGCACCTGGCTGCTCAACGACGCCGGCGAGCAGGTGCGCCCCCTGGCCACCGAGCTCGGCTTCTGGCGCCCCGCCGGTGACGGCGAGGTCGAGCTGCTGCTGACGCACCCGACCGGGATCGTGGAGATGTACCACGGCACCGTCGAGCCGGCGAAGATCGAGGTCCGCACCGACGGCGTCATCCGCAGCCCCCTGGCCAAGGAGTACAACGCCGGCCACCGCCTCTACGGCCTGGTCGAGTCCCAGCTGATGTGGGCCATGGACATGGCCGCGGTGGGGCAGCCCCTGCAGAGCCACGCCTCGGCCCAGCTCAAGCGCGTCGAGTGACCGAGCCGGCGCACGTCGGCGACCGCACCCTGCGCTCCTCGGGCGGCATGAAGGCCTGGCGGCCGGCCCCGGGCTGACCCCACGCCGCGCGGGTAGGCTCGACGCCATGGTCGATGTCGGTGAGTCGCTGCGCGCCAAGGGCATGCGCATGACCCCGCAGCGGGAGCGGATCCTCGACGCGGTCCGCCGCCTGGGTCACGCCACACCCGACGCCATCGTCGAGGCGGTCGGCGCCGACGGGGGAGCGCCGCTGGCGCCCTCGACGGTCTACCGCAGCCTGGAGGTCCTCGAGGAGCTCGGCGTGGTCTCCCACACCCACCTCGACCACCGCTCGCCGACCTGGCACCTGGCCGACCACGCCGACCACCTGCACCTGGTCTGCATGGGCTGCGGCGCGACGATCGAGAGCGACGTGGAGCACGCGAGCGGGTTCGCCGGGAATCTTCTGGCCGCCCACGGCTTTGTCGCAGACATCAAACACATGGCGATCCACGGATGGTGTGAGCAGTGCTCGAAGCAACGTCAGCAGTGACGGCCAGCCCCCTGCTGGGCCGGCCCGGCGCCGTCGAGGCCGACGGCCCCGACGCCGGGGTCGCCGCCCACTACGGCGACCCGCTGCGCGAGCAGCGGCTCCTGCGCGAGGGCCTGGCCGTCGTCGACCTGTCCCACCGTGGCGTGGTCACCGTCACCGGCCCCGACCGGCTGTCGTGGCTGCACTCCCTGACCACCCAGCAGCTCGTCGGGCTCGCGCCGCGCCGGTCCACCGAGTCGCTGATCCTCAGCCCCAAGGGCCATATCGAGCACGACCTGCACCTCGTCGACGACGGCGAGACCACATGGATCACGGTCGAGCCGGGCACGTCCGCCGCCGTCGCCGGGTGGCTGGACTCCATGCGCTTCATGTTGCGGGTCGAGGTCGCCGACGTCACCGAGCGGTATGCCGTGCTCGGCGAGCCCGTGCGCGCCGAGTCCGTGGAGGGGGAGCCGCTGGCCTGGTGCGACCCGTGGCCGGACATCGTCGGCGACAGCACGGCATACAGCGCGGTCGAGCGGCACCCGGGTGCGGACCGCGCCTGGCGCGAGCTCATCGTGCCGCGGGAGTCGCTCGAGGCGGCCGTCGCGGACCGGCCGCTGGCCGGCGTGTGGGCCGCGGAGGCGCTGCGCGTCGAGGCGTGGCGGCCGCGGCTGGGCTACGAGACCGACCACCGCACCATCCCGCACGAGGTCGACTGGCTGCGCACGGCGGTGCACCTGCACAAGGGCTGCTACCGCGGGCAGGAGACCGTCGCGCGGGTGCACAACCTGGGCCGCCCGCCGCGCCGTCTGGTGTTCCTGCACGTCGACGGGTCCGGGCACACGCTCCCCGCCCGGGGCGCCGCCGTCTCGGTCGACGGCCGCGACATCGGCTTCGTCACCTCGGTGGCCCGCCACTTCGAGGACGGCCCGATCGCCCTGGCGCTGGTCAAGCGCAACGTGCCGGTCGACGCGACGCTGACCGTCGACGGCCTCGCCGCGGCGCAGGAGGTCATCGTCACCCCTTGACGGCTGGTTGGATGTGCCCATGGTTGGGACCCTCATCACCGTCGCGCCCACGGGCGCCGAGACGGCCAAAGCCGACTGCCCGCAGCTGCCGACGACCCTCGAGGAGCTCGTCGAGACCGCGATCGCCTGCGAGGCCGCGGGCGCGAGCCTGATCCACCTGCACATCCGCGACGCCGACCACCAGCCGACGCTCGACCACGGGCTGCTCAAGGCCTCGGTCGAGGCGCTGCGCGAGCAGACCTCGCTGGTCATCCAGCTCTCGACCGGCGGCAGCGTGCACGACCCGCTCGAGCAGCGCCTGACCGTGCTCGAGGCCGAGCCCGACTCGTGCAGCCTGACCTGCGGCACGACGAACTTCGGCGACGACGTCTTCCTCAACCCGTGGGGCTTCATGAACCAGCTCTACGTCCAGGCCCAGGAGCGAGAGGTCGTGCCCGAGTTCGAGCTGTTCGACCTCGGCCACGTGGCGGCCCTGCGCCGGCTCATCGACACACACGGCCTGCCCTACGGCGGCAAGGTCCACGTCGACTTCGTCACCGGCGTCCCGGGCGGTATGCCGGGCACCACCGCCGCGCTCATGGCCGGCGTCGCTGCCCTCCCGGAGGAGGTCACCTCGTGGTCGGCCACCGGCATCGGGCGCACGCACCTGCCGATCGCGGCGGCCGCGCTGAGTGCCGGCGGGCACCTGCGGGTCGGCATGGAGGACAACCTCGTCTACGCCAAGGGCCAGCCGGTCCAGCACAACCGCGAGCTGGTGGCCCGGGCGGCCGAGCTGGCGACCGTGATGCAGCGCCCGCCGCTGAGCACCGACCAGACCCGCCAGCTGCTCGGCATCAAGGACCGCCGCACCCGCTGAGGGTGGCCACACGGCATACCCGCTGTTTGCGCAAGTTGGGGCTGCCAGGAGGGCCGAAATCGGCCTCCTGAGCAGCCCCAACTTGCGCAAAGGTCCCTGTGCGCGGCGGCGGAAACCTTGACGCGACAACGGGTTCACCCAGAAGTTACTTGTGAGTAGCCTCACGCTAGCTCCGGGTTGCGCACTGCTAACTCCAGCAAGCACCATGGAGTCATGTCCAAGCTTCCCGCCGTGCAGCTGCCCGACCTGGGTGGCTACCTGCGCGAGCAGCGCCAGTCGGCCCAGCTGAGCCTGCGCCAGCTCGCGGACGTGGCGGGGATCAGCAACCCCTACCTCTCGCAGATCGAGCGGGGGCTGAAGAAGCCCAGCGCCGAGATCCTGCAGAGCCTGGCCAAGGCGCTGCGCATCTCCGCCGAGTCGCTCTACGTGCGCGCCGGGATCCTCGACGGCGACGCCGCCGACCACGACCGGCCCGTGCCGGACGTCCGCGCGGCGATCCACGCCGACCCCGGCCTCACCGACCGGCAGCGCCGGGTCCTGCTCGACGTCTACGAGTCGTTCGTCGGGGAGCCCGCGCCGGCCACCGGCGCCGCGAAGCGCACCCCCAAGCCCAAGACCACGAACCCGTCCACGAAGTAAGGGAGCACCTCATGGCACTCGTTGCCGACCTCCGCAAGACCGTCACCGACACCACCCCCGTCTACGCCGTCGTCGGCGCCACCGACCTCGCGGTCGAGAAGGTCCGCGAGGCCCGCACCAGGGCCGCCGCCCTGCGCGCCGAGCTCGGCGACTTCGACGTCACCGCTGTCCAGGGCAAGGCCGTCGAGACCGCCCAGCACGTGCCGGCGCTCGCCCTCAACCGCACCCTCGAGATCGCCGGCAAGGCACAGGAGTCCTACGACACCCTCGCCGAGCGCGGCCAGAAGCTCGTCACCCGCATCCGTGGCCAGAAGGCCACCCAGGACCTGCTGGCCCAGGCCGGCAACACCCTGGCCCTCGGCAAGGGCGCGGTCACCACGATCCGCAACGCCGCCACCGACACCGAGCGCGCCGTCAAGGCCACGCTGACCACGGGCCGCCGCGAGGCGACCGAGGCCGCCGAGACCGTCAAGACCTCGGCCAAGACCACCGGCACCACCACCAAGACCGCGGCGAAGAAGGCGACCAAGGCCACCAAGCCGGCCGCCAAGCGCGCCACCACCACGGCCACCAAGCGCGCCGCGACCGCCAAGTCGGCCACCAAGGCCGCCGCGACCAGCGCCGCCAAGACGGCCGAGGCCGCCGAGAAGGCCGTCGAGGCCGCCGCCGAGAAGGTCGGCGACTGACCTCACGCCTCACCACCCAGCACCACCGCCGCGGCCGGCGTCCCCATCCGGGGGCGCCGGCCGCGGCCTTCGTATGCCGGTCGATACAGTCGCGGGCGTGACCTCCCCCGCGCAGCCCGCCGTCCCCCTCGACGCCGCGCCGGTCGTGGCGCACCTGACCCGCTCCGGCTTCGTGGAGTCGGTCCACCACGGCAGCGTCATCGCCCTCGACGTCGCAGGGTCCGCGGTGGTCGACCTCGGCCCCACCGACGCGCCGTGCTTCCCCCGCTCCTCGAACAAGCCGGTCCAGGGCCTGGCCATGCTGCGCGCCGGGCTCGACCTCGACGGCGAGCTGCTCGCCCTCGCCTGCGCCAGCCACTCCGGTGAGGCGTTCCACCTCGAGGGCGCGCGACGCATCCTCGCCGGTGCCGGGCTGACCGAGGCCGACCTGCAGAACACCCCCGACCTGCCCTACGACGAGGTCGAGCGCAAGGCGTGGGTCGCCGCCGGGCGCGAGGCCACGCCGCTGGCGCAGAACTGCTCGGGCAAGCACGCCGCGATGCTGGCCACCTGCGTGCTCAACGGCTGGGACACCGCGACCTACCGCGACCCGGCCCACCCCCTCCAGCAGCTCATGGCGCAGACCCTGGAGGACCTCACCGGCGAGAAGGTCGCGGCCACCGGCATCGACGGCTGCGGCGCCCCGGTCATGGCGGTCAGCCTGCGGGGCCTGGCCCGCGCGTTCGGCACCCTGGCCAGCGCCCCGGAGGGGACGCTGGAGGCGAAGGTGAGCCGCGCGATACAGGCGCACCCGGAGTGGCTCGGCGGCACCCGCCGGGACGTCACCGCGCTGATCCGCGGCGTGCCCGGCCTCATCGCCAAGGACGGCGCCGAGAGCGTGTATGCCGTGGGCCTGGCCGACGGCTCGGCCGTCGCCCTCAAGATCGCCGACGGTGCGCAGCGGGCCCGGCCGGTCGTCATGGCGGCCGCGCTGCGCCGCCTCGGGGTCGAGGCCGAGGTCCTCGCCACGCTCGACCACGCCCCGGTCCTCGGCCACGGACAGCCGGTCGGCGAGCTCGCGGCCGTCGGGATCTGATGCGCGCGGTCCTGCAGCGGGTCACCCGCGCCTCCGTCGTCGTCGAGGGCGAGACGGTCGGCGCGATCGAGCGCCCCGGGCTGCTCGCGCTCGTGGCCGCCACCCACGACGACGGCCCAGCCGACGTGGAGAAGCTGGCCCGCAAGATCGCCGAGCTGCGGGTCCTGCGCGACGAGCAGTCCGTGCTCGACGCCGGGGCCCCGGTGCTGGTGGTCAGCCAGTTCACGCTCTACGCCGACACCCGCAAGGGCCGGCGCCCCTCGTGGAGCGCCGCCGCCCCCGGTGACGTCGCCGAGCCGCTCGTCGACGACCTCGTCGCGGCGCTGCGGGACAAGGGCATCGAGGTCGCCACCGGCCGGTTCGGGGCGATGATGGAGGTCAGCCTCGTCAACGACGGGCCGTTCACCCTCGTAGTGGACACCTGAGCACCGCCCGCGCCTTAGGCTGTCGCCATGTTCAACGCCATCGGGACCGCGCAGAGCCTGATCACGCTGGTGCTCGGGGTCATCGCCCTCGGCATGGAGGTCTTCGCGCTCGTCGACGCGCTGCGCCACCGCCCGGACGCCTACGTCGCCGCGGGCAAGCGCACCAAGAACCTCTGGGTCGCGGTCACCGCGGTCGCCGCGGTGCTCGGCTTCGTCTTCGTGTTCAACGTGCTGGGCTTCCTGTCGATCCTCGCGATCGTCGCCGCGGGCTTCTACCTCGCCGACGTGCGCCCCGCCCTGCGCCGGGTCACCGGCCGCGGCACCGGCAGCCACCAGGGCCCCTACGGCCCGTGGTGACCCCTCACCTGTGACCCTGTCCTCGTGAGCCTCGCCCCGCACCCCCCGCACACCTCCCTGCTCGACGGGCCCGACGGCGCCCTGGAGTACCTCCTCACCGGCTCCGGCGAGCCCACCACCGTCTTCGGCCACGGCCTCGCCGGCTCGATCGAGACCACCCGCCCGTTCGGGTCCGGCGTGGAGGGCACGCGCGCGTTCTTCCACTTCCGCGGCCACGGCGCCTCCGCCGCCCCCGAGACCGGCTGGACGTATGCCGCGCTGTCCGCCGAGCTGCGCGCCGTCGCCGACCACCTCGGCGCCACCCGGGCGCTCGGCGTGAGCATGGGTGCCGGCGCCCTGTGCCACCTGCTGGAGGAGACCCCCGACCGGTTCGAGCGGCTCGTCCTCGTCATGCCGGCCGTCATCGACCGGCCCCGCGACGACGAGGCGATCGACCGGCTCGTGGCCATGGCGGAGGAGGCCGACCACCGCGACGTCGAGGGCATGGCCCGGCTGCTGCTGCTCGACCAGCCCGAGGAGGTCCGCGACCAGCCGGCGGTGCGCCTGTGGTGCCGCCGCCAGGCGGCCACCCTGGTGGGCACCCCGGTGTCCCGCGCGCTGCGCGAGCTGCCGCACGGCATACCCATGGGTGACCGGGCCGCCCTGCGCACGGTGGCCGCCCCGACGCTGGTCCTCACCCAGGAGCACGACGCGGCGCACCCGGTCTGGGTGGCCGAGCAGCTGGCGGCCGAGCTGCCCGACGCCCGCCTCGAGGTGCTGCCCGCCGGGGGGATCATGTGGCGGCACCGGGCCCGGGTGCGGGACCTCATCGGTGGCTTCCTCAACGACGGGTGAGGGCCATAGGGCACAATCTGACGCCGAGACCATGACCGAGACGTTCCAGAGGGGACCCATGTCCAACACACGTAGCCGCGCCGACGAGGTGTTCGTCGCCGAGCGGCCGTGGGGCCAGTTCCAGCAGTTCGTGACCAACGAGGTGGTGACGGTCAAGATCATCACCGTCGAGCCCGGCCACCGCCTGTCCCTGCAGAAGCACGGCCACCGCGACGAGATGTGGCAGGTGCTCGACGTGCCGATCGACATCGAGGTCAACGACGAGAAGTGGGTCGCCCAGCCGGGGGAGCGCGTGTGGGTGCCGCAGGGAGCCACGCACCGCATGGGCAACAGCGGCACCGAGCCGGGTCGCCTGCTGGAGATCGCGTTCGGCGAGTTCGACGAGGCCGACATCGAGCGGCTGCACGACGACTACGCGCGCTGACCCGCGCTGACAGCGCTAGGGCCGGCGCGGCGCGACCGCGGACCAGGTCACGGTGACCTCACCGAGGCGCCACCGCGCCGGGCCGTCCAGCAGCGGCCAGCCCTCCTCGCGCATTTCGCCGACCGTCGCCAGCCAGCGCTGTCGCACCCCGTATGCCGCGTGCGGCGCCGAGCGCGCCCACGCGGCGTCCAGCGCGGCCAGGTAGTCGCGCACCGGCTCGCCGGCGACGTTGCGGTGGATCAGCGCCTTGGGCAGCCGCTCGGCGATGTCGGAGGGCCGCTCCAGGTCGGCCAGGCGCAGCGACAGCGACAGCGACACCGGCCCCTCGGCGGTCACCGCCACCCAGGTGGACCGGCGGCCCAGCTCGTCGCAGGTGCCGTCGACCAGCAGCCCGTGCGGGGCCAGCCGCTCGCACACCGTGGCCCACGCCCCGGCGACCTGGTCCTCGTCGTACTGCCGCAGCACGTTGAAGGCCCGGACCACCACCGGCCGCGCCCCGCGCTCGAGCGGCACCTCGAAGCCGCCGAGCCGGAAGCTGAGCCCCTCCCGCTCCAGCGGCCGGCCCGCCTCCACCCGCGCCGGGTCGATCTCGATGCCGACGACCTGCACGTCCGGGCGGACCGCGCGGAGCCGCTCGTGCAGCTCCACTGCGGTGACCGGGGACGCGCCATAGCCGAGGTCGACCACCACCGGCGGGGTGGCCGAGCGCCGCAGCCGCCACGCCTGCGGCCCGGCCAGCCAGCGGTCGACCCGGCGCAGCCGGTTGGGGTTGGTCGTGCCCCGGGTGATGGTGCCGACCGGTCGCCTCGCTGCCACGCCCCGCAGGGTATGCCGTGCCCCGCACCCAGCCACACGACATACCGCTGCCGGTGGCGGCCGGGAGTGCACAGGTGGGTGAAATAGGGTGACGCGGTGGCCAGGGGTGTGGGCGTGCGGAGCAGGAGCACGGTGCTGCTCACCGTGGTCCTGCTCGCGCTGGCCGCCCTCGGGGTGACCCGGCTGGCGCCCGTGCTCGACAAGCCCGACCACGGCGTGGTCGACATCAAGCCCGGCCTGCTCAGCGCCCACCTGCCGGTGCGTGGGGAGGTCACGCTGGGCCAGGGCCTGACCGTCTCGATGTACTCCGACGGGATCCGCGTCCAGCGCCAGACCGCCACGCTGTTCCAGACGGTGCGCATCGCCGCGCCGGTCACCGCGGGATTCGGCACCGTGACGCGCACCCGGGACGGCTGGCAGGAGCACGTCACCGGCACCGTCGACCACATCCGGTTCACCTCGGTCGACCTCAGCCGGGCGGGGGCGACCTTCCACGGCGTCGCGTTCGACGACACCCACACGATGCCGGCGACGATCTCGGCCCGCCGCGTCGGCGACAAGGTCGAGCTGACCTTCCGCATCGAGGGCGCCGACCTGCTCGTGCTGCACACCTGGCGCCACCCCGGCACCCGCGGGCTGACCCCCCGGCTGCCGGCCGCCGACCTGGGCGGCAGCGCCTGGTGGTTCCGGCCCGCCACCGCGCCGGTCGAGCCCGCGCTCGCCACCGGTCTGGGCAGCCTCGCCGCGATCGACAGCCCCGCCCCGACCGCGATCGACCTGCGCCACGACGGCCGCGGCGAAATACATGTGTGGTCCTCCACGTTCCGACTGACGGTCTGGTGAGGCGCGGCCGCTGACGGTGCCGCGTGGCAGACTCGGGCGTCGGGCCCTCGACCACGGCCCGTGGGCAAGGAGAACGAACGTATGCCGGGTGCCGCACCGATCCGCCGGGTCGCCATGCTCAGCGTGCACACCTCCCCGCTGGAGCAGCCCGGCACCGGTGACGCGGGAGGCCTCAACGTCTACGTCGTGGAGGTCGCCAAGCGGCTGGCCGCCCGGGGCATCGAGGTCGAGGTGTTCACCCGCGCCACGACCGGCGGGCTCCCGCCGGAGGTCGAGCTGGTGCCCGGGGTGCAGGTCCGGCACGTGACCGCCGGCCCCTACGAGGGGCTGGGCAAGGAGGACCTGCCGGGGCAGCTGTGCGCCTTCGCCGCGGGCGTCATGCGCGCCGAGGCGGCCCGCCCCGAGGGGTGGTACGACCTGGTCCACTCCCACTACTGGCTCTCCGGGCAGGTGGGCTGGCTCGCCGCCGACCGCTGGCGGGTGCCGCTCGTGCACACCATGCACACCATGGCCCGGGTCAAGAACATCCACCTGGCCAAGGGCGACACCCCCGAGCCCACCGGGCGCGAGATCGGCGAGGCGCAGGTCGTCGAGGCCGCCGACCGGCTGGTCGCCAACACCGACGGCGAGGCCCGCGAGCTGATCGACCTCTACGACGCCGACCCGGCCAGGGTCCGGGTCGTGCCGCCCGGCGTCGACCTCGGCACCTTCACCCCCGGCGACGCCGCGGCCGCCCGCGCCGAGCTCGGCCTGCCGGCGGACGCCCACGTGCTGCTTTTCGTCGGCCGGATCCAGCCGCTCAAGGCCCCCGACGTGCTGCTCAAGGCCGCCGCCGACCTGCTCGCCCGCCGGCCCGCGCTGCGCGAGCACCTCGTCGTCGCGGTGGTCGGCGGCCCCAGCGGCACCGGCCTGGCCAAGCCGAAGGCGCTGCAGAAGCTGGCCGACCGGCTCGGCATCACCCCGCAGGTGCGCTTCGTCCCGCCGGCCGCCCGCGAGCGGCTGGCCCAGTGGTACCGCGCCGCCGACCTCGTCGCCGTCCCCTCCTACAGCGAGTCCTTCGGCCTCGTCGCCGTCGAGGCGCAGGCCTGCGGCACCCCCGTCGTCGCGGCCGCGGTCGGCGGCCTGCCCACCGCCGTCGGCGACAGCGGCATCCTCGTCGACGGCCACGACACGACCGACTGGAGCCACGCCATCGAGTCCCTCATCAGCGACCCCGCCCTCCGGGCGGACCTGTCGCGCACCGCGGTCCGCCACGCCGCCCAGTTCAGCTGGGACCACACCACCGAGCGCCTCGTGGAGGTCTACGCCGAGGCGCACGCCGCCCGCACGGCCTCGCCGATCGAGGACGCCCGCGTGCTGGCCGGCATCCCCGCGGCGGTGATCCCGTGACCACGGCCGAGCAGCAGAAGGTCCTCGACGTCGTCGACGCCTACCTGGCCGACGCCGGCATCGAGCACGAGCTCGGCGGCCGCGACGGCGAGCTCGTGGTCACCCTGCCGGGGGAGAAGAAGCTCAAGACCGTGGCCTCGGTCGTGGTCGGCGAGCAGTCGCTGTCGGTGTCGGCGTTCGTGGTGCGCAACCCCGACGAGAACCACGAGGCGTTCTACCGCTACCTGCTGCGCAAGAACCTCAAGCTGCCCGGCCTGGCCTACGGCATCGACAAGTCCGGCGACGTCTACGTCACCGGGCGGGTGCCCCTGGACGGGGTCAGCACGGCATACCTGGACCAGCTCTTCGGCGTCGTCCTCGACGCCGCGGACTCGACCTTCAACGAGCTGCTGGCCCTCGGCTTCCTGGAGTCGATGAAGAAGGAGTGGGCCTGGCGCATCTCGCGGGGGGAGTCCACCCGCAACCTCGAGGCGTTCCGGCACCTCCTCGACCCGGATCGGCAGGAGCAGGACGCCACCTGAGGCCGCCGCGGCCGGGCCCATAGACTCGCCCGCATGACCTACACCCTTGTCCTGCTGCGTCACGGCGAGAGCGTCTGGAACGCCAAGAACCTCTTCACCGGCTGGGTCGACGTCGACCTGTCCGACAAGGGCCGCGCCGAGGCGGTCAGCGCCGGCGAGCAGCTCAAGGAGGCCGGCCTGCTGCCGGACCTGGTGCACACCTCGCTGCAGCGCCGGGCGATCAACACCGCCAACCTCGCGCTCGACGCCGCCGACCGGCACTGGATCCCGGTGCGCCGGTCCTGGCGCCTCAACGAGCGGCACTACGGCGCGCTGCAGGGCAAGGACAAGAAGCAGACCCTGGAGGCCTACGGCGAGGAGCAGTTCATGCTCTGGCGCCGGTCCTTCGACGTCCCGCCGCCGCCGATCGACCCCGACGACGAGTTCAGCCAGGCCCACGACGTGCGCTACGCCGGGCTCGGCGACGACGCCCCGCGCAGCGAGTGCCTCAAGGACGTCATCGCGCGGATGCTGCCGTGGTGGGAGAGCGCGATCGTGCCCGACCTGCTGGAGGGCAACACCGTGCTGGTCGCGGCCCACGGCAACAGCCTGCGCGGCATCGTCAAGCACCTCGACGGCATCAGCGACACCGACATCGCCGGGCTGAACATCCCCACGGGCATGCCGCTGGTCTACCGCCTCGGCAAGGACCTCAAGCCGGAGGTGCCCGGCGGGGAGTACCTCGACCCCGAGGCCGCCAGGGCCGCCGCGGAGGCGGTCGCCAACCAGGGCCGCTGATCCAGCCGCACCAACAGGTATGCCGCGCACCCCGGTGGGTGCGCGGCATACCTGTTGCTCGTGGCCGACCTTTGCGCAAGAAAAGGCCGCTGGGAGGGCCGGTCACGGCCCTCCCAGCGGCACCAGCGTGCGCAAAGGTGGGGGGTTACTCCTCGCCGTCGAGCTCGGCCTCGGTGTGCCACTCGCCGGTGACGAGGTAGACCACCCGGCGGGCCACCGACACCGCGTGGTCGGCGAAGCGCTCGTAGTAGCGCCCGACCAGCGTCGCGTCCACGGCAGCCTCGGTCCCGAACTCCCACTTGCCGCTCATGAGCTGGTTGAAGATCTCGCGGTGCAGGCGGTCCATCTCGTCGTCGTCGCGCTCGAGCTCCACCGCGGCGTCGATGTCCTTGCTGGCGATGATCGAACCGGCCTTGGCCACGATCCGCTCGGCCACCTGGCCCATCTGCAGCACGTTGGCGCGCAGCACCGGCGGGATCGCCGACTGCGGGTAGCGCAGCCGCGCCACCTTCGCCACGTGCCGGGCGAGGTCGCCCATCCGCTCCAGGTCGGCGCTCATCCGCATGGCCGTGACGACCATCCGCAGGTCGGTGGCCACCGGCTGCTGGCGGGCGAGCAGGTCGATCGAGCGGTCGTCGAGCTCCCGGCGGATCTGGTCGATCTCGTGGTCCGCGGCGATGACGCCCTCGGCGAGGTGGATGTCCGCGTCGAGCAGCGCCGTCGTGGCTCGCGCCATGGCCGAACCGGCCAGGCGGGTCATCTCCACCAGGTCGTCGGAGATCTTGTCGAGGTCCTCGTGAAACGCGTCGCGCATGGTCCCTTGGCTTTCCGGTGTCCGGGGCGCCGCCCCGTGCCAGGCACATCGGTATGCCGTGACAGCACGAGACAGCGCTCGTGCTCACCCAGCGTCGCACCACGGGGTGAACTCGCGCGGGCTCTCAGGTGAACTCTTGGCTTCACCCGTGGTCAGGCCGCGTTCACCCGGCGGACGCACCCTTGCGCCATGCCTATCCTGAGCATCGTGGATGCCACGACCGCAGCGATCCTCGGAGGCGTGGGCGGCCTCCTGGTGGGGGCGGTCGCGATGCTCGCCCTGCGCCTGTCCGAGCGCTCCCAGCACCTGGTCACGGCGGCCTCCCCGCAGCCGAACCTGCCGGCGGGGGTCGCCGACGTGCTCGCCGTGCTGCGCTCCAGCGGCATCGTCGTGGACTCCGCCGACGCCGTGGTCAAGGCCAGCCCGTCCGCCGTGGCGCTCGGCCTGGTCCGCGACACCGAGCTGGTGCACGCCGAGCTGCGCCACCTGGCCCGTCAGGTCCGCCGTGACGGCGTGATCCGCGAGGCCGAGCTGGAGCTGGCGCGCGGGCCGCTCGGCCGGGGTCGCCTGACGATGGGGGTGCGGGTCGCACCGCTGGGCGGCTCCCACGTGCTGCTCCTGCTCGACGACCGCACCCAGGCCCGCCGGGTCGAGGAGATCCGCCGTGACTTCGTCGCCAACGTCAGCCACGAGCTCAAGACCCCGGTCGGCGGTCTGGCCCTGCTCGCCGAGGCGGTCGAGGGCGCGGCCGACGACCCCGAGGCGGTCGAGCGCTTCGCCCAGCGGATGCGGGTCGAGGCCACCCGGCTGACCCGGCTGGTCCAGGAGATCGTCGACCTGAGCCGCCTGCAGGTGGCCGACACGCTGCACGAGCCGGTCATCGTCGACGTGTCCGAGGTGGCCGCCGAGGCGGTCGAGCGCTCACGCCTCGTCGCCGACGCCAAGGGCATCGAGATCGCCACCGCCCTCGACGAGGGCGTGCACGTCTTCGGCGACCGCGAGCTGCTCATCACCGCCGTGTCCAACCTCGTCGGCAACGCCATCGCATACTCCGGCAACGACACCAAGGTCGCCGTCGCCGTCCACGACGCCGACCACGGCATTGTCGAGGTGGCCGTCACCGACCAGGGCCAGGGCATCCCCGAGCAAGAGCAGCAGCGGATCTTCGAGCGGTTCTACCGCGTCGACCCCGCGCGCTCCCGGGCCACCGGCGGCACCGGTCTCGGGCTCGCCATCGTCAAGCACGTCTGCGCCAACCACGGCGGCGAGGTCACGGTGTGGAGCGAGGAGGGCCGCGGGTCGACGTTCACCATGCGCCTGCCCGCCGCGCCGGACTCCGCCGCAGACACCCACAGCTCCCCGAACACCGAGGCGGCACCGGCCGCCCCCGTCACCCGAGAGGTCACCCGATGACGCGCATCCTCGTGGTCGAGGACGAGCAGTCCTTCTCCGACCCGTTGTCCTACCTGCTGCGCAAGGAGGGATATGAGGTTGCCATCGCCGAGACCGGCCCGCAGGCGCTCGAGGAGTTCGAGCGCAGCGGCGCCGACCTGGTGCTGCTCGACCTGATGCTGCCGGGGCTCTCCGGCGAGGACGTCTGCCGCGCCCTGCGCCAGCGCTCGAACGTGCCGGTCATCATGCTCACCGCCAAGGACAGCGAGATCGACAAGGTCGTCGGCCTCGAGCTCGGCGCCGACGACTACGTCACCAAGCCCTACTCCAGCCGGGAGCTGCTCGCCCGGGTCAAGGCCGTGCTGCGCCGCGGTCACGAGCCGGAGGACCTCATGCCCTCGACGCTGGAGTCCGGCCCCGTGCGCATGGACGTCGAGCGGCACGTCGTCACCGTCAACGGCGCGCAGACCGCGCTCCCTCTCAAGGAGTTCGAGCTGCTCGAGATGCTGCTGCGCAACGCCGGCCGGGTGCTGACCCGGATGCAGCTCATCGACCGCGTGTGGGGCAGCGACTACGTGGGTGACACCAAGACGCTGGACGTGCACGTCAAGCGGCTGCGCGCCAAGGTCGAGCCCGACCCGGCCAACCCCCGCTTCATCGTCACCGTGCGTGGCCTGGGCTACAAGTTCGAGGCAGCCGCCTGAGGTCCGGGGCCGACCGGGCGGCGCCCCACACGACAGGACCCCCCGAGCCGCGCGGCTCGGGGGGTCCTGGGCGTCCGGGGACCCCGGGGTCAGGGGGTCGTGGTTGCCGTCGCCGTGGAGGGCGACGGGACCGGCAGGGTGTCGGTGGCCGACGGCGCCGGGGTGCTCGTCGCGCCGCTCGTCGCCGGCGGGGTGATCGTCTGGTAGTAGCCCTGCGGCAGCAGCACCGGCACCTTGACGTTCTGGGCGCCACCCTCGGGGGTGCTCACCTCGACCTGGAGCAGGCCGCCGGGAGCAGTCGCCACCTTGGGCAGCATCGCCGGGTCGGCCGTCGTGCCGTCCTCGAGGCGAGTGATCTGGCCGGGGGCAGCGTCGACGCTGGTCTGGCCACCGTCGGCGGTGGCGAAGCTGACGCGCACCGGCTGGCCGCCCTTGTTGACCACGACGCCGGAGAGCACACCGGGCTGGTCCTGGGCGCTGGAGACCACGACGAGGTCGCGGACCTGCACGGTGCCCAGGCTGACCGCCACGCCGTCGGCGGGCTGGTAGGCGAACTGGGTCTGGATCGGGGACTGCGTCTGGCACCCGCTCAGCGCGACCGCACCCGCGGCGACGAGGCCGGCGCTCGCGAGGAGGACCTTGCGGGACATGGACACCTGAGCGGCTCGGGAGGGTCGACGGATCACGGCGCACAGCGTACCGGGGCAGGCCCTGCCGGCTGTCGTCAGGTCATCGCCGCGCGCCCCCGACGCGCGCGCGTAGAGCATGGTGAACGGCTGTCTGTCAAGACCGTCCCGGGAGTCAAAATGCCCCAGTGTGGGCCCCTGACCTGCACAAACACGACGCGTACTAGTTCGTTCCGGCCATGGCCGCGTGTTACCCTTGAGTCCGCGAAAGGGGAAAACAGCACATGGTTTTCAAGGTCGGCGAAACGGTCGTGTACCCCCACCACGGGGCTGCCCTGATCGAAGAAATCAAGACCCGCACCATCAAGGGCGAGGACAAGCTCTACCTCGTCCTCAAGGTTGCCCAGGGCGACCTCACCATCGAGGTGCCAGCTGAGAACTGCGACCTCGTGGGAGTCCGCGACGTCGTGGGGCAGGACGGCCTCGACCGTGTCTTCGAGGTGCTGCGCGCCCCCCACACCGAGGAGCCGACCAACTGGTCGCGCCGTTACAAGGCCAACCTCGAGAAGCTCGCCTCCGGTGACGTCATCAAGGTCGCCGAGGTCGTGCGCGACCTGTGGCGCCGCGACAAGGACCGCGGCCTGTCCGCGGGTGAGAAGCGCATGCTCGCCAAGGCCCGCCAGATCCTCGTCTCCGAGCTCGCGCTCGCCGAGAAGACCAACGAGGACAAGGCCGAGGCCATCCTCGACGAGGTCCTCGCCTCCTGAGCACCTGCGTCGTCCTCGTTGCCGCCGGTCAGGGCACGAGGCTCGGGGCTGGTGTGCCCAAGGCGTTCGCCCCGCTGCGCGGGGAGCCGTTGTTGCTCCACGCGCTGCGGGGCGTCCTTGCGTGCGGGCAGGTCGGCCACGTCGTGGTCGTCGCCCCCTCGACCCATCTCGAGGCTGCCCGGGCGCTGACCGGCGGTGACGCGCGGGTCGACGTCGTCGCCGGCGGTGCCGACCGCACCGCGTCCGTGGCCGCCGGCCTTGCCGCGCTCGGCCCGGACGAGGACGTTGTCCTGGTCCACGACGCCGCCCGGGCGCTGACCCCGGTCGCCGTCTTCGAACGGGTCGCCGGGGCTGTCCGGGCCGGCCACCCGGCGGTCGTCCCCGGCCTGCCCGTCGTCGACACCGTCAAGGTGGTCGACGAGCACGGTGTCGTCACGGCGACCCCGGCGCGCGAGCTGCTGCGCGCGATACAGACGCCGCAGGGCTTCTCCCGCGAGGTGCTCGAGCGGGCCCACGCCTCCGGCCTCACCGCCACCGACGACGCCGCGCTGGTCGAGGCCCTCGGCCTGCCCGTGCTCGTCGTCGACGGCGACCCGGCCGCCCTCAAGGTGACCACCCCGGGCGACGTCGCCCGCGCCGAGGCGCTGCTGCAGGATGGCCCGTATGTCGGACAGTGAGCTCCCGCCCCGGGCCCCCGTCGCGCACGTGGTGCTGCCGCGGACCGGCGTCGGCGTCGACGTCCACGCCTTCGCCACGGACGACCGGCCGCTGCACCTCGCCGGGCTGACCTGGCCGGGGGAGCGGGGCATCGAGGGCCACTCGGACGGCGACGTCGTGGCCCACGCGGCGTGCAACGCGCTGTTCTCCGCCGCCGGGCTGGGCGACCTTGGCACCCACTTCGGCACCGACCGGCCCGAGCTGGCCGGCGCCCGCGGGGTCACCCTGCTGGCCGAGGCGGCGCGGATCGTGCGGGAGGCCGGGTTCACCATCGGCAACGTCGCGGTCCAGGTCGTCGGCAACCGGCCCAAGCTCGGCCCGCGCCGGGAGGAGGCGCAGGCGGTGCTCGCGGCCACGCTCGGTGCGCCGGTGTCGCTGGCCGCCGCGACGACCGACGGGCTCGGCTTCACGGGCCGGGGCGAGGGCATCGGCGCCATCGCGACCGCCCTCGTGGTCCCCACCGCCTGACCCCACCTGAGTCTTCTTCCGCCGAGAGGGACGTTTCTCGGGGCTCGGGGCCTCCCGAAACCCGAGAAACGTCCCTCTCGGCGCATAGGGCTCAACGTGAGGTGGGCGGGTGCGCTCACTAGGCTCACGGCATACCTGCAGCTGCACCACTGTCACGCGGAGGAGCCGGAATGCCGAGCACGGTCACAGGAGTCATCGCGCGCAGCAAGGGCGCACCCGTCGAGCTGGTCGACGTGGTGGTGCCCGACCCGGGGCCCGGCGAGGCGGTCGTGAAGGTGCAGGCGTGCGGGGTGTGCCACACCGACCTGCACTACCGCGAGGGCGGGATCAACGACGAGTTCCCGTTCCTGCTCGGGCACGAGGCGGCCGGCGTCGTCGAGGCGGTCGGCGAGGGCGTGACCGAGGTGGCGCCCGGCGACTTCGTCGTCCTGAACTGGCGTGCCGTGTGCGGGCAGTGCCGGGCGTGCCTCAAGGGCAAGCCGTGGTACTGCTTCAACACCCACAACGCCACCCAGAAGATGACGCTGACCGACGGCACCGAGCTCTCGCCGGCGCTGGGCATCGGCGCCTTCATCGAGAAGACGCTGGTCGCCGCCGGGCAGTGCACCAAGGTCGACCCGGCCGCGCCGGCCGCAGCCGCCGGGCTGCTCGGCTGTGGCGTCATGGCCGGCTTCGGTGCCGCGGTCAACACCGGCGGCGTCACGCGAGGAGACTCGGTCGCCGTGATCGGCTGCGGCGGCGTCGGCAACGCGGCCATCGCCGGGTCGGTCCTGGCCGGGGCCACCACCGTCATTGCCGTCGACGTCGACGACCGCAAGCTGGAGTGGGCCAAGGGCTTCGGCGCCACCCACACCGTCAACTCGCGCAGCCACGACCCGGTCGAGGCGATCCGCGAGCTGACCGGCGGGTTCGGCGCCGACGTGGTCGTCGAGGCGGTCGGCCGGCCCGAGACCTACGAGCAGGCGTTCTACGCCCGCGACCTCGCCGGCACCGTCGTGCTCGTCGGGGTGCCCACGCCCGACCTGAAGGTCGAGCTGCCGATGATCGAGGTCTTCGGCCGCGGCGGGGCGCTGAAGTCCAGCTGGTACGGCGACTGCCTGCCCTCGCGGGACTTCCCGATGCTGGTCGACCTCTACCGGCAGGGGCGCTTCGACCTCGACGGCTTCGTCTCCGAGACGATCGGGCTCGGCGACGTGGAGGCCGCGTTCGAGAAGATGCACCGCGGCGACGTGCTGCGCTCGGTCGTGGTGCTCTGATGTCGATCCTCGGCAAGGACTCGAAGGTGCGGGTCGACCGGGTCGTCACCCACGGCACCTTCAACCTCGACGGCGGCAGCTGGGAGGTCGACAACAACGTCTGGGTGGTCGGCAACGACACCGAGTGCGTGGTCATCGACCCGGCCCACGACGGCCGGCCGATCATCAAGGCGGTCGGCAAGCGCACGGTCGTGGCGATCCTGTGCACCCACGCCCACGACGACCACATCAGCGCGCTCGGGGAGGTCTCGGACGCCACCCGCGGCACGTCCTGGCTGCACCCCGAGGACCGCGTGCTGTGGGACCGCGTCTACCCCGTGACCCCCGACCGCGAGCTCGCCGACGGCGACACCATCTCCGTGGCGGGCGTGACGCTGCAGGTGCTGCACACGCCGGGCCACTCCCCGGGCGCGTGCTGCTTCTACAGCCCCGAGCTCGGCGTCGTCTTCACCGGTGACACGCTCTTCCAGGGCGGCCCCGGCGCGACCGGGCGATCGTTCAGCGACTTCGACACGATCATCGCCTCGATCAGCGACAAGCTGTTCCACCTGCCGGCGGGCACGGTCGTGCACACCGGCCACGGCGACTCGACCTCGATCGGCGTCGAGGCCCCGCACCTGCCGGAGTGGGTCGCCCGCGGCCACTGACGCCGCTCACCCTCACCTTTGCGCAAGAAAGGGCTGCTGGGAGGGCCGGTCTAGGCCTCTCCAGCATCCCTAACTTGCGCAAAGAGGCGGTATGCCGGGTCGCTCGCCTCAGGGGGTGGCGGCCGTCTCCGGGGTCTGGGCCGGCCCGGCGGAGGGGGCCTGGCCGGTCAGCCGCGCGGGCAGCCGGTGGCTGACCAGTGACCAGACGAGGACGCCGATGGCTGCGGCCGCCACACCGATCACCGCGCCGGCGAGGATGTCCTGGACGTGGTGGACGTGGGCGAGGACGCGGGCGGCGCCGACGCACAGGGCCAGGACGGCCAGCACCGCCCCGACGGTGCGCCGCTGCACCCACACCAGCGCGGCCACCGTCATGGACAGCGCCGTGTGGTCGGAGGGGAAGCCGTTGTCGGCGGGGTGGGCGAACAGCGGCTTCACCGTGGGGTCCACGACGAACGGGCGCGGGTCGGTGTGCAGCGCGGCCGCGACCAGGATGAGCACGCCGACCGCGGCGAGGGCCACGGCGCCCTCGACGAGCATCGCGACCTTGCCGGAGCGTGGCGCCAGGAGCCACACGACGGCTCCTACGGCCACGATGACGAACGGCAGGTACTGGGCGACGGCCACGATGAGGGAGTCCACCCCGACAGGGTGAGGGTCGTGGCTGGGAGTTTTCTTAGACGACGCTGCGCCCCGGCGGGCGAGCCTGCCGGGGCGCAGCGGTCGAGCGGTGTGCCGGGTCGCCTCAGCCGCGGCCGAGGCCTCCACCGAGGACGACGGCGCGGCGCAGGTCGTTGACCTCGGCGTCACGCGTCGCGACCGGGGCCACGCCCAGGGTGCGCTCGATCGTGGCAAGGATCGACGTGGTGTCGTAGACGGTGTGGTCGACCCCGGAGCGCGTCATCCGCGCGGACAGGACCAGCGCCGGGATGCGGGTGCCGGGACCCCACGCGTCGTGCGCGCCGACCGTGCTCGAGCCCTGGCCGGGCGGGGCCACGTGGTCCCACTGGCCGCCGAACTCGTCATACGTCACCACGACCAGGGTGTCCTTGGCCTGCGGGCCGCTCGTCACGGTCTTCAGCAGGTCGACCAGGTGGTCCGAGCCGTTGGGCTCGCTGGCGTAGCCGGGGTGCTCGTTCTCGGCGCCGTAGGGCTTGACGAAGCTGACCGTGGGCAGCGTGCCGTTCTTCGCCGCCGCGACGAACTTCGTCTCGTCCTGCAGGTGCGCGCGGCCCGGCGTGCCCGGGGCGTAGTCCTTGAAGTAGTTGAACGGCTGGTGGTGGTACTGGAACAGCGGTCCGGGGTGGCCGGCCTCCGCGTCGTCCCAGCCGCCGGAGTACCAGTTCCAGCTGATGCCCTTGGCGCTGAGCCGGTCACCGATGTTGGGGTACTTCGCGTCGTCGATGAGCGGGATCTTCGCGCCGCCGCCGAAGGGCTTGCTCGACGGCTGCACCGTGTTGACCGCGAGGTTGCCGCACGCCTTCAGGTAGTCGGCCGCCGCGCCGCTCGCGCACTTCTGCGTCAGCTGGCCGTCGACGACGGTGCCGTCGGCCTTGTACAGCGGGTAGCTCGTCGGCATCCCCTTGCTGTCCAGCACCGAGTTCTTCGCGCCGAGCGCCCCGGCGCTGGTGTCCTCCGGCGCCCGCGCCGCGATGAGGTACTGGTGGTTGAGGAACGAGCCGCCGAACGCGCCCTGGAAGAACCGGTCCGCCAGGACGTAGTTCGGGGCGCCCTGGCCGTGCAGGTACCGGTAGATCGGCAGGTCCTTCGTGTCGTAGTGGCCCATGGTCAGGCCGACCGCGTCCGAGCCGGTCACGTAGCGGTCCTGCTTGCCGCCGTCGAGCTGGTACTGCTCCTGGTAGAAGCGGTGCACCAGGTCCCGCGTGCAGCCGCCGGGCTCGGCGCCGGGGGAGTCCTTGAGCACGCCGTTGGGGGCGTACACCGTCTCCGGCGGGCAGGTCCTGTCCTCCGGCTTGATGTAGTCGTCGATGCGGAACGGCTTGTTGGTGAACGCGCTCGCGTTGACCCCGTGCGCGCTGTCGCTGCACGTCGACGGCTGCGGCGGGCTGGCCAGGTTGACGTCGTCCTGCAGCAGGCAGCGGTATGCCGAGCCGTCCTGGGCGACCTGGGTCGCCTTCGCGCGCGGTGCGGCCTGCAGGCCGTCGACCCGCTGCCCGGCCACCGAGCCCCAGCCGCCGTAGAGGTTGTCGAAGGAGTGGTTCTCCTCGTAGATGACCACGAGGTGCTTGTAGCCCCCGACCGGGCCGGTCCCGACCCCGGTGTGCTGGGCGGGGGTCGCGGCCCCCGCGCTGGCCGGCCAGGCGGCGACGGCCAGCAGGGCGGCGGCTGCTCCGGCCGCCGCGGTGAACGTCTTTCGTCCCACGAGTCTCTCCTCGAGTGCTCAGGTGCCCCGGCCCACCCGGGCAGGGTCCACCCGGCACCCTGTCCCCGCCACTTGACGCGGTGGCGACGCGAAGGTGACGGTCGCGCGAACGGATGGCGCGGCATACCGGCAGGTCGGCGCGGCGTGCACGATTCGGGCAAGTCGCACCACGCTCGGTAGCCTTGCCGGGTGAGCCTCCGTTTGTACGACACCGCCACGCGCGAGCTGCGCGACTTCGTCCCCGTGACCGAGGGCAAGGCCGGCGTCTACATCTGTGGCCTGACGACCCAGGGCGCCCCCCACATCGGGCACGTGCGCTTCGCGGTGGCCTTCGACATCCTGCGCCGCTGGCTGACCATCGGCCACGGCCTCGAGGTCACGCTGGTGCGCAACGTCACCGACATCGACGACAAGATCCTCAACAAGTCGTCCGAGGCCGGCGTGCCCTGGTGGGCGTGGAGCTACGAGAACGAGCGGGCCACCAGCGAGGCGCTGGAGTCCCTCGGGGTGCTGCCGGCGACCTACGAGCCGCGGGCCACCGGGCACATCACCGAGATGGCCGACCTCATGCAGACCCTGGTCGACAAGGGCCACGCCTACGCCGCGCCGGACGGCAGCGGTGACGTCTACTTCGACGTGCGCAGCTGGTCGGCCTACGGCGAGCTGACCCACCAGAAGATCGAGGACATGGAGGCGGCGGCCGACGCCGACCCCCGCGGCAAGCGGGACCCCCGAGACTTCGCGCTCTGGAAGGGCCACAAGGCCGGCGAGCCGGAGACGGCGAGCTGGCCCACGGCATACGGGCAGGGGCGTCCGGGCTGGCACCTGGAGTGCTCGGCCATGGTCCGCAAGTACCTCGGCGACACCTTCGACATCCACGGCGGCGGCGTCGACCTGCGCTTCCCACACCACGAGAACGAGCAGGCGCAGTCGCGCGCTGCCGGGCTCGGCTTCGCCAACTACTGGCTGCACAACGCGTGGGTGACCGTCGGCGGGGAGAAGATGAGCAAGTCGCTCGGCAACTCCCTGCTGGTCAGCGAGATCACCAAGATCACCCGCCCGCTGGCGCTGCGCTACTACCTCGGCGCGGCGCACTACCGCTCCACGATCGAGTACCACGAGGGTTCGCTGCGCGAGGCCGAGGCGGCCGTCGACCGGATCGAGGGCTTCCTGCGCCGGGCGACCGGCGCCGCCGCGACCCTGCCGGCCGTCGAGCTGCCCGCGGCGTTCGTCGAGGCGATGGACGACGACCTCAACGTCTCCGGCGCGCTCGCGGTGGTCCACGAGACGGTCCGGGCCGGCAACACCGCCCTTGACGACGGCGACCACGCGGCGGCGCTTGAGGCGGCGGCGGCCGTCGTCGCCATGACCGAGGTGCTCGGCGTCAACCCGCTCGACCCCCGCTGGAACGGCGGCTCCGGCAGCGGGGCGGCCGACGCGATGACCGCGCTCGACGCCCTGGTCAGCGACCGCCTGGCCGCCCGCGAGTCGGCCCGGGCCGCGCGGGACTTCGCCACCGCGGACGCGATCCGCGACCAGCTCACCGCGGCGGGCATCTCCGTCGAGGACACCCCGTCCGGTGCGCGCTGGTCGCTCGCCCGGCACACCGACGTCTGAGAGACGAGACTGAACACCCATGGCCGGTAACTCCCAGCGCCGAGGCGCGATCCGCAAGTCCAAGAAGGGCGCCACCGTCGGCAGCGGCGGCCAGCGCCGCAAGGGCCTCGAGGGCAAGGGCCCCACGCCCAAGGCCGAGGACCGCACCAAGCACGTCGCCGCCCGCCGGGCCCGCGCCGTCGCCAAGCGCGACGGCAGCAGCGCCGGTGGTGGCCAGCGCCCCGGCGCGAGCCGTGGCGGCGCCTCCCGCGGTGGCGCCGGCTCCGGCCGTCGCTCGCGCACGTCCAGCGAGGTCGTCGCCGGCCGCAACTCGGTCGTCGAGGCCCTGCGCGCCGAGGTCCCGGTCACGACGATGTACGTCGCCGGCCGGATCGACTCCGACGACCGGGTCCGCGAGGCGATGAAGATCGCCACCGCCCGGGGCATCCCGGTGCTGGAGACCCCGCGCGGCGAGCTCGACCGGCTCACCGACGGCGCGGTGCACCAGGGCCTGGCGCTGCAGGTGCCGCCGTACGAGTACGCCCACCCCACCGACCTCGTCGACCCGCAGACCCCCGGCATCCCGCTGGTCGTCGCGCTCGACGGGATCACCGACCCCCGCAACCTCGGCGCGATCATCCGCTCCGTGGCGGCGTTCGGCGGCCACGGCGTGATCGTGCCCGAGCGCCGGTCGGTCGGCATGACCGCCAGCGCGTGGAAGACCTCCGCCGGCGCCGCGGCCCGCGTCCCGGTGGCGCTGGCCAGCAACCTGACCCGCACGCTGGAGGACTACCGCAAGGCCGGCTACTTCGTCCTCGGCCTCGACATGGACGGTGACGTCGAGCTGCCCTCGCTGGAGCTGGCGACCGAGCCGCTGGTCGTCGTGGTCGGCTCCGAGGGCAAGGGCCTGTCCCGCCTGGTGTCCGAGACCTGCGACCAGATCGTCTCGATCCCGATGTCCTCGGCGGTCGAGTCGCTCAACGCCGGCATCGCCACGGGCGTCACGCTCTACGAGATCGCCCGCCAGCGCGCCGCGAAGAAGTAGGCGCCCGGCCCACCCCCGGCCGGCCCACCCTCTCGCCGAGAGGGACGTTTCTCGGGGTTTGAGGGCCCCTCAACGCCGAGAAACGTCCCTGTCGGGGGAGGACTCGGAGCTCAGCGCGTGGCCTCGGCGCGGCCCCTCAGCCACAGGCCGGCGATGATCCCGCCCAGCACGACGGCGCCGTACAACCCGCCGGTCGCCACCATGGCCACGGTGATGCCCGGGCAGGTCGCACCGACCCCGAAGCCGACCCCGAAGACAGCCGCGCCGTAGAGCGTGGAACGTCGCACCGGGTGCCGCGGCAGGACGAGCGGCCCGCCGAACGCGGTGGTGCCGCGACGACGCAGCAGGGCCACGCCCACGGCCGCGGTCAGCACCGTCGCGCCCATCATCAGGTAGATGTAGGGGTCCCGCAGGAGCAGCCCCTCGTGGATGGTCCGGTAGTCACCCAGGCCACTGGCCGTCAGCAGGAAGCCGAACAGCAGGCCGACGACCAGCGCGGTGGCGCCGCGGGCGCGGCTCACAGGGCACCCCCGGTGACGACGTGCAGGCCCAGCGTGACGAGGACGGCGACGCCGAAGAAGGTGCCGGTCGCAGCCAGGCTCTCGGGCGAGCCCACCGAGCACCCCCGAGAGGCCGTGACCCGACGTGCAGCCGCCCGCCCATCGGGCGCCGTAGCCGATGGCCACCCCGACGACGAGCAGGACGGGCACGAGCAGGTATGCCGGGAGCGCGACTCCCAGCGCCCCGTAGCCATGGAGGGCCGTCGACCCCAGCAGTCCGGCGAGGACCGCGCCGCCGACGAGCCCGGAGTTGAACGAGATCCGCCACGGCTCGGTCACCGGGCGCCCCTGGATGGCGAACAGCAGTTGGAGCCAGCCGCCGGACACGCCGAGCTTGACGTTGGCCAGGCCGTACATCGCGACGACGCACAGCCCGATGCCGGGACCGGCCACCCACCACGGCAGCTGGTGCGGCAGGACGTGCAGCATGTGAGACCCCTTCCCCCGTCGCAGACTAGGGCTCGCTGCCCGGTGCCGAGGCCTGTTCGTCCAAGGCCGCTGTTGCCCTGGGGACACGCCGAGGGTGACGCCGAGGGCACGCGAGGTCACCCCCGGGAGGGATGTGGACGGTCGGCCCCGGCCGGAGGATCGCGTCATGGTGCACCGCCGCTGGGGCGCTGCCCGACCGGCTGTCCTTGCCTGTGGGGCACTCGTCGTCGTGGCGGGGTGCGCCAGCGCGGCGGTGCGACCCGCCTCGACCGCCGCCACCGTCTCCCGGACCACGACGTCTCCCTCGGCCGAGGTCACCATCACCACGCGCTGCCCCGAGCGCCCCGAGGCGCTGACGCCGTCCATGGCCACCGCGGCGTTTGCCGCGGTGGTGCGCTACAACGAGAGGGACCCCGGCTTCACCCCCGCGACGCTGCGCCAGGACCGCGTCGTGCCCGGGCCGGATGCCGGCCCTCGTGGTGAGCAGGCAGCCGCCGAGTGCGGAGCCGCCGTGGCCGCACGCACCTTCGTGGTGATGACCACGCGGACCGACCTGCTGCCCGCCCAGAGCGCGAGCCAGGGCGTCTGGTTCGTCAGCCGGGTCGACGGCCGGTTCGTCGTGTGGCAACGGGTCCACTGACGCGCACCGCCGCCCGGAGACGCCCTCGGCGGGCAGAGAGGCTCGGCGAGAGGGACGTTTCTCGGGGTTGAGGGCACCTCAAACCCGAGAAGAGTCCCTCTCGGCGCGAGAAGAAGGGACCCCCGAGCCCGCGCAGGCTACTTGTCGACGTCGCCGACGACGAAGAACATCGAGCCGAGGATGGCGACCATGTCGGCGATGAGGTTGCCCGGCAGCACCTCGCCGAGCACCGACACGTTGTTGAACGACGCCGACCGCAGCTTGAGCCGCCACGGCGTCTTGTCCCCGCGCGAGACGAGGTAGTAGCCGTTGAAGCCCAACGGGTTCTCGGTGTGCACGTAGGTCTGGCCCTCCGGCACCCGCAGCACCTTGGGCAGCCGCTGGTTGACCGGCCCCTGCGGCAGCGACCCCAGCACGTCGAGGCAGTGCTCGGCGATGTCGAGGCTGACGTGGACCTGCTCGAGCAGCACCTCCAGACGCGCGAGGCAGTCGCCCTCGGTGCGCGTGACCACCCGTCCGGGACCACCGGGCGCGAAGATCGAGGCGTAGGCCAGGTAGGGCTCATCCCGCCGGAGGTCCATGTCGACGCCGGACGCCCGCGCGATGGGGCCCGAGACGCCATACGCATCAATGGTCTCCGGCGACAGCACCCCCACTCCACGGGCGCGCGCGTGGACGATCTCGTTGCCGACGAGCATGCTCTCGAGGTCGGGCAGCCGGCGCCGCACCGCCGCGATCGCCGAGGCGACGCGCCCCAGCCACCCCGCCGGCAGGTCCTCCTTGAGGCCGCCGACCCGGTTGAACATGTAGTGCATCCGCCCGCCGGAGGCCTCCTCCATGACGGCCTGCAGCTCCTCCCGCTCGCGGAAGGAGTAGAAGATCGGCGTGATCGCGCCCAGCTCCAGCGGGTAGGACCCGAGGAACATCAGGTGGTTGAGCACGCGGTTCAGCTCGGCCAGCAGGGTGCGGGCCCAGGTGGCGCGCTCGGGCACCTCCATGCCGAGCATCGACTCCGCCGCGAGCACCACCCCGAGCTCGTTGCCGAAGGCCGAGAGCCAGTCGTGCCGGTTGGCCAGCACGATGATCTGGCGGTAGTCGCGCACCTCGAACAGCTTCTCCGCGCCGCGGTGCATGTAGCCGATGATCGGCTCGGCGCTGACGATCCGCTCGCCGTCGACGACGAGCCGCAGCCGCAGCACGCCGTGCGTGGCCGGGTGCTGCGGGCCGATGTTGAGCACCATGTCGGCGGTGGCCAGACCACCGGCGCCCATGCCGACGGTGAGCTCGCGCGGGCTCGCGGGGGTGCTCATGGCGTCAGTCTGCCAGCCCACCCGTATCGCGCGACGCGCCCTGGTGCCGGCCGGCACCAGGGCGCGTGGTCACCTCCGCGCCCCCGGCGCGCGTCGGTGTCGACAGCGAGGGCTCAGCAGCCCGGCTCGTTCTCGGCGTGGGTCATCACGCCCTCCTCGTCGAGGGTGACGACCACGATGTCCTCGGGCTCGCCGAGCGAGGACATCTGGTGCAGGTCCGAGGACTGGCTCTGAACCGGCTGGTCCGGCGCGACGCAGTGGTGGTAGACGAACGTCGCGTCCGGCGAGACCGGGATGCGGAAGAGCGTGCGGCCCAGGTTCTCGAACGGCGGGGTCGTGAACGGCTTGATCGCCAGCCCGTGCTCGGCGATGTCGGAGTCCGGCACGCCCTTGGCGGTGAACCGGTCGAGCACCGCGACCGGCACGCCGTCGCGGTCCTCGAGCCTGTCGATGGTGCCGAGGTCGAACTTGCGCCCGACGACGTCGCTGCCGTTGCCGCTGTCGGTGGTCGCGTCGTCCGAGCCCGCCGGGTCCACGGCCGAGGGGGCGGCGGCCGGCGTGACGGCGTCGGTGGGCTCCTGCGCCGCGGGCGCGCCGCCACAGGCCGACAGGCCGAGGGTCAGCAGCGCCGCGACGGCGAGGGGGAGGGTGCGGGTCGTGAGGGTGGACGGCCGGCTGGTCCGGGGGGTGGGCATGCGCGCAGGGGTCCTCTCGCGGGAGTGGGGGAGTGCCGGACATCCTTCCTGACCCCGCGCTGGTGTCCACCCGGGGGCTGATGGACCATCGGCGCATGACCGTGTCCGCCGACACCGTGCTCGACCTGACCGACCGCGCGGTCGTGGCCGACCCCTACCCGCACTTCGCCCGGCTGCGCGAGGTCGCGCCGGTCGTCCACCACGAGGGGCTGGGCCTGGCGCTGGCCACCAGCCGCGCCGCGTGCGACGCCGTGCTGCGCGACCGGCGGCTGGGCCGGATCTTCGTGCCGCGGCAGCCCGAGCAGGACTGGGACACCTTCAACTGGCTGCACTCGGACTCCATCCTCGACTCCGAGCCGCCCAAGCAGACCCGCCTGCGCCGGCTGGTGGCCTCGGCGTTCGGCCGCGGCCACGTGCAGCGGCTCGGCCCGCGGATCGAGCAGCTGGCCGGGGGCCTGCTCGACGACGCCGAGGAGGCGCTCGCCCGGGACGGGCAGGTGGACGTCCTGGCCGCGTATGCCGAGCCGCTGCCGGTGCTGGTGATCGCCGAGCTGCTGGGCTTCCCCGAGGCCGACCGACACCTGCTGCGTCCCTGGTCGCAGGCCATCGTGAAGATGTACGAGGTCGAGCGCACCCCCGGGGCCGAGCTGGCCGCGCAGCGGGCCGCGGCCGAGTTCGCCGCCTACGTGCAGGCCCTGGCCGACGACCGGGCCCGCCACCCCGGCACCGACCTGCTCAGCGACCTGGTCGCGGCCCGCGACGGCTCGGACCGGCTCTCACCCCACGAGCTCGTCGCCACCGCGGTGCTGCTGCTCAACGCCGGTCACGAGGCCAGCGTCAACGGCTTCGGCAACGGCCTGGCCTCGCTCCTGGCCGCTCCCGACGAGCTCACCGCCGTGCTGGGCCGGCTCGAGGACGACGCCGCGGTCACCGCCGTGGTCGAGGAGATGCTGCGCCATGACTCGCCGCTGCAGCTGTTCGAGCGCACCGCCACCGAGGACGTCGAGGTCTCCGGTGTCCGGATCGGCAGGGGGGACAAGGTCGCCGCGCTGCTGGGTGCCGCCAACCGCGACCCGGGGGTCTTCGCCGAGCCGGACCGGTTCCGGGCCGACCGGGACCCCAACCCGCACCTGGCCTTCGGTGCCGGGATCCACTTCTGCCTCGGCGCCCCGCTCGCCCGGCTCGAGCTGCAGGTCAGCACCCGGGCGCTGCTGCGCCGCTTCGGCCGGCTTCAGGTCGTGGACTCCGCGCGCCGGCCCACGTTCGTGCTGCGCGGCTACGAGCACCTCACCGTCGCACCCGCGTGACCGCCCACAGGAAGTCGCCGAGCCCGCCCCGTGCGGTCAGCGCGGCAGCGGCTGACGCCTCGCCGAGCGCCCGCAGGTATGCCGTGGGGTCGGCTCGCGCGAGCTCGTAGCCCGGCCGCCGGGACCCGTCAACGCCCAGGCGGCGCAACGCGCTCCGCTGGTCCACCAGCTCGTCGTGGGGCAGGGAGTCCATCGCGACGTGGGCGGTGATGTCGCACGACCCGTCGGGGACCGGCACGACGTGGTGCCCGGCGCGGAACCCGGTGAGGGTCCCTGCCGCGGGCCGGGCGCCCCTCACGTGGCCGTAGTCCACCGCCACGGCGATGCCTGACACCAGCCGTCCCAGCAGCGCCTCCCAGGCCTCGTCGCGTGCCCGGCCGACCTCCACGCGATCACCGGGAGACGCGTCGGCGGGCGGCCAGAACCGTTGGCACCAGTGAAGATCCGGGCCCTGCAGCTCCTGGCCGAGGCCCTCCGAGCCGTCGGAGGGGTCGACGAGCACCTCTCGCAGCACGCCGGCGACGTCGACCTCGGCGACCGGGCACGGCACCACGTCGAGCCACTCGTTGGCCACGACCAGCGCGTCCTCCAGGCCGCCCAGGGACGCGGGCAGGTCGGGACCTCCCGGGGCCTCCAGCCACTCCACCGGCCCCGGCAGGTCTTCCGGGCGCGGCACCACGTCCAGCCCGATGCAGCGCATGGCCGGGTCGAGCGCGTGCACGTGCGCGAGCAGCTCGCCGCGGCCGCAGCCCACGTCCACGAACGTCGTCAGGCCCTCCTCACGCATCCAGCGGACCAGGGCCCCCGCCAGGACCGGCCCCAGCCCGGGGGCTCCCTGGGTCGACGTGGCGAAGTGCCCGGCCGGCCCGGCGGGCTGCCGGTAGAGGCCGCCGGGGCCGTAGAGCGCGGCCTGCCACGCCTGCTGCCAGGGCATCGATGTCACGGGCAGCACGCTACGGCCCCCCGCGGCCGCGCTAGCGTTCCGTGCGTGAGCACCCCCGAGGAGCGTCCCGCACGCCTGGAGGTCGGCGTCGTCGGCGCCGGCCGGGTCGGTGCCGTCCTGGGGGCGGCCCTGGCGCGGGCCGGGCACAAGGTCGTGGCCGCCTCCGGCGTGAGCGACGCCTCCCGGGGGCGCGCCGCAGCGCTGCTGCCCGGCATACCGCTGCTGCCCGTGGAGGAGGTGGTGGCGCGGGCCGAGCTGCTCCTGCTCACCGTCCCCGACGACGCGCTGCCCGACCTCATCGCCGGGCTCACCGCGACCCACTCGTGGCAGGCCGGGCAGATCGTCGTGCACACGTCGGGCCGCTACGGGGTCAAGGTCTTCGAGCCCGCCGCCGGTCACCACATCATCGGGCTGGCGCTGCACCCGGCGATGACGTTCACCGGCACCGCGATGGACCTGACCCGCCTGACCGACTGCTGCTTCGGGATCACCGCGCCGGAGGTCCTGCGCCCGGTGGCCGAGGCCCTCGTCGTGGAGATGGGCGCCGAGCCGGTGTGGATCGCCGAGGAGCAGCGCGAGCGCTACCACGCCGGCCTGGCGCACGGGGCCAACCACCTGGTCACCCTCGTCGCGCAGGCGATGCAGGTGCTCGGCTCGGCCGGCGTCGAGCACCCGCACCGGGTCATCGCCCCGCTGCTCAACGCCGCGCTCGACAACGCCCTGCGCCTGGGTGACGCCGCTCTCACCGGTCCGGTGGCCCGCGGCGATGCCGGTACCGTTGCTGCGCACCTGCGACAGCTGGCCGACGAGACCCCTGACGTCCGCGCGACCTACCTCGCCCTCGCACGCGCCACGGCCGAGCGAGCCCTGGCGAGCGGGCGGCTGACGGCGTCCGCGGCCGAGCCGCTGCTCGACATCCTTGCCGTCCCGAAGGAGCTCCCGTGACCACCCAGACCGCCACGCCCGTCGTCGCGCGCACCCGCGACGAGCTGGCCGAGGCCCGCGCCGCGCTCACCGCCGGCGACGTGGCCGTGGTCATGACGATGGGGGCGCTGCACCACGGGCACGCCCAGCTGATCAAGCAGGCCCGCGCCCGCGCCGAGCACGTCATCGTGACGATCTTCCTCAACCCGCTGCAGTTCGGCCCGCGCGAGGACCTCTCGCGCTACCCGCGCACCTTCGACGACGACATGGAGATCTGCACCCGCGAGGGTGTCGACATCGTCTTCGCGCCCACGCCGGACGTCGTCTACCCCGAAGGCGACCCGGGCGTGCGCATCTCCGCCGGCCCGCTCGGTGCGGTGCTCGAGGGCCAGGCCCGGCCCGGTCACTTCGACGGCGTCCTCACCGTCGTGGGCAAGCTGCTGCACCTCACCGGCGCCAGCAGCGCCTACTTCGGCCAGAAGGACGCCCAGCAGCTGCTGCTGATCCGCCGGATGGTGCGCGACCTGGACTTCCCGGTCGACGTGGTGTCGGTGCCCACCGTGCGGGAGGAGGATGGTCTGGCCATGTCCAGCCGCAACACCTACCTCACCGCCTCGGACCGCGAGGTCGCCCTGTGCCTGTCGCAGGCGCTCAAGGCCGGCGCCGACGCGGCCGCGGAGGGCCCCTCGGCGATCCGCCGGGCGGCCCGTTCCGTGCTGGTCAAGGAGCCGCTGGCCCTCATCGACTACCTCGTGCTGGTCCACCCGACCACGCTCGAGGACGTGCCGGAGTGGTACCGCGGGGAGGCCCTGCTCGCCGTCGCCGGACGCGTCGGCACGACCCGCCTCATCGACAACATGCCGGTCCGCGTCGGCCCCGGAGGCGGGGCCCTGCAGGTGTTCTCCGAGCACGCCGGACGCCACGAAGCCCCCGTCGAGTAGCCAAGGACGACAACGTGCAGCGCTTCATGCTCTACGCCAAGATCCACCGGGCCACGGTGACCCAGGCGGACCTCAACTACGTCGGATCCGTGACCGTCGACCGGCTGCTGCTCGAGGCTGCCGGGCTGCTGCCGGGTGAGCGCGTCGACATCGTCGACGTGACCAACGGCAACCGGCTGACCACCTACGTCATCGAGGGCGAGGCCGGCTCGGGCACCATCTGCATCAACGGCGCCGCCGCCCACCTGATCCAGCCCGGCGACATCGTCATCCTCATCGCCTACGCCGGCATGGACGACGCCGAGGCGCGCAGCTTCGTGCCCAAGGTCGTCTTCGTCGACCACGACAACCGGATCGTCGACGTCAGCGGCGACCCGGGCCAGGTGCCCGAGGGCTTCGGCCTGGAGAGCTCCGGGCTCGCGCGGGGTGCCATGTGAGCGCGACCCTGCCGCGCGGCATACCGTCGCGGCTGGTTGCCCCCGAGGCCGGCTGGACCGTGTCCGCGGACGTCATCGTCGTGGGCTCCGGTATCGCGGGGCTCACCGCCGCGCTCCGGTTGCGGCAGCGGGTGGACCGGGTCCTGCTCGTCACCAAGACGGTGCTGTCCGAGGGGTCCACGCTGTGGGCGCAGGGCGGCATCGCCGCGGCCCTGGACGAGAAGGACTCCCCGGAGGAGCACCTGCGCGACACCCTCGTCGCCGGTGTGGAGGTCTGCGACGTCGAGGCCGTGCGCACCCTCGTCAATGAGGGCCCCGCCCGGGTGCGCGAGCTCGTCGCGCTCGGCGCGGAGTTCGACCGGGACGCCAACGGGGAGATCTCGCTGACCCGCGAGGGCGGCCACCACCGCGACCGGATCGCCCACGCCGGCGGCGACGCCACCGGCAGGGAGATCTCGCGGGCGCTCATCGCGGCGCTGCACGCGGTCATCGACGACCCCGGCATCCAGGTCATCGAGCACGCCCTGGTCGTGGACCTGTTGCAGGACAAGGACACCCGCGTCTGCGGCGTGACCCTGCACGTCATCGGTGAGGGCGAGGTCGACGGCGTCGGCGCCGCCCACGCCCGCGCGGTCGTGCTGGCCACCGGCGGCATCGGCCAGGTGTGGTCGGCGACGACCAACCCGTCGGTGGCCACCGGCGACGGCGTCGCGGCCGCCCTGCGCGCCGGCGCCGTGATCGCCGACCTGGAGTTCGTGCAGTTCCACCCGACCGTGCTCTGGCTGGGCGAGGGGTCCAGCGGCCAGCAGCCCCTGATCTCCGAGGCGGTGCGCGGTGAGGGGGCGTTCCTCGTCGACGAGGACGGCGTGCGGTTCATGCAGGGCGTGCACGAGATGGCCGACCTGGCCCCGCGCGACGTGGTGGCCCGCGCCATCGTCGACCGGATGGCGCTGACCGGCACCGACCACGTCTACCTCGACGCCCGGCACCTCGGGCGGGAGTTCCTCGAGGCACGGTTCCCCTCGATCGTGGCGCGCTGCCGCGAGCTCGGCTTCGACCCGGTCACCGACCTGCTGCCGGTGGCCCCGGCCCAGCACTACGCCAGCGGCGGCGTGCGCACCGACCTGCACGGCCGGACCACGCTGGCCGGGCTCTACGCCTGCGGCGAGGTGTCCTGCACCGGCGTCCACGGCGCCAACCGCCTCGCGTCCAACTCGCTGCTCGAGGGCCTGGTCTTCGCGAGCCGCATCGCCGACGACGTCGCCGGCCGGCTGGCCCGCGGCGAGCTGTCCGCCACCACGCCCGAGCCGCCGTCCGGACCGGCCGCGCTGGTGCCCGCGGCGCGCCGCACCGACATCCAGCGCGCGATGACCCTCGGCTCGGGGGCGGTGCGCTCCGGCGACGGCCTGGCCCAGACCGCCAAGACGCTGGCCGTGGTCGCCGAGGACGGCGAGCAGGCCGCTCCCGGCCCGCTCTCGTGGGAGACCTCCAACCTGCTGCACGTCGGCCAGCTGCTCACCCACGTCGCGGCGATGCGGGAGGAGACCCGGGGCGGGCACGTCCGTTCCGACTTCCCCCGGCGTGACGAGCACTGGCGCGCGCACATCCACGCGTGGCGGGAGCCGGACGGCTCCGTGGCCACCTCCATCCACCCCGTCGACCCCCAGGACCTCGCATGACCGGATTCCCCGAGAAGGCCGCCCAGAGCATCGTCGACGGGGCGCTGGAGGAGGACCTCGGGGGCTTCCCCGGCGTCGACGTCACCAGCACCGCGACGATCCCGGCCGGCCAGCGCTCCACCGCCCACGTCGTGGCCCGGGGCGACGGCGTCCTCGCCGGTGCGCCTCTGGTGTCGCTCGTCTTCCGGGCCGTCTCCGAGCGGCTGGGGCTGCCCGAGGTCGACGTCGAGCTGGTGCACGAGGACGGCGACATGCTGCGCCGCGGTGAGGTCATCGCGGTGCTCCGCGGCTCCACCCGCGCGATCCTCGTCGGCGAGCGGACCCTGCTCAACCTGCTGTCCCGGCTCTCGGGCGTGGCCACCCACACCCGGCTGTGGGCGCTCGAGCTCGAGGGCACCGGCGCGACCGTGCTCGACACCCGCAAGACGACGCCGTTGCTGCGCGCGCTGGAGAAGTACGCCGTCCGCTGCGGCGGGGGCACCAACAAGCGCATGGGCCTCTACGACGTGGCGATGATCAAGGACAACCACAAGCTGGCCGCCGGCTCGCTCACGGCCGCGATCGCTGCGGTCCACACGGCATACCCGAAGGTGCCCATCCAGGTGGAGGCCACGACGCTGGAGGAGGCGCTGGAGGCCGTGCAGGCCGGGGCGCGCTTCCTGCTGCTCGACAACATGACCCCCGAGCTGCTCCAGGCCACCGTCGAGACCGTGCGGGCCACGGGTGAGGACGTCGAGATCGAGGCGACCGGCGGGCTGACCCTCGACGTGGCGCGGACCTACGCGCTGACCGGCGTGGACTACCTCTCGGTCGGCGGGCTGACGCACTCCTCACCGATCGTCGACATCGCGCTGGACCTCGTCGAGGGCTGACGCCCAGCCGCTGGGGCCGCTCAGCCGAAGTGCGTGACGAGGCGCTCGGCGTAGTACTGCTCCCAGGGCAGGTCGGTGACCGCGTCCGTGAACTCCTGGTCGAGGCTGACCAGCTGCTGGGTCAGCTCGCTGCGCACGGGGGCCCGGCCCAGCAGCGTCGGAAGCTCCGAGAGCCGCACCAGCCAGTCGGAGTACCACGTGGCCCAGTCGTCGTCGTCGCCGTCGGTGAGCCGGTAGACCCGGTGGTGGGTCTCGGCGGCCTCGTGCAGCAGCTCGCCGACCCGGTCGATCTGGTCAGCCATGGTGACCACCTCCACGCCCGAGGATCGTCGCAGCCTGCCGCGGGCACACCCCACGGATGGACGAGGCCGGCCCTGCGTCAGCGGTGGCGCAGCCGGTAGCACTCGGTGAGCATCGGCAGCTCGACCATCCCGTCGGCGCCGGCGACGCGGCGGCCGAGGTCGTGGACCCGCTCGAGCACCGCGTCGCGGTCTGGGCGGATCGCCACGAACGACCAGGTGCCCGCATGACGGGCCAGGTCCTCCGGGCTCTGCTGCATCGTCCAGCCGAAGACCTCGTGCTCGACCGGCTCGAACGCCTCGGGGAAGGCCGGGAAGTCCTGGTCGTCGGCGATGCTCTCGTGCCGGTCGACCAGGGCGGAGAGCTCCTCCTGCCACGCGACCGACTCGTCACGGCGGTGCCACGCCATGGACAGCCACCCGCCGGGCCGCAGCACCCGGGCGCACTCCTGCGACGCTGCCTCGTGGTCGAACCAGTGCCACGCCTGGAATACCGTCACCGCGTCGGCCGACCCGTCCTCGACGGGCACGTGCTCGGCACTGCCGTCGCGCGGCTCGACGCGCGCGGCGACCTCCGGCTCCAGCCCCAGCAGTGATCCTCGCAACGCCCCGAGCATCCCCTCGGCGGGCTCGACGGCCGTGACCCGGTTGCCCATCCGGGCGAGCACCCGGCTGCCCTTGCCGGTGCCCGCACCGAGGTCGACGACGGCGAGCTCCGTTGCGGGGTCAGGGGATCCGAGCATCCAGCGCACCGTCTCCTCGGGCCACGAGGGTCGCACAGCGTCATACTCCGCAGCGATCGCACCGAAGGAGGTGCGGCGCCGGCTGAACACGTCGTCCGTGCTGTTCCCGCCCATGCGGCGGAAACTACCTCGCAAGGGGCACAGGCGCACTGAGTACCCTTGCCGGGTGAGCGAGAACCCCACCCCCGCCGTGCCCGATGTCGATGTGCCTGAGCAGATGCGCGTCCGTCAGGAGAAGCGGGCGCGGCTGATCGCCGAGGGCAGGGAGCCGTATGCCGTGGGCGTGCCCCGCACGCACACCCTCGCCGACGTGCGGGCCGGCTACCAGCACCTCGAGGCGGGCGAGGAGACCGACAACCTCGTCGGCGTCGCCGGCCGGGTCGTCTTCGTGCGCAACACCGGCAAGCTCTGCTTCGCCACGCTGCAGGAGGGGGACGGCACCCGGCTGCAGGTCATGCTCAGCCTCGCCGAGGTGGGCGAGGAGTCCCTTGCCTCGTGGAAGTCCGACGTCGACCTGGGTGACCACGTGTTCGCCCACGGCCGGGTCATCTGCAGCAAGCGCGGCGAGATCTCGGTCATGGCCGACTCCTGGACCATGGTCAGCAAGGCCCTGCGCCCGCTGCCGACCCTGCACAAGGAGCTCTCCGAGGAGTCCCGGGTCCGCCAGCGCTACGCCGACCTGCTGGTGCGCCAGGAGGCGCGCGACATGGTGCGCACCCGCGCCCGGGTGATCAGCTCGCTGCGCCACACCCTGGAGAACCACGACTTCATCGAGGTCGAGACGCCGCAGCTACAGCTCATTCACGGGGGCGCAGCGGCCCGTCCTTTCCACACGCACCTGAATGCGTTCGACATTCCGATGACGCTGCGGATCGCGCTCGAGCTCTTCCTCAAGAGGGCCGTTGTCGGCGGTGTCGACCGGGTCTTCGAAATCGGCAAGAACTTCCGCAACGAGGGCATTGACTCCACCCACAGCCCCGAGTTCACGATGCTGGAGTTCTACCAGGCTTATGGTGACCAGTTCACCGCCGCCGAGCTCACCCGTGAGCTGGTCCTGAACGCCGCCAAGGCGGCCGGGGTCGGCACCACCGTCGTGGACTACCGCGGCAACGAGGTCGACCTCGCCGGCGAGTGGCGCTGGCTGCCCATCGTCGACGCCGTCTCCGACGCCCTGGGCGAGGAGGTCTCCGCCGCGGAGGACGAGGACTCGGCCCAGCGCGTGCGCAAGCTCGCCGAGGCCCGCGACATCGAGCTGCGACCCGGCTGGGGCACCGGCGAGATCATCCTCGAGGTCTTCGAGCAGCTCGTCGAGCACACCCTGATCCAGCCCACGTTCGTGTGCGACTACCCCGAGTCGGTCCGGCCTCTGGCCCGCGGTCACCGGTCCACGCCGGGCCTGGTCGAGGCGTGGGACCTCATCATCGGCGGCATCGAGCTGGCCCCGTCCTACAGTGAGCTGGTCGACCCGGTCATCCAGCGCGAGCGCCTCACCCAGCAGTCGCTGCTCGCGGCCGGCGGTGACCCCGAGGCCATGCAGCTCGACGAGGACTTCCTGCGCGCGCTGGAGTACGGCGCCCCGCCGATGGGCGGCACCGGCATGGGCGTGGACCGCCTGGTCATGCTGCTCACCGGCAAGCCGATGCGTGAGGTCATCCTCTTCCCGACCGTGAAGCCGGAGTGATCATGCATTCCCTCTGGCTCGCCGTTGCCGCCCTGCTGCCGACCGCCGGCGTCGCATTTCTCTTCTACCTCGTCATCAAGGCGATGATCGAGGGAGACCGGCGTGAGCGCCTCGCGCATTCCCAATGGGAAGCGCAGCAGGAACATCCGGAAAAGAAACCGCATTCTGAGGATTTACCTCAGTAGCAATCTCACGTAGGGTGCGTTCGTCAATTGACGAGCCGGGAATTTCTACACTCATCCGTGATGGCAGCAATTCCTCCACCCCCTCCGGAGAAAAACATGGCACAACGCGTTGTGGTCACCCTCGAAGATGACATTGACGGCGGCGAGGCCGCCGAGACCGTGTCCTTCGCGCTGGACGGCGTCTCCTACGAGATCGACCTGTCCGAGGCCAACGCCAGCAAGCTCCGCGACGACCTCGCGTCGTGGATCGGTCACGCCCGCCGGGCCGGCGGCCGCAAGTCCACCTCGACGGCGCGCCGCGGCGGCGGCAGCCGCGGTGGTCGCGACCTGTCCGCGATCCGCGAGTGGGCGCGCAAGAACGGCCACAAGGTGAGCGACCGCGGTCGGATCTCCGCCGACATCCAGGCCGCCTACGACAAGGCCCACGCCTGAGCCGACCCGGCCCCGCACAGCGGCGCCCGACCCCCAGCCGGGGTCGGGCGCCGTCGTCGTCTCCGGGGCTGAGAGGGTCGGGGGCATGACGCAGGCCGGGACCGACGCCGACCGCGACCTCGCGCTGTCGCTGGTCTCGTCCCGGCTGGGCTGGATGGACGTCCTCCCCGCCTGGCACGGGAGCCCGCTGCCGTGGTCGTGCGTCGACGTGGTCGACGCCCAGGACCGGGGCGAGGACCCCACGGCCCCGTGGCGGCGGGCCCTGGCCGAGACGACCGCACGGCAGTACCGCCAGGACCCGCCACCGGCGATGCCGGCGGCCTTCGTGCTCCTGTGGTACCTCGACGTGCTGGCGAACCCGGTGGCCTTCGCCGCGGCGCTCGGACCCTGGGTGCTCGACCCCAGTCCCGGCAACGTGCGCTTCGACCTGCAGACCGACCAGCACTACCCCGAGGCGGCCTCCTTCGCGACCGGCGACCTGCTGCTGGTCGCCGACCCGGCGCAGCGGCAGGACCTGGCCCGGCAGCGCTACCTCGCCCACGCCGGTCGCTTCGTCGACGGCTACCGGCCGGGCGTGAAGATGAGCTCGCGCCAGCGACACGGCGCCGTCGAGGACACGTGGGAGATCGCCTCCCGCCGGGCCGCCGAGGCGTGCCTGCCGCCGCCACCGCCGGAGCCGCAGCGACGGCAGTCGTGCTGCTTCATCTTCACCCTGCCCGGCGCGAGCACCTGCGCGATGTGCCCGCGGCTCAGCCCTCCAGCTGGGCGCTGAACACGTCGCCGTCGCGGGCCACCCGCGCCAGCACCTCGTCGATGTCCAGCTGGCGCAGCGCGTCGCGGTCCTGCGCACCCCGCTCCACCTCGGCCCACGTCCGCGGCGCCGCCACCGTCGGGGTCTCCCGGCCACGCATCGACCACGGGCAGATCGTCGTCTTGGCCGCGGTGTTCTGGCTCCAGTCGAGCAGCACCTTCCCGGGCCGCAGCGACTTCGTCATCTTCCACACCACCCGGTCCGGGTGCAGCTTGGTCAGGTCCTGGGCGACCTGCCGGGCGACCTCCCGGATGGTGTCGGCGTCCTGCTCGCCCGGCAGCCGGGCATACAGCTGCATGCCCTTGCTGCCGCTGGTGACCGGGGCGCACCGCAGCCCGATCGCCTCCAGCCGCTCGCGCACGTCGAGGGCGAGCCGGGCGCACTCGTGCAGCCCGGCGGGGGAGCCGGGGTCGAGGTCGATCACCATCCGGTCCGGGGGCAGCGGTCGGCCGTCGGCGTCGAAGCGCCACTGCGGCACGTGCAGCTCCAGCGAGGCGAGGTTGACCAGGTAGGTCAGCCCGGCGGTGTCCTCCACCACCGGGTAGCGGATCGTGTCACCACCGCCGCGCGAGCCGGACGAGGACACGGTGACCGTGCGCAGCCACGAGGGCGCCCCGCCGGGCAGGTTCTTCTCGAAGAACGACGGCCCGGCCACCCCGTGCGGCCAGCGGATCCGGGTGACCGGCCGGTCGGCCAGCAGCGGCAGCAGCACCGGGGCGATCCGCGCGTAGTAGTTGAGCACCTCGCCCTTGGTGGTCTCCGTCGCCGGGTACATCACCTTGTCGAGGTTGCTCACCTGCAGCCGCCGCCCGTCGACGGTCACCGCCACGGACTCCTTCTCCGGCACCCCTCACCCCTCCGTCTCGAGCAGGTCCGTGGGCGTCAGGTCCGCCCGCAGCCCCTTGTACGCCGGCTGCCGCAGCCGTCCGCCGTGCGTCGCCCCCAGCGCGGTCACGTCCACGACGACCTCCGGGCGCACCCACCTCGTGCCGTCGGCGTCGATGCGCGGCACCTCGTCGGCGAACGGCGAGGCGTCGGAGCCCATCGATCCCAGCCGGTCGAGCAGCTGTACCGCCGCCCGCCCGGTGAGCCCGCTCCCGACACGGCCCAGGTAGCGCAGCCCGGTCGAGGTCGGCCTCCCGACGAGGACCGCGCCCAGCCGCGTGGCGTTGGTCGTCTCCGGCCGCCACCCGCCGACGACCACCGAGTCGGTTGCGCGGTGGGGGAACTTCAGCCAGTCGGAGCTGCGCCGGCCCGCGTGGTACTTCGAGGACAGCCGCTTGCTGACCACGCCCTCGAGGCCGTTCTCGCGGGTGGCCTCCTGCAGCAGCCGCCCGTCGTCGTAGACCGGTGGCACCCGCCAGTGCGCGCCCTCCAGCCCGACCCGCTCGAGGGTGGCGCGGCGTTCGGACAGGGTGCGGGAGGTGAGGTCCACGCCATACAGGCGCAGGATGTCGAAGACCATGAAGGTGACCGGCCGGACCACGGCCAGCGCCGCGGCCCGGCGCCGGTCCTGCACGTGCATCCGCTCGGCCAGCGCGGTGAACGAGGGGACCCCGCCCTCGAGCGCGACGACCTCACCGTCGAGCAGGGCGTCCTCGGTCTCCAGCGCCAGCCCGGCCAGCTCGGGGAAGGTCGCGGTGACGTCCTTGCCGGTCCGGGAGGTGAGCTGCAGCTGGCCCTCGTGCACGTCGGCGAGCACACGCATGCCGTCCCACTTGACCTCGTGGACCCACGAAGGGCCGGCCGGGATGGCCGTGCCCTGACTAGCCAGCATGGGGCGCATGGGTCCATCCTGACCGAAGGGACAGCAGACAGGTGTGAACTCGCCACCTGCGACGAGGAGGTCTGGCGTGCGAGCCATCTGGAAGGGGGCAGTGTCGTTCGGGCTGGTCAACGTGCCCGTGCGGCTCTACTCGGCCACCGAGAACCACGACGTGCAGTTCCGCCAGGTGCACCGTGAGGACGGCGGGCGGATCAAGTACCAACGCATCTGCAGCCTCGACGGCGAGCAGGTGTCCTACGACGACATCGCCAAGGGCTACGAGACCGAGGACGGCCAGATCGTCGTGCTCACCGACGAGGACATGGCCGACCTGCCGACGCGCAGCTCCAAGGAGATCGCGGTCGAGAAGTTCGTGCCGGTCGAGCAGATCGACCCGATGCTGCTCGACCGCTCCTACTACCTCGAGCCGGACAAGACGGCGACCAAGCCCTACGCCCTGCTGCGGGACGCGCTCAAGGCCTCCGACCGCATGGCCGTCGTGACCGTCTCGATCCGCACCCGCATGACGATCGCGGTGCTGCGGGTGCGCGACGACGTCATCGTCATGCAGACCATGCTCTGGCCGGACGAGGTCCGCTCCCCGGAGTTCGTCGGGCTCGGTGACGCCGAGACCGAGGCCAAGCCGGCCGAGCTGGCCATGGCCAACATGCTCGTCGAGTCCCTGGCCGGTGACTACGACCCCGACGACTACGAGGACGACTACCAGCAGGCGGTCGACGCGCTGGTCAAGGCCAAGCTCGAGGGCGGCGAGGTGCAGGAGGCGCCGGCGGCCAAGGACACCTCCGGCGAGGTCGTCGACCTGCTCGCGGCCCTGCAACGCAGCGTCGAGCGGGCCAAGGCCTCCCGGGGCGAGCCGGTCGAGGCGTCCGAGCCGGAGGAGAAGGCGGCGAGCAAGCCGGCGAAGAAGGCCCCGGCCCGCAAGGCGCCGGCCGCCAAGACCGCGGCGAAGCGGGCACCGGCGAAGAAGACAGCAGCCCGCAAGGGCGCCGAGGAGAAGCCGCGCAAGAAGGCGGCCAGCTGACCGATGCCCGAAGGACACACCCTGCACGCCCTGGCAGGGAGCATCGACCGCGCCTTTGCGGGCACCACCGTGAGCGCGTCCAGCCCGCAGGGCCGCTTCGAGGACGGCGCCGCGCTGCTCGACGGCCGGGTGCTGCGCGAGGCGACCGCGTGGGGCAAGCACCTGTTCGCCGAGTTCGACGGTGACGCCTGGCTGCACGTCCACCTCGGCCTGATCGGCAAGTTCGCCGTGCACTCCCGCGCCGGCCACGACGGTATGCCGTCCGCGCACGTCCCCGTGCAGGGTCAGGTGCGGCTGCGGCTGCTCAACGACGCGTGGGTCGGCGACCTGCGCGGCCCGAACCTGTGCGCCGTCGTCACCCCCGACGAGGTGGCCGCCGTCCACGCCCGGCTCGGCCCGGACCCGCTGCGCCCCGACCCCGATCCCGACCTGGCGTGGCGGCGGATCTCGCGCTCGACCCGGTCGATCGCCGAGCTGCTCATGGACCAGGCGGTCGTCGCGGGCGTCGGCAACGTCTACCGGTGCGAGCTGCTGTTCCGGCACCGGGTGGACCCGTTCCGCCCCGGCCGGGAGATCCGCCCGGCCACGTGGCGGGCGATGTGGGACGACCTGGTCACGCTGATGCCCCTCGGGGTCGCGGCCGGGCAGATCCTCACCCGTCAGGAGCAGGTCGACGCCGCGCTGGCGCAGCTGGCCCGCGGAGAGCGGGTCACTGCCCCGGAGCGGTCCTACAACGTCTACAAGCGCACCGGCGAGCCGTGCCGGGTCTGCGGCTCGCGGGTGCGCACGCAGGTCCTGGTCGGGCGCAACCTGTTCTGGTGCGGGCGCTGCCAGCGCCGCCGCTGACCCGTCGCAGGCGACGGCGGGACGATCGTCGCGCGGCTTTCGGCCCGGAAACGCGTCGAAACTGCCGCGACGATCGTCGCGTTCTCCCGAGGAGGCGGGAACCCGGCATACCGCTCAGTCCTGGCTGACCGTCGTGCCGCGCAGGACCGGCCCGGCCAGCAGGGTGGTGACCGCGCTGGGTGAGCTGTCGCCGAGCAGCGCCTGGACGACCTCCTGCTCGGCCCGCGTGCCGGCCATGCCGGAGTCGGCCTGCGCCAGGCCGACGGTGGGGAACCCGCTCTGGGCCGGGGTGGTCGAGGGCTGCCCGAAGCTCATCCCTGGCGGGGCGTAGCCGGGCTGGCCGCAGTGCCGCGCCAGCTCGGCGAACTGCCGGCGCCAGTCGGGGTGGCTGCGCTTGTAGTCCCCGACCGGGTCGGAGCTGTAGCCGTAGAGGTTCTGCGTGCCGTCGGGGAAGTGCTTGCTCGGCAACGGCTCGGCCTGGCTGCTGGGCGGGCAGGGGAGCAGGCTGCACCCCGGCGGCATCGGCCCCCAGGCCGGCTCCTCGCCGGGACGGTAGGCCTCGCGCGGGGTCACCACCTCCAGCGTGATGTGGAAGGTGTGCTGGGAGAACGCCTGGCTGATCCGGGGCGTCCACGTGGTCAGCGCCTGGGCCATGCACGGGTACTCGGGGGAGTAGCGGGCCAGCGTCGTCAGGGTGGGCTCCCCGACCCGGCCGACCTGGATGATCCGGTCCCCGTTCGCCTGCAGGAACCCGGTGGCCGTGTCGGCGAAACCCGCCGTGCCGGCGAGGAACCCGGCGAGGGCGTCCTTCTTCTGCACCAGCGTGGCATTGGTGGTGACCAGGGAGTGCAGCATCCGCACCAGGTCCGGGGCGGCATCGGCGTAGGTGGAGGCCACGTCGGCGAAGGCGCTGATGTCCGCCTGGATCGTGGGCATCGACGGGTTGAGCGCCCGCAGGTAGCGGTCGGCCGCGACCAGGTCGGTGCCGAGCTGGGTACCGCGGCCCTCCAGCCCGGTGGCCAGGGCGTTCAGCGTCGCGGCGAGGCGCTCGGGCCGCACCGTGCGCAGCAGCGGCAGCAGGTCGTCGAAGGCCCGCTCGAGCTCGATCGCCACGCTGCTGCGGTCCTGCCCGATGGTGTCGCCCTCGCGGATCGGGCGCCCGGCCGGGCCGGCGGGCGGGACCAGCTCGACGTAGCGCTCGCCGAACAGGGTCTTGGGCAGCAGCCGCGCGTGCACATCGGCCGGCACCTGCCCGGCCTGGTCCGGGTCGAGCGCCAGGGTCAGGACCGCGCCGTCACCGGTGCTGGTGACGCGGCGGACCTGGCCCACCAGCAGGCCGCGCAGCTTGACGTCGGAGTGGTCGCTCAGCTGGCTGCCGGCCCGGTCGGCCCGCAGGGTCACCATGACGGCGGGGGTGAACCGCTGCTGGTAGGCCGCCACCGACGCCCCGAGCAGCAGCGTGACGACGAGGATGAACGCCACTCCTGCGGCAGGCTGCCCCCACCGTGCGGCCCGTGTCCCCTGCATGCCCGCTCCCTGTCGCCGGTGTCAGCGGGTCAACGACGGCACCCGCCCGGAGGGTATGCCGGCCGGTCGCCTTGCGGCCCGGGCCGCGGCGCCCGCACGGGTGAGCAGCCAGGCGAGGATGCCCAGCTCGAGCGCCGAGACCAGCCCGAGCACGCCGTAGCCTGCGGTCCAGTACCAGCCCGGGAGGTCGGTGCGCTCCTCGCGGCGCAGCACCTGCTCGTCGTCGACGAACGCCGCCTGTGAGCCGCTGGACACCCGGATCTCGGGCTTGCCGATCTGCGGGTCGGCCGGCATGTGCACGGGGAGCGACAGCATGTCGTGCAGGCCGCGATGCAGGCGGAGGGTGCTCTTGAACCGGCCGTCCAGGCGGACCGGGAACGGCGTCCGCCAGACGCCCTCGGACACGCGCACCATGGGCGCGATGTGCGTGTGGCCGCCCTGGAAGGACGTGGCGATGAACCACGTCGCGTGGTCGGCGGCGTCCGCCGGCTGCAGGTGCACCGTGGCCACGGCCGACCGCGACGAGCCGGCCCGGGGTGCCAGGTCGACCTGGGCGCGCACGTCGGGAGTGGCGCCGCGCGGCACCGCGACGGCCAGGGGCACGAGGACCGCGGCGAGCCCGACCGCGGCGAGCAGGTGGCCGCGGCGCACCGGCGGAGCACCCTCCGTGCCCGTCCCGGCCACGTCGTCGAGGCGGGTGGCGACCCAGGCGGCGACCAGCCCCGCGCCGACGCCCATGACGACGCCCAGGCCCAGCGCCGGGGGCAGCAGCGAGCCCGGCCACGGGATGGGCATCCAGACATGCGACCAGCCGTACTCCGCGAGCACCCCGAGGACGCCGACGACCACCCCCGTGACGGTGCCGAAGCGGAACCGCCGGCTGGTGCCCACCACGAGCGCGACGCCCTCGACGAGGAGGGCCTCGACGACGTACGGCGGGAAGTGCGGCATCACCCGGTCCAGCGGGCCGGCGACGAGGGCGGTGATGGAGCCGCGGACGACGAGGTAGACCAGGAGTGAGCCGAGCGCACTGCCCGGACCGCGACGGGCGCGGGTCAGCACCAGCGGCAGCACGGTGCCGAGCACGAGCAGCAACGGCTGGTTGAGCAGCGGGAACTGCGGCACGCCGTAGTCGAACTCGGTGGCGAACAGCTCGAAGGCGATGAGCAGCGCGCCGCCGGTGACGATGTCGAGGAAGACGTAGCGCCGCCGCGGCCCGCTGACCTGCACCGCTTCGGCACGCAGCAGGAACAGCGCGAACAGCGCGATGACGGCGCCGCCGATCATGAGGATGTGGGTGGGCCCCCACAGCGTGACGTCCTCGCCGAAGATGCGGTGCCACGTGTCATCGAGCGGGAAGCCGATGAGGGAGAACGTGCCGCACACGACGACGAACACCCCGCTGAGCGGGAGCCGCCAGCCGGGACGCAGCCGCAGCGAGCCGGCCGGAACCGGCTTGGCGGCGAGCGCGCAGGTGATGACGCCGGAGGCCATGACGCCGAGCAGGCCGAAGAAGATCGGGTAGTGCGCCGGGGTGCCGAAGGGGCCCTGGTCGCGGCCGTGGTCGATGTGGAACGAGATGTCCCACCACACCCCGAAGCCGGCCGCGAGGATCGCGGCGGTCTGCACGAACGGGCTGACGGCCGCCCAGCGGGGCGTGCCGTCGAGCCCGGCGACCCGGTCGGCGAGCGCCCCGAGCAGGGTGCGGTGGCCGGTGCGTTCGCGCAGCACCAGCCACGCGAGCGCGGCGTAGACCACGGCGACCACCCCCACGACGACCGCGACCTGGGAGGCTTCGGCGACGCCGGGCGCGGGGGCCGCGGCGGTCGGCACGAGGAGGGCTGGGGTATCTGACATCGAGAATGTCACATAACAGATGTTGCAAGTAGGATGGAGCACTGTCAAGGGAAGGGTGCCGATGACCGTCAGCCAGGGGCCACGCGAGGGCGAGCTCACCATCGACCAGCTCGCCGCCCGGACCGGTATGACGGTCCGCAACGTCCGCGCGTACAGCACCCGTGGGCTCATCCCACCGCCGCGGCTGGTGGGGCGGACCGGCTACTACGGCGCCGAGCACGTGGCCCGGCTGACCCTGGTGCGCGAGATGCTCGACCAGGGCTACACGCTCACCGCCGCCGAGCGGCTGCTCGCCTCGGCGCCCTCCTCGGGCTCACAGGCGCTGGGGCTCTACCACTCACTGATGTCCCCGTGGGACAGCGAGCCCGAGGTCCTCGAGCCCGAGACGCTTGCGGCCCAGGCGCGGGTGCCCCATGACCCGGCCGTGGTCGACCGGCTCATCGAGATGGGGCTCGCCGAGCGGCTCGAGGACGGCCGCCTGCGCATCCCCAACGCCGGGCTGCTGCGCGCCGGCCTCGAGGTGATCGGGCTCGGCATCCCCGTCGAGGACGTGCTCACCCTGGTCCCGGGGCTGCGCTCGGAGGCCGGGGCGGTCGCCGACTCCTTCGTCGAGCTGTTCCGCAGCACGCTCTGGGCCGACTTCATGGCCGCCGGCATGCCCGACAAGGAGTGGCCGCGGATGCAGGAGAAGGTCGAGGCGATCATCCCGCTGGCCGGCCAGGCGCTGGTCGCGGCGTTCCAGGAGGCCATGCGCGGCGCCATCGAGCGCGCCATGGGCGAGGAGCTGGGGGCGGCAGCGGCGGGCCATGCGGCCGGGTGATCATCTGACATTCATCGTGTTACATTCCTGACGTCACATCACCCGCGACGTCAGGAGCGAGCGTGACCCCAGCCCTCGCCGTCATCAGCGCCGTCCCGCTGCATGGCATCGGCGGCCGCGGTGACCCGGCCGTCCCGGTCTGGCTCGCGGCCTACGCCGCCGGGTCCGCCGTGGCCGTCTCCTTCTTCGGCCTGGCCGCCTTCTGGTCCTCGGCCCGGTTCGAGGAGCCCGCGGGAGGCCGGGCGCTGCCGGCGGTGCTCGCACGGGTGGTCGGCTCGCGCACGCTCCGGCTGGGGCTGCGCGCGCTCACCCTGGCGGCGCTGCTGCTCTGGCTCGCCGCCGGCTGGATCGGCCCGGACGACGCCGACGGCAACCTCGCCCCGACCTGGCTCTACGCCTGGTTCTGGGTCGGGCTCGTCCCGCTGTCCGTGCTCCTCGGCCCGGTATGGCGGGCCGTCAACCCGGTGCGCACGCTGGCGTCCGCCGCCGGTCGGGTGGCCGGCGTCCGGCCGCGGCCGCTGCCGGACCGGTGGGCGCACTGGCCGGCCTTCGCCGGCCTGGGCGCCTTCGCGTGGCTGGAGCTCGTGCCGGAGTGGTCCGCCGAGCCCCGCGTCGTGGCGGCGTTCGGCACGGCGTGGGTGCTGGTCCATGGGGCCGCCGGGACCTGGTTCGGCCCGCAGTGGTTCGGGCGCGGTGAGGGGTTCGAGGTCTACTCGGGGCTGCTCGCCCGGCTGTCGCCGCTGTCGCGCGACGAGGACGGCCGGCTGCTGCTGCGCAGCCCGATGGTGCACCTGGCCGGGCTGCGACCCGACCGGAGCCTGACCGCCGTCATCTGCCTGCTGCTGGGGTCGACGGGATTCGACGGGCTCTCGCGCTCGCGGCCGTGGCGACATGCGACCGCGGGCCTCGACGGGGTCGCCCATCTCCTGGCGTACTCCCTGGGCCTGGTGGCGTGCGTGGCCCTCGTGATGCTGGTCTTCGCCGCGGCCACCGGGGCGGCGGCCCGTCACCGCACCCGCGGTGGGCTGCCCCAGGGCGGCATGGGCCGCCGGTTCGCGCACTCCCTCGTGCCGATCGTGGTCGGCTACGCAGTCGCCCACTACGCGACCTTCGCGGTGACCCAGGGCCAGCTCGGCTACCTGCTCGCCACCGACCCGTTCGGGCGCGGCTGGGACCTGCTGGGCACCGGCGGCTCGGCCGAGGTCGACCACGCCGTGATGTCCACGGCCCTGATCTCCCTGGTCCAGGTCGGCGCCATCGTCGCCGGCCACGTGGTCGGGGTCGTGGCCGCACACGACCGGGCCGTGGCGACGTTCCCCCGGCGCTCCCTCCGCCCGGCGCAGTACCCCCTGCTTGCGGCCATGGTGGCGTTCACCGCCGGCGGGATCGTGCTGGTGACGGCGCCGTGAGGCGAGCGGTCCTGACCCCGGTCCGGGTGCTCACGCTCGGGCACTACGGCGGCCTGCCGGAGGCGGCGATGGTGCTCGGGCCGCTGCTGCTGGTCGGGTCGTTCCTCGCCATCGCCCGCAAGGGCGACGCCCACGCCGATGACGACGAGGACGAGCTCGGGCCGCCCTCAGGGGATGAGGCGTGAGAGGCCGTGCCAGACGCCGCCCATGACCAGCTCGGTGACGTCCTCGGCGCTGACCGGGCGCTCCTGCCGGGCCCGCCAGATGGCCAGCCGCTCGCAGGCGCCGACCACGACCTCGGCGTAGCCCTCGAGCAGGGTGGTCGGCACGGCGTCGAGGCCGGCCCGCTGCTGCAGGGTCCGCACGATGAACGCCGTCTGCTGCCGGCGGATGCTCTCGATGCCCGCGGCCGCGGAGGCCTGCATCGCCCCCTCGTGGGTGATCAGCGCGAACGCCGAGGCGTGCTCGTCGATGAAGGAGAAGAACGCGCCCACCCCGGCCCGGAACTGCTCCTCCACCGACGACCCCTCGGGCACCGCCTCCCAGGCCGCCTCGGTGGCCTGCAGCAGCTGGCTGCGGGCGCTCGCCACGCAGGCCGCGAGCAGGCCCTCCTTGGAGCCGAAGTAGCCGTAGATCATCGGCTTGGTGACGCCCACCCGCTCGGCGACGTCCTCCATGGTCGTGGCCTGGAAGCCGCGCTCGGCGAACACCTGCTCGGCCACGGCGAGGATCTGCGCCTCCCGCTCGGCTCGGGGCATCCGGGAGCGGGTCGCGGGGGTCGCCTCGGGGGTCATGCCCGGATCCTAGCTGCTCCCTACCGCCGGTAAGTTACTCGTGGTAAGTTCGCCCGCCATGAGCACCCGGCACACCGTCCGCGCCGACGACGGCACTCCGATCGCCGCCTGGGTCGACGGCCCTGGCGAGGTCCCTGGCGGCGACGGCGCGGGGGTCACCCTCGTCCTCGCCCACGGCTGGACCCTGGACCACTCCTCGTGGGACCGCGTCGCTCACGCCCTCGGCGCCGCCGACCCGGCCCTGCGCGTGGTCCGCTACGACCAGCGCGGCCACGGCGCCTCCGGCCGCGGCACCCGCCGGCCGACCATCCGCCGGCTCGGCGACGACCTCGCCTGCGTCATCGGTGAGCTCGCCCCGTCCGGGCCACTGGTCCTGGCCGGGCACTCGATGGGCGGCATGTCGATCCTGGCGATGGCCGGCGCCCACCCCGGACTGGTCCGTGACCGCGTGGCGGGCGTGGGGCTCGTCTCGACCGCCGCCTCGCTGGTGCAGGAGGACGCCGGCCACTTCGCCTCCGCCTCCGGCGCCCCGCCGCGACTGCGGCGGGTGGCGGCGCGGGTCCTGCCCTGGCTGATGCGCCTGCTGGCCGCCGTGCCGGGTCGTGTCCGGGTCCGCGGCCAGCGCCTCGAAGGCTCCCGCGCGCTGCTGTTCGGACGTGGAGCCGACGAGTCGGACGTGACCAGCACGCACCGGGTCATCACCGCCAACCCGGCGGCGACGATCGGCCGGTTCTTCCTCGCCCTCAGTGCCCACCACGAGCTCGACGCGCTGCCGGTGCTCGCCGACGTCCCGACAGCCGTCCTCGTCGGGTCGGCCGACAAGCTCACCCCGCCGCGCTTCTCGGCCGTGATCGCGCAGGCGCTGCCGCAGGCCCATCACGAGGTGCTCGACGGCGCCGGCCACATGCTGCCGCTCGAAAGAACCCAGACCGTGACCGAGCACCTGCTCCGGCTCGCGCGGGGCAGCCGGGTCGGCGCCGGGCAGGAGGCCTGACATGGCGACCGTCCCGCACCACCGGGTCATCGTCGTCGGCACCGGCTTCTCCGGCCTGGGCATGGCGATCCGACTCTCCCAGCGCGGGGAGGACGACTACGTCGTGCTGGAGAAGGCGCAGGACGTCGGCGGCACCTGGCGCGACAACCGCTACCCCGGGTGCGCCTGCGACGTGCCGTCGCGGCTCTACAGCTTCTCCTTCGCCCAGAACCCCTCATGGTCACGGGAGTTCGCCCCGGCCGGCGAGATCTGGGACTACCTGCGCCGCTGCGCCCGCGAGCACGACGTCGAGCGCCACCTGCGCTTCGGGGCCGACCTGCGCTCCCTCGTGTACGACGAGCCCTCCGCCCGCTGGACGGCCACCGTCGCCGACGGCCGGCAGTGGACCGCCGACGCCGTGGTGCTGGGTATCGGCGCCCTGCACGAGCCCTCCCTGCCGGACATCCCGGGCCTCGCCTCGTTCGGCGGCCCGGTCCACCACTCGGCGCGCTGGCCCGAGGGTGACGACGGGCTCACCGGCAAGCGGGTCGCCGTGGTCGGCACCGGCGCGAGCTCGGTGCAGCTCGTCCCGGCCCTCGCGCCGCGCGCCGCGCAGGTGCACGTCTTCCAGCGCACCCCCGCGTGGATCCTGCCCAAGCGCGACCGCGAGCTGGGTGCCGCGCGGAAGGCGGCGTACCGCCGGATACCCGGTCTGCAGCGGGCGGTGCGGTGGGCGACGTACTGGGAGCTGGAGTCCCGGGTCCTGGCGTTCTCGCGCTACCCGGCCGCGATGAAGCTCGTCGAGCGGGTGGCCAGGCGGCACCTGGCCAAGTCCGTCCGCGACCCGCAGGTGCGGGCCGCGCTCACCCCCGACTACACCATCGGCTGCAAGCGGATCCTCATCTCCAACGACTACTGGGCGGCGTTCGACCGAGACGACGTCGAGCTGGTCACCGATGCCATCACCGGGGTCGAGCCGGGCGCCGTGGTGACGGCGGACGGCACGCGCCGCGAGGTCGACGCGATCGTGCTCGGCACCGGGTTCAGCGTCACCGGCAGCTACGACCGGCTGGAGGTGCGCGGCCTCGACGGGCGCTCGCTCGAGCAGGCCTGGTCCGGCGGGATGCGCACCCACCTCGGGGTGACCACGGCCGGCTTCCCGCAGCTGTACTTCCTGCTCGGGCCGAACACCGGGCTGGGCCACACCTCCGTGGTGATGATGATCGAGTGGGCGACCGGCTACGTGCTCCAGGCCCTCGACCACGCCCGCCGCCGGCGCGGGCCCGTCGTGGTCACCGACGCGGCGCAGGAGCGCTTCACGCGCGAGATGCGCACGCGCAGCCGGCGCACGGTCTGGGCGTCCGGCTGCCGCAGCTGGTACCTCGACCGGTTCGGCAACAACACCACGGTCTGGCCGGGCTCGACGCTGAGCTACTGGTGGCGCACCCGCCGGCTCGACCGGGCCGACTTCGCCACCGTCGCCCCGCGTCCACCGGGCACGGGTGCCCAGCCGGCCGCCGAAACGGTCGGCGCCGAACCGGTCCCCGCCGACCGTTCCTGACCTGACCACCGACCCCCTCGGCCCACCGACAGGAGCCCGTCCGTGCCCCGCGCCCCCTTCAATCCCCGCGTCAGCATCGTCACCGGCGGTGCCTCCGGCATCGGCCGGGCCATCGCCGCCGAGCTCGTCGCGCGCGGCAGCCACGTCGTGGTCGCCGACCTCGACGGAGATCGCGCGACCCGGGCCGCCACGGAGCTGACCGCCGCCGGTCCCGGGGTGGCCGAGCCGGCCACCGTCGACGTCAGCTCCTTCGAGCAGGTCCGCGACCTGGTCGACCGCACCGAGGCCGACCGTGGACCGGTCGACGTCATGGTCAACAACGCCGGTATCGCGCTGGGCGGCCTGCTCGAGGAGCTGGACGAGCGGCACTGGGACCGTGCCCTGGCGGTCAACCTCGGCGGCGTCGTCAACGGGGTGCGCGCGGTCTACCCGCACATGAGCGCGCGGCGTGGCGGGCACATCCTCAACACCGCCTCGCTGGCCGGGCTCATCCCCGCCCCGGCGATGCTGCCCTACACGACGACCAAGCACGCGGTCGTGGGCCTCTCGACCGGCCTGCGCGCCGAGGCCGCGGCGCTCGGCATCGGCGTCACCGTGCTGTGCCCCGGCTTCGTGGACACCCCGCTGCTGGACGAGGTCTACGAGGCGCCGCCGTCGATCGCCGGCGGCAGCGTCCGCCAGGCGGTGCGGCTGATGCAGCCGAAGTTCCTCAGCGCCGAGACCGTCGCCGCCCGGGCGGTGCGGGGGCTGGAGCGCAACCAGGCGGTCGTCCCGGTGGGCGTGCTGGCGCACCTGCTGTGGCGGTTGAACCGCTGGGCGCCGCCGGCCGCCCGCGGCCTGTGCCGGGTGCAGGCGCGGGTGCACCGTAGCCGCGTCCACGCCTGACCGCGCCGCGCGACGATCATCGCGGCACTTCGGGCCACTTCTCGCGTCGAAACTGCGGCGAGGATCGTCGTTCGGGACACCAGCGCCCCGGCTGAGACGGCGTGGCAGGCTGCGGGCGTGAGCGCCCAGGACCCGATGACCGTCACCCTGCTCGGGACGGGCGCGGCGGACGGGTGGCCCAACCCCTTCTGCGCCTGCACCTCCTGCCGGCACGCGGTGGCGACCGGGGAGCTGCGCGCCCAGACCAGCGCCCTGGTCGACGGCCGGCTCCTGCTCGACTGTGGCCCGGAGGCCCCCCGGCAGGCGTTGCGTGCCGGGGTCGACCTGACCGGCCTGGAGGCGGTGCTCGTCACCCATGCGCACCCCGACCACCTCGACCCGGCGATGCTGCTCTACCGCGGCTGGGTGACCGACCGGCCGCTGCGTGTCCTGGGGCCGCCCCCGGTGGTCGAGGCGTGCGCGCCCTGGCTCGCCCCCGGCCAGGACCGGGTCGAGCTGGTGGCCGTGCGGCCCGGCGAGCTGCACCAGGTGGCCGGGCACGGGGTGCGCGTCCTGGCCGCCAACCACGGTGCGCCGGGTGAGGCCGTGCTCTACGACGTCGCCGGCCCCGCCGGCCAGCGGCTGCTCTACGCCACCGACACCGCCGAGCTGCCGGACGGGACGGTCGCGGCGCTCGCGGGCGCCGGCCTCGACCTCCTGCTGCTCGAGCAGACCTTCGGCGACCGGACGGACCTGCCGGGCGCCCACCTCACCTTCGGCTCGTTCGCCCGGACCGTGGACGCGCTGCGCCACGTCGGCGCCGTCACCGACCGCACCGACGTGGTCGCCGTCCACCTGAGCCACTTCAACCCGCCCGGCGCCGAGCTCGCGCACCGGCTCGCGGTGTGTGGCGCCCGGGCGGTGCCCGATGGCACCCGCCTGTGCCTGCCGCCGCGGACGGGTCAGCCGGCCTGAGCCGCCGGGTTCAGCGCCATCGGGCGGCCGGTGACCACGTCGACCACGAGGCGCCCGCCCAGCGGGGCAGCCAGGGTCACGCGCACCGGGTCGAGCATCATGATCGCCGGGCAGGGTGACCCGTAGGTGCGCGAGATGGACGCGCCCACCACCACGACGCCGTCGTCCTCGAGCACCCGTGCCCGCACGTCCTTGTCGCACGGGCTGACGCCCACCCGGAACCGCAGCGACTCCCCGCCGACGCCGATGAGGTCCTGGGCCGCGTCGAGCCGGTGGTCCGCGGGCAGGGACGGCAGCGCCGGCGGCTCCGGGACCTGCCCCACCGCGTCGGGGGAGACCGCCACCCGGCCCACCGGCCCGGACAGCCCCTCGACGGTGAACAGCCACACCGGCACCGTCGCCACGCCCCGGCTGGTGCGCAGCGGCGCGGTCGACAGCCGCGCGCCGGTCACCGTCAGCGCCGTGCACGGGCCGACGCCGGTGGACGTCACGCCGCCCGGGGACCCGGCCGACGGCGCGGCCGGTTGGCTGTCCCCGGCGGGCGGTGGGGTCGTGGGCCCGGTGCAGGCGGCCCCGCCGCGGTCCAGCAGCCGGTATGCCGTGCGCGCCCCGACCACGGGCACCCGCAGCAGGCTGCCGTCCGCGAACCGCACCGGCCCGGATGCCGGGGTGTCCGGCAGGCTGCCCCTCAGCCGGAACAGGCCGGCCAGGAAGGCCTGCTTGGTCGCGACGTCGGGGAACCCGTCGGCCGGGGGGAGGGCGAGGTCCTGGAGCGGGACGAAGCCGTGCGCCCAGTCCTGGTCCGGCGGGTGGAGCCGCCACGCGCGGGCGACCGCCGCGGCGCGCTGCTGGAAGCCGCCGTCACCGCTGCCGCCGCCACCCGGCATACCGACGCGCTGCTGGCCGCAGGCGGCCAGGAGCAGCAGCGGGGTGAGCAGGGGCAGGAGCAGGGAGCGGCGCACCATGCCGATGGGACGCGCAGGTCCGGCACCGGGTTGCCTCAAGTGATCCGCAAGGAACCGTGAACTCCCGGCGCGGCGGCCCCGGACCCGACAGACTCTGGGTCACGGAGTGGGACGGTTCGGGCCAATCCGTACGCCGTGGGCGAACATGAGCGAATGGGACTCAAGGCGAGGAACACCGCGACCAGCGGAGCCGTTGTCCCGATCACGCATCAGGTGCCCTCGACGGGTGCCGTGATGTCGTGCAGCACAGATAGCATCGAGGTGTCTCGATAGCGAGGAGAGATAGCGATGTTCGAACGGTTCACCGACCGGGCCCGTCGGGTTGTGGTGTTGGCGCAGGAAGAGGCGCGCATGCTCAACCACAACTACATCGGGACCGAGCACATCCTGCTCGGCCTGATCCACGAGGGCGAGGGTGTCGCTGCCAAGGCACTCGAGAGTCTGGGTATCTCCCTCGACGCCGTGCGTGAGCAGGTCCAGGAGATCATCGGCCAGGGCCAGCAGGCCCCGTCCGGCCACATTCCCTTCACCCCCCGGGCCAAGAAGGTCCTCGAGCTGTCGCTGCGCGAGGCGCTGCAGCTCGGCCACAACTACATCGGCACCGAGCACATCCTGCTCGGCCTCATCCGCGAGGGTGAGGGCGTCGCGGCGCAGGTGCTGGTCAAGCTCGGCGCCGACCTCAACCGGGTGCGCCAGCAGGTCATCCAGCTGCTGTCCGGCTACCAGGGCAAGGAGCCGACCACGACCGGTGGCCCGCAGGAGGGCACCCCGTCGGGTTCGCTCGTGCTCGACCAGTTCGGCCGCAACCTGACCCAGGCCGCCCGCGAGGGCAAGCTCGACCCGGTCATCGGTCGCGCCAAGGAGATCGAGCGGGTCATGCAGGTGCTGTCCCGCCGCACCAAGAACAACCCGATCCTGATCGGCGAGCCCGGCGTCGGCAAGACCGCCGTCGTCGAGGGCCTGGCCCAGGACATCGTCAAGGGCGAGGTGCCCGAGACGCTCAAGGACAAGCAGATCTACACCCTCGACCTCGGCGCGCTCGTCGCCGGCAGCCGCTACCGCGGTGACTTCGAGGAGCGCCTGAAGAAGGTCCTCAAGGAGATCCGCACCCGCGGCGACATCATCCTGTTCATCGACGAGATCCACACCCTCGTCGGTGCCGGTGCCGCCGAGGGCGCGATCGACGCGGCGAGCATCCTCAAGCCGATGCTGGCCCGCGGCGAGCTGCAGACCATCGGCGCGACGACGCTGGACGAGTACCGCAAGCACATCGAGAAGGACCCGGCCCTCGAGCGCCGGTTCCAGCCGATCCAGGTGGCCGAGCCCAACCTCGCCCACGCGATCGAGATCCTCAAGGGCCTGCGGGACCGCTACGAGGCGCACCACCGGGTGTCCATCACCGACGGCGCCCTCGTCAGCGCGGCCAACCTGGCCGACCGCTACATCAACGACCGCTTCCTGCCGGACAAGGCGATCGACCTGATCGACGAGGCGGGCGCGCGACTGCGCATCCGCCGGATGACCGCGCCGCCGGACCTGAGGGAGTTCGACGAGCGGATCGCCCACGTGCGCCGCGAGAAGGAGTCCGCGATCGACGCGCAGGACTTCGAGAAGGCCGCGTCGCTGCGTGACGACGAGAAGAAGCTGCTGGCGCAGAAGGCCGAGCGCGAGAAGCAGTGGAAGACCGGCGACATGGACGTCGTGGCCGAGGTCGACGAGGAGCTCATCGCCGAGGTCCTCGCCGCCAGCACCGGCATCCCCGTGTTCAAGCTGACCGAGGAGGAGTCCTCGCGACTGCTGCACATGGAGGAGGAGCTGCACAAGCGCATCGTCGGCATGGACGACGCCATCAAGGCGCTGTCCCAGGCGATCCGCCGCACCCGCGCCGGCCTGAAGGACCCGCGTCGTCCCGGTGGCTCGTTCATCTTCGCCGGCCCCACCGGTGTCGGTAAGACCGAGCTGGCCAAGACGCTCGCGGAGTTCCTCTTCGGCGAGGAGGACGCCCTGATCCAGCTCGACATGAGCGAGTTCAGCGAGAAGCACACCGTCTCGCGGCTGTTCGGCTCCCCGCCCGGCTACGTCGGCTACGAGGAGGGCGGCCAGCTCACCGAGAAGGTGCGCCGCAAGCCCTTCTCCGTCGTGCTCTTCGACGAGGTCGAGAAGGCCCACCCCGACATCTTCAACAGCCTGTTGCAGATCCTCGAGGACGGCCGCCTGACCGACTCCCAGGGCCGCGTGGTCGACTTCAAGAACACCGTCATCATCATGACGACCAACCTCGGCACCCGCGACATCGCCAAGGGCGTCTCGCTCGGCTTCTCCGCCGGGTCCGACACCCGCACGGGCTACGAGCGGATGAAGAACAAGGTCCAGGACGAGCTCAAGCAGCACTTCCGCCCCGAGTTCCTCAACCGCGTGGACGACATCATCGTCTTCCCGCAGCTCACCCAGGAGGAGATCGTCGCGATCGTCGACCTGATGGTGGCCAAGCTCGACGAGCGGCTCAAGGACAAGGACATGGGCATCGAGCTCACGCCCGCGGCCAAGAACCTGCTCGCCAAGAAGGGCTACGACCCGGTGCTCGGCGCCCGTCCGCTGCGGCGCACGATCCAGCGCGACATCGAGGACGCCCTGTCCGAGAAGATCCTCTACGGCGAGATCAAGGCCGGCGAGATCGTCCTGGTCGACACCGACGACGACGAGAAGAACCCGCAGTTCACCTTCCACGGCACCCCGCACACCGCGGCGCCGGACTCCCCGCCGGTGGAGACCGCCGGCACGGAGTGAGCGAAGGCGCCCTGAGGGGACGCTGACCAGCAGGTATGCCGAGGGGCCGGGTGCGCACGCACCCGGCCCCTCGCGCGTGCCCGGGCACACGGCATACCGGCGGCGGTGGCCTCGACGACATGGTGCCGCCGTCGTCCGCGGGCCATCTCGTACGGTGTGGGGATGCGCCCGACCCAATCTGCCCACCTGACCCGTCGCCGCCTGAGGGCGGCCGGCGCCGGGGTCGTCGCCCTGGCGCTGGCCCTGGCCGGCTGCACCGGCTCCGACAAGCCGGCCCCGAAGGCGGCCCCGTCGACGACGAGCAGGCCTGCCCCGCCGCCGAGCCCGTTCCAGGCCAAGGGCCTGCCGGCCGGGCTGCTGGCGGCGGTCAAGCCCATCTACGTCGGGGGCGCGGTGCCGGCCTCGCCGTCGGCGGCGGCGGCGCTCAAGGCGCGCAAGGTCACCCCGGGGGCGAAGGTCACGGTCGTCGGGTCGCTGGGCACGTGGAAGAAGACCCCGATCGCCGTGGTCACCTCGGGCAAGGACGTCACCCTGGCGGTCGGCCCGAAGTGGAAGGTCGTCGGCGGCTGGTGGCCCTCACTCAAGGTGTCCAGGCCGTCCCTCGGCCCGGGGCCGCGCCGGGTGCTGTTCATCGGCTCGGATGCCCGGCCTGGCGAGAACCCCGCTACTGCGCGGGGCGACAGCCTGCACATCCTGGGGTTGGACGGCAAAGGCCGCGGCGGGATCGTCGGTATCCCGCGAGACTCGTGGGTGCCGCTCTCGACCGGTGGGCACGGCAAGATCAACTCCGCCCTGCCCAGGGGTGGTCCGGTGGCAGAGACGCGCACGGTGTCGGCGTACACGGGGGTGCCGCTGGAAGGCTACGTCGTCACGGGGTTCCAGGGGTTCGTCACGCTCGTCGACCACGCCGGCGGGGTGCGACTGACCAGCCCGCGTGCCTTCCACGACACGTACTCCCAGGCGCTGATCCGCAAGGGCCTGAACATCCTCAACGGCGGACAGGCTCTCGCCTACGCCCGCTCGCGCCATGCGCAGCCCGCCGGCGACTTCGATCGGTCGCTCAACCAGGGGCGGCTGTTGCTCGCGGGTGCAGCGGGGGTGAGGCTGGCCGGTCCGTCCAGGCTGCCCCGGTTGCTGCAGAACTCCTCGCCACACGTCATCACCAACCTCTCGCCTGAGCGGGTGCTGACCTTGGCGGCGACAGTCTTCGCCACCTGGCCGGGTGGGGTGCACAACCGGGTGGCGACCGGTGGCGTGGGCATGTCCCCGGATGGGCAGTCGATCGTGGAGCTCGGCTCCGCGGCCCGCGCCCTGTTCGCGGACATCCGCGACGGCAGCCTGCGCTGAGCGGCTAGCGTCTGCACCGTGATCGAGGTCCGTCGTGCCCGCGCCGGTGACGTGCGTGCCATCCGTGCGCTCGTCGAGCCGCTGACCGCCACCAGGGTGCTCGTCGCCAAGGACGCGGTCGCCTACTACGAGTCGCTTCAGCAGTTCCGTGTCGTCGAGGACGACGGCCGGGTCGTCGGCTGCGGGGCGCTGCACGTGATGTGGGAGGACCTCGCCGAGGTGCGCACCCTGGCCGTGCACCCCTCCGCCAGCGGCCAGGGCGTCGGCAGCCAGCTGCTCGAGGCGCTGCTGGACGACGCGCGCGACCTGGGCATCAAGCGGGTGTTCTGCCTGACCTTCGAGGTCGACTTCTTCAGCCGGCACGGGTTCGAGCCGATCGATGGGCGGGCGGTCGAGCCCGAGGTCTACGCCGAGCTGTTGCGCTCCTACGACGAGGGTGTCGCGGAGTTCCTCGACCTGGAGCGGGTCAAGCCCAACACCCTCGGCAACACCCGCATGCTGCGCACCCTCTGAGGGGTCCCCCTTGGCGGGCCCTTCCCCCGCCGAGGGGGATCTTCTCCGGCTTTCGGGTGCCGCCAACCCTGAGGAACGTCCCTCTCGGCGGGAGGCGGCCCGAGGACGTGGCCGGGAGGCTGGCTCAGCGGCGACTGCGGGAGGCGGCGGTCGCGGTCGACGGGCCGACGTGCTCCGTCAGCCAGGCGACGAGAGGAGCCATGGCGCGCCAGTCGGCGCGCACCCGGTCCAGCGTCGTGACCGAGCACAGCCACACCGGCTCACCGTGTCGTCGCCGTGCGGTCAGGCTCTTGTGCCGCATCAGGTCCAGCCGCGGGTGGTCCTCGGCCACGCCGCGCGGACGGGTCCGCAGCTGTTCCCCGCCGATGTCGAAGCCGTCGGCGGCCAGGACCTCGACGATCCCGCGCAGCCGCTCACCGGTGTGGTCGTCGTCGACCCCCCGGCGCAGCCGCTCGACCTGGTCCGGCGCCGGCCGGAAGACTCCCCCTGCGGTGGTCAGGCCCCCGGCGCCCACCTCGACGTACCAGCCCATCCCGTCGGCGACCCGCACCACGGCACCCTGGTGGTCCTTGTACGGCCGCTTGTCGTGGGAGAACCGCAGGTCGCGCTGCGGCCGGTAGACGTGGGGCTCCCCGAACTCCCCGGCGAGCGCCTCGACGAGGAGGGTGAGCGGCTCACGCACGCTGACGGCATACCGCTGCTGCTGGCGGGCCCAGAACTCCGTGCTGTTGTCCTGCTCGAGCTCGCCGTAGAACCGCACGGCGTCGCGCGGGATGCCCTCGAAGACCACGCCTCGACTGTAGGGCGGTCAGCGGGTGGTCTGGTAGATCCGGCGCACCACGTCCTCGATGTCCGGCTCCTCGACGGACAGGTCGCGCACCGCAGCCCGGGTCGACACCGCCGTCAGCACCTCGGCCGCGGTGGTCACCTCCGCGTCGAAGGACAGCCGCTGGCGCATGCCCTCGCCCTCGCTGCCGATCAGCGTCGCCCCCGGTATGCCGTGCAGCTCCGGTGTGGGGTCGGCCAGGTCGACCACGAGGACGCGTTCTGCCCCCACGGTGGCCGCCAGACCCGGCAGGGAGCCGTCGTAGGCGAGCCGGCCGCGGTCGACGACCAGCACCCGGTCGCACAGGCGCTCGACGTCGCCCATGTCGTGGGTGGTGAGCAGCAGGGTCGTGTCGCGGCTGGCGCGCTCGTGACGCAGGAACTCGCGCAGCCGCTGCTTGCTCAGCACGTCCAGCCCGATCGTCGGCTCGTCGAGGATGAGCAGCTCGGGGGAGTGCAGCAGGGCGGCCGCGATCTCGGCGCGCATCCGCTGGCCGAGGGAGAGCTGACGCACCGGGGTGTCGAGGGTGTCGCCCATCTCCAGCTGCTCGACCAGCTCGCGGGTGCGCGCGGCGGCCTCCCCGGCACCGAGCCGGTGGATCGCGGCCAGGATGGCGAAGGACTCCCGCAGCGGCAGGTCCCACCACAGCTGGGAGCGCTGGCCGAAGACGACGCCGATCCGGCGGGCCAGGGCACGCCGCTCGCGCACCGGGTCGAGGCCGCAGGTGCGGACGGTGCCCGAGGACGGCACGAGGATGCCCGTGAGCATCTTGATGGTCGTGGACTTCCCGGCCCCGTTGGCGCCGATGTAGCCGACCGCGGCGCCGGCCTCGATGTCGAACGTCATCGAGTCGACGGCGACGAGCTCGGTGCTCCCGGCCCGCCAGCCCTTGCCGCGGCGCCGGAAGGCGCGGGTCAGGTCCTGCAGGCTCACGATCGCGTCGGTCATCCGCCGCCTCCCTGGTAGTGCCTGGTGCCCCATCGCCACAGCAGCGCGGCCAGCCCCCACACCCAGGCGGCGGCGAGCGGCGTCAGCCACGCCAGCCACGTCGGCAGCCCGGCCGGTCCGGGCAGGCCGAGGATGGCCAGGGTCGGCAGGTAGGCCGTGAACGCCACGGGGACGAGGTAGCCGAACACCAGCTTGAGCGGGGCGGGGAAGACCGCCGCCGGCTGGCTGGAGGCGTAGGCGCCGCCGTAGGTGAAGGAGTTGGTCAGCTCGGAGCCGTTGACGAGGAAGAACTGCAGCGCGGCCGCGCAGGTGAACAGGCCGGCGAAGATCGCGGTCCCGAAGACGGCTGCGACCAGGAGCATCGCCACCGTGGCCGGGCCCCAGTCGATGTCGTTGAGGGACAGGCCGAAGCCCAGGGCAACCAGCGCGACGACGATGCGGGTCATCCTCCGCAGCGAGATCTCACTGGTCATCAGCTGGGCCAGCAGCGGCAGCGGCCGGACGTAGAACGCGTCGACGGTGCCGGCCCGGATGTAGGTCGGCAGCGTGTCGAGGTGCCCGACGAGCAGGTCGGCGGAGGAGAACGCCAGGTTGGACAGGCCGAACAGCAGCAGGATGGCGTGGAAGTCGAGGCCGCCGAGCACCTGCACGTTGTGGAAGATGATCCAGATCTCGGCCAGCTCGGTGACCCCGATCAGCAGGCTGCTGGTCAGGTCGAGCGCGAAGCCGGTGCGGTAGGCCCGCTGGGCTCGCACCCGTGAGGCGAGGATCGCGCGGTAGGGCGTGGCCCACGTCGTCTCAGCCACCCTGCACCACCAGCTTGGTGCGCCCGGCGGTGGTCAGTGCGCGGCCGGCCACGCAGGTGACGGCCACCCAGAAGACCTGGAGCGTGAGGGCCCGCCAGGCGTCGGCGCCGGCGACGTGGCCGGAGATCACGTCGACCGGGGACTGCAGGATCGAGGGGAAGGGCGTCGCCGCGGCGACGGCGTGCAGCCAGTCCGGGAACAGCCCGACGGGGACGTACAGCCCGGCCAGGAAGCTGCTCGTGACGGCGTAGAAGGTGCGCACGCCGCGGGTGTCCAGCAGCCAGAAGCCGAGCACGTTGACCGCGTAGCGGCAGTAGAAGGAGATGGTCACGCCGAGGGCGATGCTGAGCAGCCCCATCGCGTAGGGCAGCGCGGCGGTCGGCAGGGCGAGCCCGACGGTCAGGGCACCGACCAGCACGCTGGGGATGCCGCGCGGGATGAGGCTGTATGCCGCGCGGCCGAGGTCCTCGGCCAGGTGCCAGGTCTGCAGGTCCACCGGCCGGGTGAAGTCGACCGCCACGTCACCGGTGCGGATGCGGTCCCCGATGTCGGCGATGCCGGTGAGCGTCACCGCTCCGATCAGCCCCTGGGAGAGCCAGACATAGGCGCTGGCCGTGCCCTTGTCGTAGCCGGCGAGGCTGCCGCCGGCGCTGTCGATGGCGGCGAAGAGGACGGAGGCGCGGATGAAGCCGAACACCACGTTCGTGGCCAGCCCGGCGAGCATCGCGAGGCGGTAGCTGGACTGCCGGCGGAAGCCCGCTGCGACCAGTCGCCCCCACACCTCCGCCGTCGCACGCACAGTCGAGGGAACTTACCGGCCGGCTGCCCGCCCTGCAAGCACTTCGTCAAGCGGGCAGCCGGAACCTGTTGCCGGACAACGGTTCCACCAGCCCGTCGGCCACGAGCGAGTCGAGGCAGCGGTCGCGCTGCGCGGGTTCGTCCGGCCAGGCCCGCGCCAGGTCCTCGCCGTCGACCGGCCCGGTCGCCTCCCGCAGCACCCGCAGGAGCGCGCCGCGGGCCTGCCGGTCGGTGCCGTGCCAGGCCTGCCCCTTCCGGGCCGGCCCGTCGTATGCCGGGTGGCCGGCGAGCCGCCACGCGCACAGCTCCGCGACGGGGCAGTCCGCGCAGCGGGGAGCGCGCGCCGTGCAGGTCAGCGCCCCGAGCTCCATCACCCCCACGCTCCAGGTCCGCGCCCGGTCGGCGTCCGCGGGCAGCAGCGAGGTGGCCAGGTCCATCTCGGAGCGGGTGAGGGACGGGGACGCCTGCGCCCGGCCCTGGACCAGGCGCGCGAACACGCGTCGCACGTTGGTGTCGACCACCGTGGCGCGCAGCCCGAAGCCGAAGCTGGCCACCGCCGCAGCGGTGTAGGTGCCGACGCCGGGCAGGTCGAGCAGCTCCTCGTGGCTGCCGGGCACCTCGCCGCCGTGCCGCTCCACCATCGCCGTCGCGGCCGCGTGCAGGCGCAGGGCCCGGCGCGGGTAGCCCAGCCGGCCCCACGCCCGCACGGCCTCGCCAGGGGCGTCGGCCGCCAGGTCCGCCGGCGTCGGCCAACGGGTCAGCCAGGCGTGCCAGACCGGCTCGACCCGGGCGACCGGGGTCTGCTGGAGCATGACCTCCGAGACGAACACGCCCCACGGTGTCGCGTCGGGGGAGCGCCACGGCAGGTCGCGCTGCGCGATGGCATACCAGTCGAGGACCTGCTCGTGCAGGACCGGGGTGGGGACCGCGGCGGAGCTCACGACGAGGGTGGGGCCGCTCAGACGTAGCGCTCGAGGATGCTGGACTCGGCCAGGCGGGACAGGCCCTCGCGGACCGCGCGGGCGCGGCCCTCGCCGACGCCGTCGACGGCCATGAGGTCCTCGAGGTTGGCGGCCAGCAGCTTCTGCAGGCTGTCGAAGTGCTCGACCAGCCGGTCCACGATCGCGCCGGGCAGGCGAGGCACCTTGGTGAGCAGGCGGTAGCCGCGCGGGCTGACGGCCGAGTCGAGGGCGTCCCCGACGATGGAGAAGCCCAGGGCCTTGGCGCCCGCGGCCAGGTCGAGCAGCTCGGTCGAGGACAGCGCCATGAGGTCGGCGAGGACCTCCTCGACGTCCTTGTCGGTCTTGGCCGAGGGCAGGTAGTCGCGGATGACCAGCTCGCGGTCGTTGCCCAGGCCGCCGGTGAGCTCCTCGAGCTGCAGGGTGAGCAGGCGGCCGTCGGTGCCGAGCTCGATGACGTAGCCGGCGATCTCGTCGCTGATCCGGCGCACCATCTCCAGGCGCTGCAGGACGCTGGCGACGTCGCGCACCGTGACCAGGTCCTCGATCTCGAGGGCGGACAGGGTGCCGGTCACCTCGTCGAGGCGGGACTTGTAGCGCTCGAGCGTCTGCAGGGCCTGGTTGGCGCGGGACAGGATCGCGCTGGAGTCCTCGAGCACGTGGCGACGGTCGGCGACGTAGAGGGCGACGATCTGCATCGACTGGCTCACCGACACCACGGGGTAGCCGGTCTGCTTGGCGACGCGCTCGGCGGTGCGGTGGCGGGTGCCGGACTCGTTGGTCTCGATCGAGGGGTCGGGGACCAGCTGGGTGGCGGCCCGCAGGATGCGGGTGCCCTCGCGGTCGAGGACGATCGCGCCGTCCATCTTGGCGAGCTCACGCAGGCGGGTGCTGGAGAACTCGACGTCGAGCGGGAACCCGCCGGTCGACAGCGCCTCGACGGTGCGGTCGTGCCCGAGGACGATCAGCGCCCCGGTGCGGCCGCGCAGGATGCGTTCGAGCCCGTCACGCAGCTCGGTGCCCGGAGCGACAGCGGCCAGCGTGGCGCGCAGCAACTCGTCGTCGCTTCGTTCCACGATGATCGGGGTCTCCCTCGTGCCAGGTGGGTCTGCGTCATCAGCCCCGCTGTGGCGCAGTCTAACGGCCCGCGACCTGCCGCGAGTGCTGGTGACGCGCCCGGGACCCGTGATTCACCGGGGGCTGGTCGTGGCCTGCTGCACGGCGCTGAAGATGTCGCCGACCTCGTGCACCTTCAGCCCCTCCGGCATCGTGCCGGAGCCGAGGACGCCGGTCGGGACGATCGCGGTCCGGAAGCCGAGCCGGGCAGCCTCGGCCAGCCGGCGGGGGATGCCGGTGACCGGACGGATCTCGCCGGCCAGCCCGACCTCGCCCATGGCGACGGTGCCCTGCGGCAGTGGCCGGTCCTGGACGGCGCTGGCCACCGCGAGCGCGACCGCCAGGTCGGCCGCCGGCTCGGTCAGCCGCACCCCGCCGACGGTGGACAGGTAGGTGTCGGCCTGGCGCAGCGGGACCCCCGCCCGCCGGTCGAGCACGGCCAGGATCATCGCCACCCGCGAGCTGTCCAGGCCGCTGGTGGCTCGCCGGGGCGTCGGGATCTGGGTCGGCGCCACCAGCGACTGCACCTCGGCGACCAGCGGCCGGCGCCCCTCCAGGGTGACGGTGACGCAGGTGCCCGGGACGACGAGGGTGCGGCTGGACAGGAACAGCCCGCTGGGGTCGGGCAGGCCGACGATGCCGACGTCGGACAGGTCGAAGCAGCCGACCTCGTCGGTGGGGCCGTAGCGGTTCTTGACCGCGCGGACCAGCCGCAGGCGGGAGTGCCGGTCGCCCTCGAACTGCACCACGACGTCGACGAGGTGCTCGAGCATGCGGGGACCGGCGATCGAGCCGTCCTTGGTCACGTGGCCGACGAGCAGCATGGCGATGCCGCGGGACTTGGCCGCACCGATCAGCGACCCCGTCACCTCGCGGACCTGGGAGACGTTGCCGGCCGCGCCCTCGACCTCGGCGCTGGAGATGGTCTGCACCGAGTCGACGACGACCAGGTCCGGCTCGAGCCGCTGGACCTGGGCGAGCACGGTGGCCAGGTCGGTCTCGGAGGCGAGGTAGAGCGACTTGGCCATGGCCTCGATCCGCTCGGCTCGAACCCGCACCTGGGCGGCGGACTCCTCGCCGCTGACGTAGAGCACCGTCGCGCCCTCGCGGGCCGCGCGCGCGGCGACGTCGAGCAGCAGGGTGGACTTGCCGATGCCGGGCTCGCCGGCGACGAGGACCACGGCGCCGGGCACGATGCCCCCGCCGAGCACCCGGTCGAACTCGCCGACCCCGGTGCTGCGGGCCTGGGCCCGCCGGACGTCGATGTCGCCGATGGGCAGGGCGGGGCGCTCGACGACGGCCGCCGGCGCGGTGCGCACGGAGACCGCGCCCACCTCGCTGACCGTGCCCCAGGCCTGGCACTCCCCGCACCGGCCGACCCACTTGATCGCCGCCCAGCCGCACTCGGAGCACTTGTAGCTGGGCTTGGTCCCTGCCTTTGAAGCCATGCCGCAGACCGTAGGGGAGCCCACCGACACGGGGCCGTCACCCCCGGCGCCATGCCTCAGCCGAAGGTGCGCCACCACAGGTTGATGGCGTAGTCGACGCCGGTGCCCTCGTGCTCGGCCAGGATCCCGTCGGCCACGGTCGGGGCGAACTCGATCCGCACGACCGCCTCGAGGTCGGCTCGGGAGGCGAACTGCCAGCGGGTGTCGACCTGCTCGCGCTGCCACCCCTGCCGGCGCCAGAACCGCTCGACGGCGACCGGGTCGTAGGCCGGCATGGCCCGGCGGAACCAGCCGCCGAAGGTCGAGCGGGTGGCGTCGTTGTCGATGACGAACGCCGTGCCGCCGGGCGCGAGCACCCGCGCGAGCTCGGCCAGCCCCGGCTCGCAGCCCGGGCCGAAGAAGTACGCCCACCGGGCGTGGGCCACGTCGACCGTGCCGTCCTCCAGCGGCAGCGCCTGCGCCGCGCCGTCGACGACCTCGACGTTGCCCAGCCCGGCGACCCGCTCCCGGGCCAGGTCGACCAGCGGCTCGTGCGGCTCGACCCCGACCACGGACGCGGCGTCCTGCGCGAACCGGGGCAGGTGGAAGCCGCTGCCGCAGCCGACGTCGAGCAGGCGCTGCCCGGACCAGTCGTGGAGGTCCCGCATGGCGGCCTCGATCGCCCCGTCCGGGTCGACCCCGCGGTTCTCGACCTCGTAGACGTCCGGGGTGTCCCAGATGTTGGGGCTCGGGATGGCGTGGTCGGGGGCGGGCTGGTCGATCACCGGTGCACCGCGGTTCACTTGTCGCGCTTGGCCTTCGGCGGCTTCCCGGCCTTGCCGGACGCCGCCTTTCCGGCCTTCGCGCGGGGCTCACCAGCCGCGGCCTGCGCCTGCAGCGTCGCGGGGTGGACCAGCAGCGGCAGCAGGGTCCGGGAGCCCTTGGACCGGGCCGCCTTGACCACCGCGAGGTGGGCCTCGCAGCGGACGACCAGCTCGTCATACGCGGCCTGCCCCATCAGCTCGACGAGCTCACCGCGGTTGCTGCGGTAGACGGGCTCCTTGCCGACGTGGGCCTCGGGGTTGCCCGAGCAGTACCAGTCGAGGTCGTGCCCGCCCGGGCCCCAGCCGCGGCGGTCGTACTCGCTGATGGACACCTCGAGGTAGGAGGACTCGTCCGGCAGCTCGACCGTGCGGTAGGTGCGGCGGATCGGCAGCTGCCAGCACACGTCCGGCTTGACCGTGTGCGGCTCCAGGCCGCGGCGCACCGCATGCTGGTGCAGCGCGCACCCGTCGCCGGCGGGGAAGCCGGGGCGGTTGAGGAAGATGCACGCGCCGTCGACCACGCGGGTCTTCAGGTCGCCGTCCTCCTTCTCGGTCCACTTCCCGTCCTGGCCGAGGTCGTGCATCTGCCACTCGTCCGGGCCGAGCCCGGCCACGGCCCGCTTGACGCGCTGCACGTCGTCCTTGTCGGTGAAGTGGGCGCCCAGCGTGCAGCAGCCGTCGGAGGGCCGGTCAGCGTAGATGCCGTGGCAGCCGCTGCCGTAGATGCAGGTCCACGACGAGGTCAGCCAGGTCACGTCACACCGGAACCGCTGCGCAGGGTCGGCCGGGTCGGTGAACTCGACCCAGGTGCGGGCGATGTCGAGCGGGGTCTCGGGCACCCGCCCAGCCTAGGCTCCCCGCGCGGGTCCTGACCCGGTATGCCGCGCCGCGGCTGCCGCGCCCGGCCCACCCCTGCGGCGCGGAAGCATCGTGGGGGTTGCGGGGTGACCTAGCCTGAGGCCATGCGGCTCGGTGTGATCGACGTCGGCTCCAACACCGTCCACCTCCTGGTGGTCGATGCCCACGCCGGCGCCCACCCGCTGCCGGCCTACTCCCACAAGATCGAGCTGCGCCTCTCGGAGTACGTCGAGGACGACGGCCGCATCTCCACCGTCGGCGCCGACCGGCTGGTCGAGTTCGTGCACGAGTGCCTCGTCATCGGCGAGGACCGTGGGGTCGAGGACCTGCTGGCGTTCGCGACCAGCGCCATCCGGGACGCGCCCAACGGTGAGGCCGTCCTGGCGCGGGTGCGGGACGAGACCGCCACCGACCTGCAGGTGCTCTCCGGCGAGGACGAGGCGCGGCTGACCTTCCTCGCCGTGCGCCGGTGGTTCGGCTGGTCCAGCGGGCACCTGGTGGTGGTCGACATCGGTGGCGGCTCGCTGGAGCTGGCCGCCGGCCTCGACGAGGAGCCGGACGCGGCGATCAGCCTGCCGCTGGGCGCGGGCCGGCTGACCCGCGACCACCTGCAGGACGACCCGCCCAGCAAGGAGGCCGTCCGGGCGCTGCGGACCTCCATCCGGGCGGACATCGCCCGGAGCCTGCGGCAGCTGACCCGCACCGGGGTGCCGCACCGCGCGGTCGGGACGAGCAAGACGATGCGGTCCCTGGCGCGGACACTGGGCGCGGCGCCGAGCGGGGACGGCCCCTACGTCCCCCGGGTGCTCGAGCTCAAGGCGCTGACCGACCTCGTGCCGCGGCTCGCGGCGATGACGCACGCCGAGCGCGCCGAGCTGCCCGGGGTCTCGGTCTCCAGGGCGCCGCAGCTGCTCGCCGGTGCGCTGGTGGCCGAGGCGTCGATGGACCTGCTCGAGCTCGACCGGCTCGAGATCTGCCCGTGGGCCCTGCGCGAGGGCGTGATCCTGCGCCGACTGGACTGGATCACCGGCGACTGAGCGCCCCTCGTTAGGCTCGTCGCCATGTCCGCCGCCGTGCAGGTCCCCGGGGCCCGGGTTGCCCTGTCGACCGCCTCGGTCTACCCCGACAGCTGCGCGGCCGCGTTCGACCTGGCCGAGCGCCTCGGCTACGACGGGGTCGAGGTCATGGTGCAGACCGACCCCGTCTCCCAGGAGGCCGGCGCGCTCGGCGCGCTGGCCCGGCTGCACGGCATACCGATCGTCTCGGTGCACGCGCCGACGCTCCTGCTCACCCAGAGGGTCTGGGGCCCGGACGCCTGGACCAAGGTGGACAACTCGGTCCGGCTGGCCCTGGAGGTGGGGGCCGGCACGGTGGTGCTGCACCCGCCGTTCCGGTGGCAGAAGGACTACGCGGCGGAGTTCCTCGACGGCATCGCGCTGCGCGAGCACGACAGCGGCATCAAGCTGGCGGTGGAGAACATGTTCCCCTGGCGGGCCCGCGGCCGCGAGCTGCTGGCCTACCTGCCGCACTGGGACCCGGTGACCCAGCCCTACGACAACGTCACGCTCGACCTGTCGCACACCGCGACCGCCGGCTCCGACGCGCTGGCCATGGCCGCCGCCCTCGGCCGGCGGCTGGCCCACGTCCACCTCGCCGACGGCCTCGGCTCGGCCAAGGACGAGCACCTGGTGCCCGGGCGCGGCAGCCAGCCCTGCGGAGAGCTGCTGGAAACCCTTGCCGCGCAAGGGTTCTCGGGGTCGATCGTCGTGGAGGTCGGCACCCGGCGGCTGAGCGAGGAGGAGCGCGAGGTCGACCTGGCCGAGGCGCTGGCGTTCGCCCGGCTGCACCTCGCGGCGGCGCGGGTATGAGCCCGCGGGGGCGCCGCCCGGCGGGGGAGGACACCCGCGCGGTCATCCTCGCCGCGGCGCGCCAGGAGTTCGCCGGCAAGGGGTATGACGCGAGCTCGCTGCGGGCGATCGCCCGCACCGCGGGGGTGGACCCGGCGCTGGTGCACCACTACTTCGAGGGCAAGCCGGAGCTGTTCGCCGAGACCATGGAGCTGCCGGTGCGGCCGGCCCAGGTGGTCGCCGCACTGCTCGACGGCCCCCGCGAGCAGGTCGGCGAGCGCGTCGTGCGCACGTTCTTCGGCATCTGGGACAGCCCGGACGGGCGCGAGCGGCTCGTCGCGCTGATCCGCTCGGCGGTCAGCCACGAGGAGGCCGCGCGGATGCTGCGGGAGTTCCTCGCCCGCGAGGTCTTCGGGCGGATCGCCTCGGCGCTGGGCGTGCCCGACCCGGAGCTGCGGGCCGGCCTGGCCGTCTCGCAGATGGTCGGCGTCGCGCTGATGCGCTACGTCATGGGCCTGGAGCCGATCGCCTCCGCGGGCACCGAGGAGCTCGTCGCCCACCTGGCGCCGACGCTGCAGCGCTACCTGGCCGACTGACCTGACCGAAGACCCTTGTGCCGGCCCAGCCGCCGGCCTATATTTCATCACGTGATGAATAGCCAGCTCGAGCCCGCCGTCGTCGCGGACGGCCTGCGGGTGGTGCGCGGGGACCGCGAGGTGCTGCCCGGCGTCTCGCTGACCGTCCCCCGCGGTGAGGTGGTCGGCCTGCTCGGCCCCAGCGGCGGCGGCAAGACCACCCTGTTGCGCTCCATCGTGGGGGTGCAGGTGGTGGCCGGCGGCTCAGTCAGCGTGCTGGGGCAGCCGGCCGGTTCGGCCGGGTTGCGCTCGCGCGTGGGCTACATGACCCAGGACGCCAGCGTGTACTCCGACCTCACCGTCCGCGAGAACCTCACCTACTTCGCCGCGGTCCTGGGCGTCCCGCGGGACCGGGTCGAGGAGGCCATCGCCGAGGTCGACCTCGCCGACCACGCCGACGACCGGGTGGACCGGCTCTCCGGCGGGCAGCGCTCCCGGGTGTCCCTGGCGGCCGCCCTCGTCGGCCGCCCCGAGCTGCTCGTCCTCGACGAGCCGACCGTGGGGTTGGACCCGGTCCTGAGGAGGGACCTGTGGGACCTGTTCCACCGCCTGGCCGCCGCCGGCACGACGCTGCTGGTCTCCAGCCACGTCATGGACGAGGCGACCCGCTGTGACCGGCTGCTGCTGCTGCGCGAGGGCCGCATCCTCGCCGACGACACCCCGCACGGGCTGCTCGCCCGCACCCACGCCGCGGACGCCGAGGAGGCGTTCCTGGCCCTCATCGACGCAGAGGTGCGCGCATGAACCCCCGCCTGACCCTGGCCACGGCCACCCGGGTGCTGCGCCAGGTGCGCTCCGACCACCGCACCCTGGCGCTGCTGCTCGTCGTGCCGTGCGTGCTCATCGGGCTGCTCGCCTGGATCTTCCAGAACACCCCCGTGTTCGACCACATCGGGGCGCCGCTGCTCGGGGTCTTCCCGTTCGTCGTGATGTTCCTCGTGACCAGCGTGACCACGCTGCGCGAGCGCTCGACCGGCACGCTCGAGCGGCTGCTGTCCACCCCGTTGGGCAAGGGTGACTTCCTGGCCGGCTACGCGCTGGCCTTCGGGGCCCTGTCGGTCGTCCAGGCCCTGGTCGCCACGGCCTTCGCCGTCTGGGTCTGCGGGCTGGACGTCGCCGGTGCGCTCTGGCTCCTGGTCGTCATCGCGGTCGCCGACGCCGTCCTCGGCACCGCCCTCGGGCTGTTCTTCAGCGCCTTCGCCCGGACCGAGTTCCAGGCCGTCCAGTTCATGCCGGCGGTCGTGCTGCCGCAGTTCCTGCTCTGCGGGCTGCTCATCGCCCGCGACCGGCTGCCCGACGTGCTCCAGGCCGTCTCCGACGTGCTGCCGCTGTCCTACGCGGTCGACGCCATGAAGACCGTGACGACGAGCGTCGACGCCGGACCCGACGTCGCCGGGGACGTGGCCATCGTGGCCGGCTTCATCATCGGTGCCATCGCGCTGGGCTCGCTCACCCTGCGCCGCCGCACGCCGTGACGAGGAGCACTCCCGCCGGGCACTAGCCTGTGCGCTGGCAGGTGCCCACGAGGAACCGGCCGGCAACGCGGCGAGGACCCTCGCCGGCAGGTGAGCAAGCGGAGGACAAGACCGTGGTGGATGCGAGCGCCGTGCTGCGCCAAGGGCTGCTGCAGCTGAGCAAGAGCGACCAGGTGCGCAGCGTGATCGAGAAGGCGCCGGTGAGCCGCAGCGTGGTCAAGCGCTTCGTCCCCGGCGACGCCACGGCCGACGCGGTCCGCGCCGCCGGTGAGCTGGCCGCGACCGGCCGCCTGACCACGATCGACTACCTCGGCGAGGACACCCTCGACCTCGCCCAGGCCCAGGCCACCCGCGACGCCTACCTCGCCCTGCTGTCGGCGCTGTCCGACGCCGGCCTGACCCAGGGCGGCAGGTCCGAGGTCAGCGTCAAGCTCAGCGCGGTGGGGCAGTACCTCCCCGGTGACGGCGAGAAGATCGCCCTCGAGCACGCCCGCGAGATCTGCGAGGCGGCGGCCCGGGCCGGCACCACGGTCACCCTCGACATGGAGGACCACACCACGACGGACTCGACGCTGCAGGTCCTGCGCGAGCTGCGCCAGGACTTCCCGTGGGTGGGTGCGGTGCTCCAGGCCTACCTGCACCGCACCGAGGCCGACTGCCGCGACCTCGCCGCCGCGGGCAGCCGGGTCCGCCTGTGCAAGGGCGCCTACAAGGAGCCCGAGTCGGTGGCCTTCCAGGCCAAGGAGGACGTCGACAGGTCCTACGTCCGCTGCCTGAAGGTGCTCATGGCAGGCGAGGGCTACCCGATGGTCGCCAGCCACGACCCGCGCCTGGTCGAGATCGCCGGCGCGCTCGCGGCCAAGCACGGCCGTGCCGCCGACTCCTTCGAGTACCAGATGCTCTACGGCATCCGCCCCGAGGAGCAGCGCCGCATCGCCGACCGGGGCGATCAGATGCGCGTCTACATCCCCTACGGCGAGGAGTGGTACGGCTACCTCATGCGCCGGATGGCGGAACGCCCCGCCAACACGATGTTCTTCCTGCGAGGCTTGGCCACCAAGGGCTGAGGCGGGCAGCCGGCGCCCCGGGTGGACCCGGGCGCCGCTGCCGGCCGGCGGACGAGGGAGGACGGCATGGGCACGGTCGCGATCTTCGGTGCAGGGGTCATGGGCGAGACCCTGCTGTCCGGGCTGGTGCGCGCCGGCCGCGACGCCGGCGACATCATCGTCACCGAGCGGCGGGAGGACCGGGCCGCCGAGCTGCGGGCGAAGTACGGCGTGCGCAGCATGGCCAACGCCGACGCCGCCGCAGCGGCCGACACCCTCGTCCTCGTGGTCAAGCCGCAGGACATGGGCGGCCTGCTGGAGGAGATCCGTGACCACCTGACGCCGGGCAGCCTGGTCGTCAGCCTGGCCGCCGGGATCACCACGTCCTACCTGCAGGAACGGCTGCCCGAGGGCACGCCCGTGGTCCGCGTGATGCCCAACACCCCGGCCCTGGTCGACCAGGGCATGGCGGCCATCAGCGCCGGCAGCCACTGCGACGAGGCGCACCTCGCCGAGGCCGAGCAGCTGCTGCGCTCGTGCGGCAAGGTGCTGCGCGTCCCCGAGAAGCACCAGGACGCGGTGACCGCGATCAGCGGCTCCGGGCCGGCCTACATCTTCTACGTGGTCGAGGCGATGATCGAGGCCGGCGTGCTGCTCGGGATGCCCCGCAGCACCTCGACCGAGCTGGTGGTCCAGACGCTGTACGGCGCAGCGACCATGCTCAAGGAGACCGGCCAGCACCCCACGGTGCTGCGCGAGCAGGTCTCCAGCCCCGGCGGCACCACGATGGCGGCGCTGCGCCAGCTCGACGACCACAAGGTCCGGGCCGCGTTCCTCACCGCCATGGAGGCCGCCGCGGCGCGCTCGGCCGAGCTGGCGTCCGGCAACGACTGACTCCACCCCCGCAGGATCGCGGCGGCAAAACTCGCTCGCCCGCCCCGCACCCCGCGTGCGAGCCTGCGGCATGACCACCATCGAGGTCCGCCCCGTGACGCCGGCGGACTGGCGTGCCTACCGCGAGGTGCGGCTCGCCATGCTGCTGGACGCCCCGTGGGCGTTCGGCTCCACCCACTCCGACGCCCTGACGATCGACGACGACGGCTGGCGCGAGCGCGTCAGCTCCGCGGAGTACTGGCTGGCCTGGTGCGGCGGCGACCCGGTCGGCTCGGTCTGTCTGTCCGACCGCCTCGCCGAGCCCGGCGAGGCCAACATCTTCGGCATGTGGGTCGACCCCACGGTCCGGGGCCGGTCCATCGGCGCCCGGCTGGTGCAGGCGGCCCTGGCGCGGGCGCGGGAGGCCGGCAAGGAGCGCGTCACCCTGCACGTCGTCGACAGCAACCCCGCGGCGCGCCGCCTCTACGAGCGGCTCGGCTTCGCCGCCACCGGGCGCACCGAGCCCTATCCGCACGACCCGGACGTCCGCGAGATCGAGATGGCCTGCCCGCTGTGACGCACAGCGGGCTTCCCATGAACGGTAGGGGAGTTCACAGTGAACTCCCGGTCGCCACCCGTCGCGTGCCCGGCAAGTCCATGGGATCGTGACGTCATGTCGGACATCGCCGTGCGCACCCTGAGCGAAGACCAGTGGCAGGACTACCGCCAGGTGCGCCTGGCTGCCCTGGCGGAGTCGCCCGAGGCGTTCGTCGCCACCCACGCGGAGGAGTCCGGCTACGACGAGGACTTCTGGCGGCAGCGGATGCGCCGTTCGAGCCGCATCCTCGCCGAGCGCGAGGGCACGGTCCTCGGCGTCGTGAGCGTGGGTTCCTCCTCGGAGCAGCGCGAGGACGTCGCCGAGCTGTTCGGCCTGTGGGTCGCGCCGCAGCACCGCGGCTCAGGTGTGGCGTGGAAGCTGGTCCAGGCCGGCGCCGACCAGGCCCGGGCCGAGGGCAAGGCGCACCTCGTCTACTGGGTCGGCACCGACAACGGCCGGGGCGTGGCCTTCGCCAGCAGCTTCGGCTTCCGCACCACCGACTACCGCCGCCCGATGCGGGTGGTCAGCGAGGAGGAGGGCGCCGAGGAGATGGCCATGGTGCTGCCCCTCGGTGCCGACCCCGGCTCGGTCCCCAGCCCGACGCTGCGGTGAGACCGCCCGGTATGCCGCGTGGCCGGCATACCGGGGAGGCTCGCGTCAGGGACGCGAGGCGAGGCGCTCGAGCAGCTCGGTGGGGCCGCTGACGATGAGCGTGTGGTGGGCGGTCACCTTGGTCTCGGGGACGGCGTGGGTGAAGTCCTCGCCGGGCGCCTTGACCCCGACCACGGTGACGCCGTACTTGCTGCGGATCTGGCTCTGCGCGAGCGTGAAGCCGACCGTCTCGCGCGGCGGGGCCATCTTGACGATCGCGTAGCCGTCGTCGAACTCGATGTAGTCCAGCAGCTTGCCGTTGACCAGGTGCGCCATGCGCCGGCCCGAGTCGGCCTCGGGGCGGATGACGTGGTGCACGCCGATCCGCTGCAGGATCCGCGCGTGCTCGGGGGAGACCGCCTTGGCCCACACCGAGGGCACCCCGGCGTCGACGAGGTTGCTCGCGGCCAGGATCGAGGCCTCGATCGAGGTGCCGATGCCGACGACCGCGATGCGGAAGCTGCCGGCGCGGGTGGACTCGATCGCCGAGGGGTGGGAGGCGTCGCCGACGACGACCTTGCCGACCTTGCCGACGAACTGCTCGGCGATCGCCGGGTCCTTCTCGACCGCGAGGACCTTGTGGCCCAGCCGGTGCAGCTCCATCGCTGCGGACGCACCGAACCGGCCCAGGCCGATGACCACGACGTCCTCGTCGTACAGCCGGTTCCTCGCCATCAGGGTCCTCCGCGTGCGTCTCGGTGATGCGACGCACACCCCCGCAGGAGGCATGCGCCCGGTAGCGTGCCAGTCATGCCCACACAGGCGCGCGTGATCTGGGACCAGAGTTTCACGGCATACGACTTCGGCGCCTCCCACCCCATGAACCCGCTGCGCCTGGACCTGACCGCACGGCTGTGCGACGCGTTCGGCCTGTTCTCCCGCCCCGACGTGGAGGTGGTCAACCCGCCCGTCCCCGACGACGACCTGCTGCTCACCGTCCACGACGCCGACTACGTCGCGGCGGTGCGCCAGGCGTCGGCCGACCCCCGCTCGGCGGACTTCTCCCGGGGCCTGGGCACCGAGGACGACCCGGCGTTCACCGGGATGCACGAGAGCAGCGCCCGTGTCGCGGCCGGGTCGGTCGACGTGGCCCGCGCCGTGTGGCGTGGCGAGGCCGAGCACGGGGTGAACTTCTGTGGCGGGCTGCACCACGCCATGCGCGACCACGCCGCCGGCTTCTGCATCTACAACGACGCCGCCATCGCCATCCAGTGGCTGCTCGACCACGGCGCGGAGCGGGTCGCCTACGTCGACGTCGACGTCCACCACGGCGACGGGGTCGAGCGGATCTTCTGGGACGACCCCCGGGTCATGACGGTCTCGCTGCACGAGAGCGGCCGGATGCTCTTCCCCGGCACCGGCTTCCCCGGTGACATCGGCGGCCCCGACGCGGAGGGCTCCGCGGTCAACGTCGCGCTGCCGCCGGGCACCGGCGACGCCGCCTGGCTGCGGGCGTTCCACGCCGTGGTCCCGCCGCTGCTGCGGGCGTTCCGGCCGCAGGTGCTGGTCAGCCAGCACGGGTGCGACTCGCACTTCCTGGACCCCCTGGCCCACCTCGCGCTGTCCATCGACGCCCAGCGCACGTCCTACGACAGCCTGCACCGGCTGGCCCACTCCGAGTGCGACGGCCGCTGGGTGGCCCTCGGCGGCGGGGGCTACGAGCTCGTCGACGTCGTGCCGCGCGCGTGGACCCACCTGACCGCCATCGCCGCCCACCAGCCGATCCCCCTCGACGCCGACGTGCCCGACGACTGGCGCGAGCACATCCGGATGGAGTACGCCCGGGTCGCCCCGCAGCGGATGGGTGACGGGGTCGCCGAGGGCGGCGTGATGTGGTGGCGCTCGTGGGAGGTCGGCTACGACCCGGAGGACCCGGTCGACCAGGCCGTCATGGCCACCCGCAAGGCCGTCTTCCCGCTCCATGGGCTCGACGTCTGGTTCGACTGAGCCGCCCGCGCCTCCTCCCCGGGACGCCGCGGGTGGGGCACCAGTGGGGCGGGGCGCGCAACATAACGGGTCATTCCCGGCGTGTCGGGTGGACAAGCGGCGGATATACGCTCCAAGTCGCTTCCCACGAGTCACACCAGCCCCTATCGTGACTGATGCATTGACGGGCAGGGTCGCCGGCGAGCCGGGCGGCGACAGGGTCCCGTCCCGAGGATCGAGGTGCACACCATGGCTACAGAGCGGCAGCTCTCCGAGGTGCGGTTCCTGACCGTTGCCGAGGTTGCCTCGATCATGCGTGTGTCGAAGATGACCGTCTACCGCCTGGTCCACGGCGGGGAGCTGCCGGCGGTGCGCGTCGGACGTTCCTTCCGGGTCCCGGAGGACGCGGTCCACGAGTACCTGCGGACTTCCTACATCGACACCGCGTGAGCGTGAGCAACCACGGGTGAGGGCGGACCGGATCTGATCCGGCCCGCCCTCACGCTGTGTGGACGGACCACGGGGGCCGCCCGGCCGGACCCCGGGCAGCCCCCGTGAGCAGGGGGACGCAGCAGCACCTCGTCGGCACCAGAACGAGGGCGTGGCCTCCCGGGTTACGCGCCGCGATTTTCCGAAGCGGTGCCCGGGACGCTAGGCTGACCCGGACTGTTCGGCGAGGTGCGGAGTACGTGCCCGGCGTCGGCACACGCACCAACCACCAATTTCGGCTGGTCCCACGCGGGTGAGCCGCGTGCGACCGGCAGGACAAGGCAAGGACAGACATGGGCTCAGTCATCAAGAAGCGCCGCAAGCGGATGGCCAAGAAGAAGCACCGCAAGCTGCTGCGCAAGACGCGTCACCAGCGTCGCAACAAGAAGTAACCGGACACCTTCCGGTCCGAAGGCCTCCTCACCGCCCGCGGTGGGGAGGCCTTCGTCGTCCCGATGTGCGGGGCCGGCACCGGCCGGGCGCGCCCACCGCCTGTGAGACATCCGACGACTTCGCCCAATCCGGGCGCGCCTCGGTAGGATTCCGGGCACGGACGCGTCGCGTGGCGCGAGGTCGAGGCAAGGCAGGTGAGCTGTGGCGAACGTCGTGCTCGTCACGGGCGTCTCGCGGTACCTCGGGGGGCGTTTCGCGCGCCTGCTGACGGCGCAGCCGGACATCCAGCGGGTCATCGGCGTCGACGTCATCCCGCCTCCGCACGACATCGGCACCGCGGAGTTCGTCCGGGCCGACATCCGCAACCCGATGATCGGCAAGATCATCACCCAGGCCGAGGTCGACACCGTCGTCCACATGAACGTCATCGCCACCCCGGTGACCGCGGGTGGGCGGGTCTCCCAGAAGGAGATCAACGTCATCGGCACGATGCAGCTGCTGGCCGCGTGCCAGAAGGCCCCGAGCATCTCGCGCCTCGTCGTGAAGTCCTCGGCCTCGGTCTACGGCTCCTCCCCGCGCGACCCGGCGATGTTCACCGAGGACATGGGGCCCAAGGCCCTGCCGCGCGCGGGATTTGGCAAGGACTCGGTCGAGGTGGAGGGCTACGTGCGCGGCTTCTCGCGCCGCCGTCCCGACGTCGAGATCTCGATGCTGCGCTTCGCCAACATCATCGGGCCCGGCATCAGCACCAGCCTGACCGACTACTTCACCTTGCCGCTGGTGCCCGTCCCGCTCGGCTTCGACGCCCGGCTGCAGTTCGTCCACGAGGACGACGCCCTGCAGGCGCTGCTGCTGGCGACCACCGGCCCGTCCGTGGGCATCGTCAACGTCGCCGGCGACGGCGTCATCACGGTCCAGCAGGCAGCGCGGCTCGTCGGTCGCCCGACCGTGCCGGTGCCGATCTCGGCAGGCGGCCTGCTCGGGCAGCTCGTCCGCCGGGCCGGCCTGGCCGACTTCTCACCGGACCAGATGCAGTTCCTCGCGTTCGGGCGGGGCATGGACACCACCCGCATGCGCGAGGTGCTGCACCTCGAGCCGCGCTTCACCACGCGGGGCGCCTTCGAGGACTTCGCCCGGCACGCCGGCCCCCTCGTCCCCGGAGCCGACATGGTGGCCGCTGCGGTCGACCAGCTGGCCGGCTCCGCGGCCGGGGTCCTGTCGCATGCGCTCGGCCCGGGGAGGAAGAGCTGATGGACGACCCCAACGTCGTGCCCCTGAGGGCGACCCCGGGTGCCGAGGCCGGCCAGGCCCGTCGGCCGCGCCCGTCGGGTGTCGACGCCCTCGCCGCGGGTGCCGCCCGGGCCAGCGGTGAGCGGGCCAAGCGACGCAGCACCCCGCTCATCGGCGACCCCGCCGACAACGGCGCCCCGCCGGTCAAGGCGCACCGGCCCCGCCCGGTCGCCAAGGCCCGGCCCGTTGCCGCGGCGGACGGCAAGGCCAGGACCCGGGCCAAGGGTGAGGCACGCCGCACGGGCACGCGCCGCACCGCGCCTGCGACGGCGCCGGCCGCCGAACCACAGCTCACCGAGGCCGCGCCCGCCGCCGACCGCATCCACGTCAGCGGGGTGGAGGAGCTGGTCCGGGCCGCCGTGAGCATCCTGCGGGCCGCGGCGCAGGCCGCGGGCCTGTCCGGCGACGAGGTCGAGCGCCAGGTGGCCGGCACGCTGGCGTTCCTGCGCCGCCGGCTGACCGGTGACTACGCCGTCGACGACTTCGGTTTCGACCCCGACTTCACCGAGCACGTCTACCTGCCGTTGCTGCGCCCGCTCTACCGGTCGTGGTTCCGGGTCGAGGTGCGCGGCATCGAGAACATCCCCGCCGAGGGCGGCGCGCTGGTCGTGGCCAACCACTCCGGCACCGTGGCGCTGGACTCGCTGATGACCCAGGTGGCGGTGCACGACGAGCACCCGGCGCACCGGCACCTGCGGATGCTCGGCGCCGACCTGGTGTTCCAGACCCCCATGGTCGGCGACCTGGCCCGCAAGAGCGGCTCGACCCTGGCCGCCAACGCCGACGCCGAGCGGCTGCTGTCCTCCGGCGAGCTCGCCGGCGTGTGGCCCGAGGGGTTCAAGGGCATCGGCAAGCCGTTCAGTGAGCGTTACAAGCTGCAGCGGTTCGGCCGGGGCGGCTTCGTCTCGGCGGCGCTGCGCACCGGCGTGCCGATCATCCCGTGCTCGATCGTGGGCGCCGAGGAGATCTACCCGATCATCGGCAACATGAAGGCCGTGGCCCGGCTGCTCGGGGCGCCCTACGCCCCGATCACGCCGACCTGGCCGCTGCTGGGCCCGCTCGGCCTGATCCCGTTGCCCAGCAAGTGGATCATCGAGTTCGGCGCCCCGGTCGAGACCGACTCCCTGGGGCCGCAGGCGGCGGACGACCCGATGCTCGTGTTCGACCTCACCGACCAGGTCCGCGAGACGATCCAGCAGACGCTGTACTCACTGCTGATGCAGCGGCGGTCGGTCTTCTTCTAGGCCGGGGGCCCGGGCAGGTGCGCGACCTCGGCTGCCGGACGCCGGTGCCCTGTCGCGGCGTGAGGACCCTGTCCGGCACGTGAGGTCCGCGAACGGCCCGGGGCAACCGGCTCCCGGTGGGTCAGGGGAGCTTGGGCAGGGTCTGGCCGAGGCCCCCCGCGACGCCACCCACGGTGCCCACCACCGAACCGACCGGGTCGGGCACGGGCAGGCTGATGGAGGCGGAGCTGCCCGAGGGGCTGACCTTGACGCCGCCGGAGCCGACGCTGGCACCACCGACCCCCGGGAGGGAGGCGCTGATGCCCCCGGAGGGCTTGCCTCCGGACGAGCTCCCGCCGATGCTGGCGCCGGGCAGCGGCACCGAGATGGACACCCCGGGCAACGGCGAGGCGGACACCCCTCCGCCGCCCAGGCTCACCGAGCCGGCGGACGGCACGAGCGGGGGCAGCGAGGCGGTGCCGCTCGGCAGGCCCAGGCCGGGCACCGGAGTCGTCGGCACTGCCGTGCCGGACGGCAGGGAGGGCAGCGAGGCGGGGCCGGGCCCGCCTCCAGTGGAGTCCAGTGCCGAGCAGCCCGACCCGCACACCGCCACCTTGCGGGCCACCGCCTGGTCGCCGAGCTGGAGCAGGGAGAGCAGCCGGTCGACCGCGGGCACGCTGGCCGCGGGCACCCGCGAGCGCAGCGCCTGGACCTGGGGCAGCGACCGTGCGGTGAAGTCCTGGACCGCGATGAGCGCCTGCTGGTCGTGGTCGCGGTCGTACAGCGCGAGGAGGGTGCGCTGGCCGCCGAGGGTGGCGTCGTAGGCGCCCGCGAGCGCCTCGTCGTAGGGGGCAGGTTCGGTGGTCCCGCCGTCGGCCAGGTCGCCCGCCTCGGAGATGTGCTGCTGGGCCTGGGCGAGCAGGGTGAGCCCGCGGTCGTGCTCGGAGCCGGCGAGCTGGACCGCGGCGGTGTCGAGCAGCTGCTTGACGGGGTAGAGCGCCGTGCCCGGCAGGGCCGCACGCGAGACGACGCCGACGGCCGCCGCAGCGACCAGCACGGTGGCGGCAGCACCGACCAGCACCCGCGGCAGGCCCCTGCCGACGACGAGCACCAGCGGGCCACCACCAGGGGCCTGCCGCACGGCGGCCGGCCTGGCGGGTCGGGCGGGCAGCGTCTGCGCCTCGGCCCGCAGCCGCGCGCCGAGCTGCTCGACGAACTCCGGGCGGGGGGCGCACGCGGGACCGTCAAGGGTGGGGATGCGCGAGGCCGTCCCGACGAGGGCCGCGATCTCGTCGTCGGCGGCCGGGCCCCCCTCGAGGGCGCGGTGGAAGAGGTCGGCGCGGCGGCTCAGCAACGGCATACCGGCGTTCCCTCCCCTGTGGCGGTGACTGTTGACGACTGCGGCCCCATGCGTGTGGTTCGTCCTGAGAACGACGCATCCGGCCGGAAGTTACGCAGGCGAAGGTTCGCGCTCATCGCTCAGAGCACCTCCCCGTCCAGGGCCCGGTGCAGGGCGCGGACGGCCCGCAGCTGCAGCTGCTTCACGGCCCCCTCGGACTTGCCGATCACGGCGGCCGTCTCGGCCAGGGACAGGCCCTGCAGGAAGCGCAGGACGACGCACTCGGCCTGCTCCGGCTTGAGGTCGCGGACGGCCTCGAGCAGGCGGGTGTCGCGCAGGTGCTGGAGCACCTCGGTCTCGGGTGCGTCGACCCGACGGTCGGCGTCGAGCATGTCGGCGGTGCTGACCTCGAGGCGGAACCGCGCCGACTTGGCGTGGTCGGTGATGAGGTTGCGGGCGATGGTCACGAACCACGCCGCGATGTCCCGTCCCTGCCAGGAGAAGGAGTCGATCCGGCGCAGCGCGCGCACGAACGTCTCGGAGGTGAGGTCCTCGGCCAGGTGCCGCGAGCCCACGCGCACGTAGATGTAGCGGTAGACCAGGTCGACGTAGCGCTCGTAGAGCAGGCCGAACGCCTCGGCGTCGCCGCCCTGGGCCAGCTCGACCAGGGCTGCCACCCGGTCCATGTCCTCGGGGATGCCGCCGGGCTGCTGCAGCGCGGTGCCGCCCCCACCGGGCGCACCGCCACCGGCGGCGGCAGCGGCAGCGGCGAGCAGGACGCGGAGGCTGTCCAGGAACGACCGCGTGGCGTCGCCCAGCCCGTGGTCGGGCAGGACCGGTATGCCGGCCGGCACCGGGGCAGGCGCAACCCACCGCGCCGCGTGGGCGCGGCCCCGGCGCGCGGGCATGCTCGCGCGACCCTGCATCCTCCGGCTCACGATGGGGCAACCTCCTCGGCGCACAGTCTCCCCAAAGTCGCCCGAAATGTCAGGGGGGTCCGGCGTGAAACCCGCCTCGGGATGGCCTCAGCGGCGCAGCCGGCGGGCCGAGGCGGCTGCGAGGGCCCCGGCCAGGGCGGTGGCCCCCGCCGCCTGGAGGCCGAGCTTGGCCGCCTTGCGCTTGGTGCGGTAGTCGCGCACCTGCCAGCCGTTGGCCCGGGCGTGCTCGAGCAGCCGTGCGTCGGGGTTGATCGCGTTGGGGTGGCCCACCAGCGACAGCAGCGGGATGTCGTTGGCCGAGTCGGAGTAGGCCGAGCAGCGGGACAGGTCCAGCCCCTCCTGGTCCGCCAGGGCGCGCACGGCCACCGCCTTGGCCTCGCCGTGCAGCGGCTCGCCCTCGAGGCGACCGGTGTAGAGGCCGTCCTCGGTCTCCGCCACCGTGCCGAGCGCGCCGGACAGGCCGAGCCGCCGGGCGATGACCTCGGCGACCTCGATCGGCGTGGCCGTGACCAGCCAGACCCGCTGCCCGGAGTCGAGGTGCATCTGCGCCAGGGCGTGCGTGCCGGGCCAGATCTTCTCGCCCATCACCTCGTCGTAGATCTCCTCGCCGATCTCGGTCAGCTCGGAGACCGAGTGGCCGGCGACGTAGCCCAGGCCCTGCTCGCGGATCTTGGCGACGTGGTCGAGGTTCTCCCCGACGGCGAGGAACCACGCCTGCTTCCACAGCATCGCGACGATGTCGCGGGCGCCGAAGAACTTGCGCCGGTAGAGGCCCTTGGCGAGGTGGAAGACGCTCGCGCCACGCAGCAGCGTGTTGTCGAGGTCGAAGAACGCGGCGGCGGTCGGGTCCACCGGCACCGCCAGGGCGTGGTCGAGGCCGTCCGGCAGGTGGACAGCAGCGGCGACGGTCTCGTGCTCGTCGGGCCCCGCCGGCAGCTCCATGGCACCAGCCTAGACCGGGCCGGAGGGGGCGGCCGCGCGGCATACAGTGGTGAGGTGCCTGCCACCCCCGCACCGCGCATCACCCTGATCGGCAAGCCCGGCTGCCACCTGTGCGACGACGCCCGCGAGGTCATCTCGCGGGTCGCCGACGACCTCGGCGTCGGCTGGCAGGAGTGGTCGGTGCTCGAGGACGAGAAGCTCCTGGCGGAGTACGCCGAGCAGATCCCGGTCACGCTCGTGGACGGCCGCCAGCACGACTACTGGAGGGTCGATGAGCGGCGCCTGCGCGCCGCGCTCGGGGGCTGAACCTCGCATTGTCGGTGACATCCCTCACCTACCAGACGGCGGGGTCGGTTCGCGACTTTGTGCGTGTGTTCACAAAGACCTACCCTGAGGTGAACCCACGCGCTCCAGTCCGGCCTGTGACGTCCGGACCTGTACGGAAGGAGCCGGTGCGACAGTGACCGCCGACCCCGCAGCCCGTCGAGGAATCCCCGACGCGACAGTTGCCCGGCTACCGGAGTACCTGCGTGCCCTGACGGACCTCGCCGAGCGAGGAATCACCTCCGTCTCCTCCGAGGAGCTCGCGACGGCGGCCGGGGTGCGCTCGGCCAAGCTGCGCAAGGACCTCTCCCACCTCGGCTCGTACGGCGTGCGCGGGGTCGGCTACGAGGTCGACCTGCTCGCCTACGAGATCTCCCGCGAGCTCGGCCTGACCCAGGACTGGCCCGTGGCCATCGTCGGGCTGGGCAACCTCGGGCACGCCCTGGCCAACTACTCCGGCTTCGTCACCCGCGGCTTCCGCGTGGTCGCGCTGCTGGACCACGACCCCGACATCGTCGGCCAGCACATCGCCGGGGTGGCCGTCCGCCCGATGGACGACCTCGAGCGGGTCGCGGAGGTGGACGGCATCGCCATCGGCGTCATCGCCACCCCGGCCGCCTCCGCCCAGGGGGTCTGTGACCGCCTCGTCGCCGCGGGGGTGCGCTCGATCCTCAACTTCGCCCCCTGCGTGCTCTCGGTGCCCCACGGCGTCGACGTGCGCAAGGTCGACCTGTCCATGGAGCTGCAGATCCTCGCCTTCCACGAGCAGCGCAAGGCCCTCGCCGCCCGCCGCACCCCGCTGCGCGAGGTGGTCCGGTGAGCGTCGTCGTCCTGGGCCTGTCGCACCGCACGGCCCCCATCCCCGTGCTGGAGTCGGTCTCCCTCGACGCCGAGGGCGTGGCCGCGCTGGCCCGCACCGTCCGGGCCGGGGAGAGCGTGCACGAGGCCGTCGTGGTCTCCACCTGCAACCGGCTCGAGGTCTACGCCGAGGCCGCGACCTTCCACGGTGCGGTCAACGAGATCGGCGAGGCGCTCGCCGCCAGCTCGGGCGTGCCGCTGGGCGACCTGCGCGAGCACCTCTACGTCCACTACGAGGACCGGGCCATCGCCCACGCTTTCACGGTCGCCTGCGGGCTGGACTCGATGGCGGTCGGCGAGGGCCAGATCCTCGGCCAGCTGCGCGAGGCCCTGCGCACCGCCCAGGCCGACGGCCAGGCCGGCGGCACCCTCGCCTCGCTGTTCCAGCAGGCGCTGCGGGTCGGCAAGCGGGCCCACTCCGAGACCGAGCTGGACACCGTCAGCGTGTCCCTGGTCGAGGCCGGGCTGGCCCGGGCGGCGCGCGCCCTCGGGCCGCTGGAGCAGACGCGGGTCCTCGTCGTCGGTGCCGGCTCGATGAGCAGCCTCGCGGCGACGACGGTCGCCCGCGGCGGCGCCGGTGACCTCGTGGTCATCAACCGCACCCGCAGCAAGGCCCAGCGGCTGGCCACCACCACCGGCGGGCGGTCCCTGCCGTTCGAGGACCTGCAGCAGGCGCTGCGCGAGGCAGACCTGGTCATCTCGTGCACCGGCGCCGTGGGCCATGTGCTCACCGCGGACATGGTCGGCCGCGCCGCCGTCGACCGGGCCGGTCGCGCGCAAGTGCTCGTCGACCTCGCGCTGCCGCGCGACGTCGACCCGCGTGCCGCCGAGGTCGAGACCGTGGACGTCGTCGGGCTCGAAGAGCTCGGCGCCGACCTCGCCCCGGGCCAGGTCAGCCCGCAGCTGCAGCAGGTCCAGGACCTCGTCACCGCCGAGGTCGCCGCCTACCTCACCGGCCGCCGCGCCCAGGCCGTGGCGCCCACCGTCGCCGCCCTGCGCTCCCGCGCCGCCGACGTCGTGGCCGCCGAGCTGTCCCGCCTCGAGCAGCGGCTGCCCCAGCTGGACGAGACCACCCGCGGCGAGGTCCAGCTGGCGGTGCACCGCGTCGTCGAGAAGCTGCTCCACACGCCGACGGTGCGGGTCAAGGAGCTGGCCGGCGAGGGCCAGGGCGGCGACTACGCCCAGGCCCTGCGCGAGCTGTTCGACCTCGACCCGCACGACGTCGCGGCCGTCTCCGTGCCGCCCGAGGGGAGTGGTCTGGCGTGACCCGCCTGCGCCTGGGCACCCGCCGCTCGGCCCTCGCGACCACCCAGTCCGGGTGGGTCGCCGACCAGCTGCGCGCCCTCGGCCACGAGGTCGAGCTGGTCGAGATCACCACGTTCGGCGACACCTCCACCCAGCCGCTGTCGGCGATCGGTGGCACCGGCGTCTTCGCCGCGGCCATCCGCCAGGCGCTGCTGGCCGGTGAGGTCGACCTGGCCGTGCACTCGCTCAAGGACCTGCCCGTCGCCCCCGAGCCGGGCCTGACCGTCGCCGCGGTGACGCGTCGGGAGGACCCCCGCGACGCGTTGGTCGCCCGCGACGGCCTCACGCTCGGCGAGCTGCCGGCCGGCGCCGTGGTCGGCACCGGGTCCCCCCGCCGAGCCGCCCAGATCGCGGCCCTGGGCCTCGGCCTGGACGTCCGCGCCATCCGCGGCAACGTCGACACCCGCCTTCGCCTCGTGCACGACGGCAAGGTCGACGCGGTGGTCCTCGCCGCCGCCGGCCTGGCCCGCCTCGGCCGCCTCGACGAGGTGACCGAGCTGCTCGACCCGCTGCAGATGCTGCCCGCCCCCGGGCAGGGCGCCCTCGCCGTCGAGGTGCGCAGCGACGACCCGCTGGCCACCGCGGCCGTGCGCTCCCTCGACGACGCCGACACCCGGGCCTCGGTCACCGCCGAGCGTGCCCTGCTCGCGGCGCTCGAGGCCGGCTGCACCGCGCCGATCGGCGCCCTCGCCGAGGTCGTCGAGGGAATGGACGGCGCCGAGCTGTCCGTGCGAGCCTTCGTGGGCAGCGAGGACGGAGCGGGCGAGCTGCGCCGCTCGGTCACCGGCCCGGTGCCCGAGGCCGAGCGTCTCGGCCGCGAGCTCGCTGCCGTCCTGCTCGAGGACGGAGCCCGACACATCGTCACGGTCGGCCTGGGGCCGGCCGTCACTGAGGACCGACCACCCGACCCAGACAGGGCGGGAGGCCACGACCCCCAGCGCGTGGCCAACCGCCCCCACGACCCCGCCGACCGCCCAGACCCGACCGCTCCGGAGCGTGCCCTGTGAGCCCCACGCGCTCAACCCCCAGCAACAGCCAGACGACCGCCACCACGACCAGCCGCACCAGCAAGCCCCTGGGCCGGGTCGCGTTCGTCGGTGCCGGTCCCGGCGACCCCGGCCTGCTGACGCAGCGTGCCGCCGAGTACCTCGCCGCCGCCGACGTCGTCGTGATCGACCAGGTGGCCCGCGAGGACTTCATCGCACCGTTCGTCCGCGAGGGCGTGGAGGTCGTCGACGCCGGCCACGGCGAGCACGGCCAGCCGCTGACCCACGCCTCCCGCGCCAAGCTCGTGGTCAAGGCGGCCAAGTCCGCCGGCGCCGCGGGCGGTCACGCCGGCCTCGTCGTGCGCCTCATGGACGGCGACCCGGCCACCTTCAACGGCCTGGCCGAGGAGGCCCTGGCCTGCCGCAAGGCCGGCATCGGCTTCGAGGTCGTCCCGGGTGTCAGCGCCGTCAGCGCCGTGCCCACGTATGCCGGGGTGCCGCTGACGTCCGCGTCGTCGCCGACGCTGCACGTCGTCTCGGGCGACAACACCAAGGTCGACTGGGCCCGCTCCACCGGCACGGACGTCACCGTGGTCGTGCTCGGCACGCCGGAGTCCCTGGCCCGGAGCCTGGCCGACCTGCTGGCCGCCGGCCGTGACCCGGAGACGCCGGTCGCCCTGACCGAGCGCGGCACCACGATCACCCAGCGCACGCACACCACGACGCTGGGCTCGGTCGCCGCGACGATGAAGTCGGCCAAGGTCGAGTTCCCGACCCTCGCCGTCGTCGGCGCCACGGTCGCCCTGCGCGAGCAGCTGTCGTGGTTCGAGACCAAGCCGCTGTTCGGCTGGAACATCCTCGTGCCGCGCACCAAGGACCAGGCCGGCCCGATGACCGACCGGCTCGCCTCCTACGGCGCGACCAGCGACGTGGTCCCGACGATCAGCGTCGAGCCACCGCGGACCCCGCAGCAGATGGAGCGCGCGATCAAGGGCCTGGTCACCGGCCGCTACGAGTGGATCGGCTTCACCTCCGTCAACGCGGTGCGCGCGGTCAAGGAGAAGTTCGCCGAGTTCGGCCTCGACGCCCGTGCGTTCGCCGGGCTGAAGATCGCCGCCGTCGGCGGGGTCACCGCCGCGGCGCTGCGCGAGTGGGGCCTGCAGCCCGACCTGGTGCCCTCCGGTGAGCAGTCGGCCCAGGGCCTGCTGGCCGAATGGCCGCCGTTCGACGAGGTCCTCGACCCGATCAACCGCGTCTTCCTGCCCCGTGCCGACATCGCCACGGACACGCTGGTCGCCGGCCTGGAGGAGATGGGCTGGGAGGTCGACGACGTGACGGCCTACCGGACCGTGCGTGCCGCCCCGCCGGCGGCGCCGGTGCGCGAGGCGATCAAGACCGGCAAGTTCGACGCGGTCGTGTTCACCTCCAGCTCCACGGTGCGCAACCTCGTCGGCATCGCCGGCAAGCCGCACGCCGCGACCGTCGTCGCCTGCATCGGCCCGGCCACGGCCAAGACCGCCGAGGAGCACGGCCTGCGGGTCGACGTCCTCGCGGCCGAGGCGTCGGCCGAGTCCCTCGTCGACGCGCTGGCCGAGTACGGCCTGGGCCTGGCCCTGGCCGCCACCGAGGCCGGCGAGCCGGTCGTGCGCCCCAGCGCCCGGAAGGCCTCCTCGCGACGCAAGGCCAAGTGATGGGCTTCCCCGCCCAGCGTCCTCGCCGGCTGCGGCAGAGCCCGGCCGTGCGCCGGCTCGTGTCGGAGACGCGGCTGCACCCGGCCGACCTCATCCTGCCGATGTTCGTGCGGGAGGGGGCGGCCGAGCCGCTGCCGATCCGGTCGATGCCGGGCGTGGTCCAGCACTCCCTGGACTCGCTGGAGAAGGCTGCCGTCGAGGCGGTCGAGGCCGGCGTCGGCGGGCTGATGCTCTTCGGCGTGCCGTCCACCCGGGACGCGGTCGGCTCCGGCGCCGACGACCCCGAGGGCATCCTCAACGTCGGCCTCCGCCGGCTGAGGGACGCCGTCGGCGACGACACCGTCGTCATGGCCGACCTGTGCCTGGACGAGTTCACCGACCACGGCCACTGCGGGGTCCTCGACGCCGCCGGCCGGGTGGACAACGACGCGACGCTGGAGCGCTACGCGGCGATGGGCCTGGCCCAGGTCGAGGCCGGGGCGCACGTGCTGGGCCTGTCCGGGATGATGGACGGCCAGGTCGGCCACGTCCGGGCCGCCCTCGACGAGGCCGGACACACCGACACGATCCTGCTGGCCTACGCCGCCAAGTACGCCTCGGGTTTCTTCGGCCCGTTCCGCGACGCGGTGGAGTCGGCCCTGGAGGGCGACCGGACGGCATACCAGCAGGACCCGGGCAACGCCGTGGAGGCGCTTCGCGAGGTGCGCCTGGACATCGCCGAGGGCGCGGACATGGTCATGGTCAAGCCCGCGCTGCCCTACCTGGACATCGTCTCGGCCGTCGCGGCCGAGTCGGAGGTGCCGGTCAGCGCCTACCAGGTCTCCGGGGAGTACGCCATGATCGAGGCCGCCGCCGCGGCCGGGATGATCGACCGCGAGCGGGTGATGATGGAGTCGCTCACCGCGATCCACCGGGCCGGCGCGCAGAACATCCTCACCTACTACGCCGTCGAGGCCGCTCGCGCGCTGCGCTGAGCCGCCACGGCATGACGAAGGGCCGCACCCGGAGGAGTGGGTGCGGCCCTTCGTCGTGTGGCGGGGAGGTCAGACGGTCGCCGGGACCTGGGCGGCCACGAGCTGGATGTCGAGGTTGATCTTGACCTTGTCGCTGACGAGGACGCCGCCGCCCTCGATCGCGGCGTTCCAGGTCAGGCCGAAGTCCTTGCGGTTGATCTCCGCGGAGGCCTCGAAGCCGGCGCGGGTGCCGCCCCACGGGTCCTTGGCCACGCCGTTGAAGCTGAGGTCGAAGACGACGTGCTGGGTGACGCCCTTGATGGTCAGGTCGCCCTCGAGGGTGTCGGGGGTGACCTTGGTGCTGCGGAAGGTCATCTCCGGGTTGTTGTCGGTGTCGAAGAAGTCGGCCGAGCGCAGGTGGCCGTCACGGTCGGGGCTGCCGGTCTCGACCGACGCGAGCTGGACGGTGGCCTCGACCGAGGAGTCCTCGAGCTGCTCGCCGACGGTGACGGTTGCCCGGAAGTCCTTGAACTGGCCGCGGACCTTGGTGACCATCAGGTGACGGGCCACGAAGCCCAGCTCGCTGTGCGAGGCGTCAACGTCCCAGGTGCCGGGGGTGAGGTCGGAGAAGGTGGTCATCGAGATACTCCTTGGGTGATTGCGGGTGGAGTCACGTCCCAGGCGGGTTGTGGAAGGTCTGCCTGTGGCGTCCTGTTGTCGACTGTACGCCGATTAAGTTTAATCTTCAACCACTGAACGGTAAACTACATTCCATGAGCACTGACCTGACCGCACCGCGCTGGCTCGACGAGGAGGAGCAGCAGGCATGGCGCTCCTACCTGCGCGCGAGCCGGCTCCTCGAGGTGGCCCTCGACCGTGACCTGCTCGCGCACGGGGTGCAGCTGAGCGAGTACGAGATCATGTCGATGCTCAGCGAGAACCCGCGCCGGCGGCTGCGCATGTCCGAGATCGCCACGCTGGTGGTCCAGTCGCGCAGCCGGCTCACGCACACCGCCTCCCGGCTGGAGAAGCGGGGCTTCGTGCGCCGCGAGCCGTGCGAGGGCGACCGCCGCGGCGTCGAGCTCGTCCTCACCGACGAGGGGTATGCCGCGGTGGAGGCCATCGCGCCGCTGCACGTCGCCAGCGTGCGGGCTGCGCTGACCGACCACCTCACGCGCGCCCAGCTGCTCGCGATGGGCGCGGCAATGGCCGCCATCGCCGACGGCATCGAGGCCACGGGGGCGTGCGAGGAGGTGGCCGAGGGGGTCCTGCCGGCCTGAGACAATCGGGGGCATGACGGCATACCCCTTCGAGGCCCCTGAGTCCCAGGCCCTGCTCGAGCGCGCGGCCCGCGTCACGCCCGGCGGCGTGAACAGCCCGGTTCGCGCGTTCCGTGCCGTGGGTGGCACCCCGCGGTTCATGGCGAGCGCGCAGGGGCCGTGGCTGCGGGACGTCGACGGACGGGAGTACGTCGACCTGGTCTGCTCCTGGGGGCCGATGATCCTCGGCCACGCCCACCCGGGCGTGATGGCGGCGGTGCAGGAGGCGGCGACCAGGGGGTTCAGCTTCGGCACGCCGAGCGAGAACGAGGTGGCCCTGGCCGAGGAGATCGTCGCCCGGGTCGAGCCGGTCGAGCAGGTGCGCCTGGTCAGCAGCGGCACCGAGGCGACCATGAGCGCGATCCGCCTGGCCCGTGGCTTCACCGGCCGGTCCAAGGTCGTGAAGTTCGCCGGCTGCTACCACGGCCACGTCGACGCGCTGCTGGCCTCCGCCGGCAGCGGTGTCGCCACGTTCGCCCTGCCGGACTCCGCGGGCGTGCCCGCCTCCAGCGCAGGCGAGACGATCGTGCTGCCGTACAACGACGTCGAGGCGCTCGAGGCCGCGTTCGCCGAGCACGGCGCCGAGATCGCCGCCGTCATCACCGAGGCGGCCGCCGGCAACATGGGCGTCGTCCCGCCGCTGCCCGGCTTCACCGAGGCCATGCGCCGGGTCACCCGCGAGCACGGTGCCCTGCTCATCTCCGACGAGGTCATGACCGGCTTCCGGTGCAGTGCGGCCGGCTGGTACGGCGTCGAGGGCCCGTATGACGGTGGCGCGCCGGACCTGTTCACCTTCGGCAAGGTCATGGGCGGCGGGTTCCCCGCGGCCGCGTTCGGCGGTCGCGCCGACGTCATGGCGATGCTGGCGCCGCTCGGCCCCGTCTACCAGGCGGGCACCCTGTCGGGTAACCCCGTGGCCACCGCCGCCGGCCTGGCCACCCTCCGGGGCTGCACGCCCGAGGTCTACCAGCGCCTGGCCGACGTGAGTTCTGCCATAGCCACGGCGACCACGCAGGAGCTGTCGCGGCACGGCATACCGCACGTCGTGCAGTGGGCCGGGAGCATGTTCTCGGTGTTCTTCCGCGAGGAGGCCGTGCACAACTACGACGACGCCAAAGCCCAGAACTCCCAGGCGTTCTCGGCCTTCTTCCACTCGATGCTCAGCCAGGGCGTGCACCTGCCGCCGAGCGCGTTCGAGGCGTGGTTCGTCAGCGCGGCCCACGACGACGCGGCCGTCGACAAGGTCGTCTCCGCGCTGCCCGCGGCGGCCCGGGCCGTCACAGAGTCGTTTGCGACAATCGGGTCATGACCCCGCAGATGTCCTCCACCGGTGTGCGCACCGTGGTGCACGTGATGCGCCACGGTGAGGTCCACAACCCCACCGGCGTGCTCTACGGGCGGCTGCCCGACTTCCACCTGTCCGAGCTCGGGCGGGACATGGCCCAGGCGGTGGCCGACCACCTCGCCGGCCACGACGTGACCCACGTGGTCGCGTCCTCGCTGGACCGGGCCCAGGAGACGGCCACCCCGATCGCGGCCGTCCACGAGCTGGCCATCCACACCGACGACCGGGTCATCGAGGCGGGCAACCACTTCGAGGGCCGCACCTTCGGCGTCGGCGACGGCTCCCTGCGCCACCCCGAGCACTGGCCCAAGCTGCTCAACCCGTTCCGGCCCTCCTGGGGCGAGCCCTACGCCGAGATCGCCGCCCGGATGGTGGCCGCGGTCACCGACGCGCGCGCCGTGGCCCGGGGCCACGAGGCGGTCATCGTCTCCCACCAGCTGCCGGTCTGGACCCTGCGCAACAAGCTCGAGGGCAAGCGCCTGTGGCACGACCCGCGCAAGCGGCAGTGCGCCCTGGCCTCGCTGACGACGCTGAGCTTCCTCGGGGACCAGCTCGAGTCGATCTCCTACAGCGAGCCCGCGGGTGCGCTGCTGGCCCACGCGGCCAGGAAGGCGGGCGCGTGAGGCTCGTGGCACTCGGGGTGGCCGCCGCGCTGGCCCTCGGCCTGACGGCGTGCAGCAGCGACCCCAACTCCATCTCGGCGCAGGCCCAGTCCGGTGACCGCAAGGGCTTCGTCTCCGGCGACGGCACGGTCGAGCGGATCGCGCTCGACAAGCGCGAGGACGCGGTGCGCCTCAAGGGCACCAACGTCGACGGCAAGCCGTGGTCGATGGACCAGGCCCGCGGCAAGGTCCTCGTGGTCAACGTGTGGGGCTCGTGGTGCGGGCCGTGCGTCTCAGAGGCCGGTGACCTGCAGCAGGCCTGGAGCTCCTACGAGAAGGCCAACAAGCCGGTGCAGTTCCTCGGCCTGGACTTCAAGGAGGGCCCCGACGCGGGTGCGGCGTTCCTGCGCTCGCGCGGCATCACCTACCCCTCCCTGGCCTACGACGGCGGCGCCCCGGTGCTCGCCCTGCGCGGCAAGGCCCCGACGGTGCCGACGACGCTGGTCCTGGACACCCGTGGCCGGATCGCCGCGCGCGTGCTCGGCCCGGTGCAGACCTCCACCCTGTCCGGCCTCGTCGACGACGTCCTCGCCGAGAAGGCCTGAGCGGGCCCGACATGACCGGCCTGGCCCCCCTGCACGCGAGCGTGGTCGCCTCCGTGACCGCGGACGCGGGCACCACCGTGGCCACCGGCGCGCTGCCGGTCGCCATCGCGGTCGCTCTCGTGGCGGGCCTGGTCTCCTTCGCCTCCCCGTGCGTGCTGCCGCTCGTGCCCGGCTTCCTCGGCTACGTCACCGGCCTGTCCGACGTGGCCCTGGCCAAGCGGGGCCGGGGGCGCCTGTTCACCGGGGCGCTGCTGTTCGTCCTCGGTTTCAGCGCCGTGTTCGTGGCCGGCGCCGCGTTCTTCGCCTCGGTCGGGGCGCTGCTGGTCGAGTACCGCACCACCCTCATGCGCGTCGGCGGCGTGCTGGTGATCCTCATGGCGCTGGTGTTCCTCGGCGTCGGAGGCCTTGGCACCCAGCGCACCTTCGCCCCGCGCTGGCGCCCCCGCGCCGGGCTGCTCGGCGCCCCGCTGCTGGGCGTCGTGTTCGGGTTGGGCTGGGCCCCGTGCACCGGCCCGACCCTGGGCGCCGTGATGACCCTGGCCACCACCAGCGGCGACGCCAACGCGGTGGCCCGCGGCACCGTCCTCGCCGTGGCCTACTGCCTCGGGCTCGGGGTGCCGTTCCTGCTCATCGCCCTCGGCTACAGCCGCGCCGGGCGGGCCTCCGGCTGGCTCAAGCGCCACCACCGCGGCATCCAGCTCGCCGGCGGCCTGCTGCTGCTCGCGGTCGGCGTCCTGCTGGTCACCGGCCTGTGGGACACCGTGACCACCACCCTCCAGACCCGTCTGGTCGACAACTTCAGGACGGTGCTCTAGATGAGCCGCGCCGACGAGCGCCTCGACACCCGCCCCGACGAGACCGAGGACACCGCGGTCACCCTGCCGCGCCTCGGCCCGCTCGGGATGCTGCGCTGGGCGTGGCGGCAGCTGACCAGCATGCGCACCGCGCTGTTCCTGCTGCTCCTGCTGGCCATCGCCGCCGTCCCCGGCTCGATCTGGCCGCAGCGCAACATCGACGCCGGCCGGGTCGCCGACTACCTGGCCCAGCACCGCAGCCTCGGCCCGTGGCTGGACCGCCTCGGCTTCTTCGACGTCTACTCCTCGCCCTGGTTCGCGGCGATCTACCTGCTGCTGTTCGTCTCCCTCGTCGGCTGCGTGGTGCCCCGCTCGCGGATCCACTGGCACGCCATGCGCGCCGTCCCGCCGCGCGCCCCGCGCCGCCTGGAGCGGCTGCCCGAGCACGGCGAGGTCACCGTCGAGGCCGAGCCGGCCGCCGTGCTCGCCGCCGCCCGCGAGGTGCTGCGCCGCAAGCGGTTCCGGGTGCACGCCCACGACGAGGGCTCGCTCAGCGCCGAGAGCGGCTACCTGCGCGAGACGGGCAACCTCGTCTTCCACCTTGCCCTGATCGTCGTGATCATCGGTATCGCGGTCGGTCACCTCTTCGGGTGGCGCGGCGACGTCATCGTCCCCGTCGGGGAGACGTTCTCCAACACCATCTCGGCCTACGACACCATCGACCCCGGCCCGTGGGTGGACGCCGAGAGCCTCACGCCGTTCTCCGTGGCGGTGGACAAGCTCGACGTGACCTTCGAGGAGAAGGCGCTGGGGGCGCAGCGCGGCGCACCCCGCGACTTCACGGCATACACGACGACGCGCGACAACCCCGACGCGGCGCCGCAGAAGCAGGTGCTCAAGGTCAACCACCCGCTGACCATGGGCGGCGCGTCGGTGTTCCTGCTCGGCAACGGCTACGCGCCGGTGGTCACGGTGCGCGACGCCAAGGGCCAGGTGCTCTACCACCAGGCCACGCCGTTCCTGACCCAGGACAACAACTACAAGTCGGTCGGCGCGGTCAAGGTGTCGGCGGCCAGCCCCAAGCAGCTCGGCTTCTTCGGCTTCTTCCTGCCGACGGCCTACATCGACAAGACCTTCGGGCCGTCCTCGGCCTTCCCGGACCTGAAGAACCCCGCGCTGGCGCTCGGCGTCTACGAGGGCGAGCTCTACCCCGGTGGGCGGCCGCAGTCGGTCTACACCCTCTCCACCGAGAAGATGACCCAGCTGACCGACGGCAAGGGCACCCCGCTGCGGATCTGGCTGACGCCGGGCAAGAGCTACCAGCTGCCCGGCGGCCGCGGCAGCATCACCTTCGACGGGGTGCAGCGCTTCGCCGGCCTGTCGATCCGCCACGACCCGGGCAAGCCGTTCGCGCTGTGGGGTGCGCTGCTGGCCCTGGCCGGCCTGATCGCCTCGCTGATGATCCGCCGCCGGCGGGTCTTCGTCCGGGTGCAGGAGATCACCGCAGGTCAGCGGGGGTCGGCCTCGGACCCTGCGGGCACGGGACGTACCGTGGTCACCATCGGCGCCCTGGCCAAGGGTGAGGACGCCGGGCTCGCAGGTGCCGTCGAGGACCTGCTCGCCTCCATCGCAGAACGAACAGGGCGCACCGCATGAGCAACGAGATCCTGACGAACGAGACGCTCGCGTCGTACTCGAACCTGAGCCTCTACTCGGCCATGGCGGTCTTCACCATCGCCATGATCTCCTTCGCCGTCGACCTCGCCGGCGTGGCGCCCAAGGTCGCCGCCCCGGCGCGGGAGCTGGCCGGGGCCGGTGGGCCGGCGACGACCGAGGCCACCGCCGGGGTCGCGCCCGCGCCGCGGCGCCGCAAGGCCGCCGGCATCGGCATGTCCCTGTCCTGGCTGGGGGCCGCGCTGCTCGTCGCCGCGACCGCGCTGCGCGGGCTGTCGGTCGAGCGCCCGCCGCTGGGCAACATGTACGAGTTCTCCCTCGTCGGCTGCTCCTTCGTCATGGTCGTCTTCCTCGGCCTGTCCACCCGTCGCGACCTGCGCTGGCTGGGCCTGTTCGTCGTCGGCCCGGTGCTGCTGACCCTCGGCCTGGCGACCACGGTGTTCTACACCCAGGCCAGCCAGCTGCTGCCGTCGCTGAAGTCGTACTGGCTGGTCATCCACGTCACCGTCGCCACGCTGTCGGTCGCGATCTTCACCATCGCGTTCAGCGTGACGATCCTCTACCTGGTCATGAGCTGGCTCGAGGCGCTGCCGGCCGAGCAGCTCACCGGGATGCGGGCCAAGGTGCACACGGCCCTGCCGTCGGCCCGCCAGCTGGACCGCACGGCATACGGCCTGCACATCGTGGCCTTCCCGCTGTGGACGTTCACCCTCATCGCCGGCGCGATCTGGGCCGAGCAGGCCTGGGGCCACTACTGGAACTGGGACCCCAAGGAGGTGTGGACCTTCGTGATCTGGGTGGTCTACGCCGCCTACCTGCACGCCCGCGCCACCACCGGCTGGTCCGCCCGCCGCGCCGCCTACCTGGCCCTGGCCGGCTACGGCTGCATCCTCGTCAACTACATGGTCGTCAACGTGTTCTTCGTCGGCCAGCACTCCTACTCCGGAATGTGATCGATGGCCCGTTACACCGTCCTGCGCCTGCTGATGTTCCTGGGCTTCATCTGCCTGGGCTACCTCATCGGGCTGCGTGAGATCTGGCTCGTCGTCGTGGCCGCGCTCGGCTCGATGGCCGTGTCCTTCTTCGTCCTCGCCGGCCCGCGCGAGGAGTTCAGCCGCAAGGTCGCCGCGCGGGTCGAGCAGCGCCAGGCGCGCGCCTCGGAGCGCCGCAGCGACGAGCAGGTCGAGGACGACGAGGACGGCGGCGCCGCGCACGCCTGAGCGCCGCGCTTCGCGCTTCACCACCGAACACCTCAAATCCGTCGTTTCCGGGCCCTGGAGGCCCCGAAACGACGGATTTGAGGTGTTCGGTCGGGGGAGGGGGGCGAGTCCAGGCGGGGTATGCCGGGTGGCCGGCCGGGTCAGGACAGCGTCAGTCCCAGCGCGAGCAGCGCGGCGTAGACCAGCTCGAACCGGCCGGTGCCGGCCAGCACCGGGATGAGGTCGCGACCCTGGGCGCCGCCCCACACCCGGCGCAGCAGCGGCACGGCGAGGGCGAAGGAGGCCAGCGCCAGCAGCGCGGTCCAGCCGGAGACCGCGGCCCAGCCGACCGCGACCAGCGCGATGACGAGGAGCACGACGTAGAGCAGGCGGGTGCGGCGGTCGCCGAGCCGCACGGCGAGGGTGCGCTTGCCGGCGACGGTGTCGCCCGGGATGTCGCGCAGGTTGTTGGCGACCAGGATCGCCGCGGCGATCGCGCCGACGCCCACCGCGCCGGCCCAGGCTGCGGCGGACAGCTGGTGCGCCTGGGTGTAGGTCGTGCCGAGGACGGCGACCAGCCCGAAGAAGACGAAGACGAACACCTCGCCCAGGCCGGCGTAGCCGTAGGGGCGCTTGCCGCCGGTGTAGTACCAGGCGGCCACGATCGCGGCGGCGCCGACCCACAGCAGCACCCACGCCTCGCTCAGCGCGACCAGGGCCAGGCCGAACAGGGCGGCCGCGGCGAAGGAGGCCATCGCCGCGAGCTTGACGTTGCCCGGCGTGGCCAGCCGCTGCCCGACCAGCCGCACCGGCCCGACCCGCTCGGCGTCGGTGCCGCGGATGCCGTCGGAGTAGTCGTTGGCGTAGTTGACGCCCACCTGCAGCGCCAGCGAGACCAGCAGCGCGAGCACCGCGTCGGCGGCGTTGAAGCGATCGAGGGCGGCGGCGGCACCGCTGCCGACGAGGACGGGCGCGACGGCGGCGGGCAGGGTCTTGGGGCGTGCGCCCTCGACCCACTGGGACAACGTGGCCATGGGGTGATCGTTCTCTGTCGACGGAGGGTGGCGGGCGGGCGCTACAGGTTGCGCAGGAAGTCGGGGTCGTCGTCAGGGCCGAGCGGGGTGCCGGGGCGACCCGGGCCGCGACCGCGGTCGCCGTAGCCCCGGCGCGGGCGGCCGGCGACGAACCACGCGATCGCCCCGATCGGCGGGAAGAGCAGGATCAGCACGACCCAGGCCAGCTTGGGCAGGTTGCGCTGGGCCTCCTGGTCGGTCTGGATGCAGTCGATGACGGCGTAGATCGTCAGCGCGAGACCCAGCAGCGGCAACAGCACGCGCGTCATCCTCGTCGCCTCCCCGGCCTCGGTCCTGTGGTCACCGATTCTCTCACTGCGTGGGGGTGTCCCCGAACTGGGTCCGCAGTGCGGCCCGGTCCGGCTTGCCGGGGCCGCGCAGGGGGATCGCGGGCAGCACCAGCAGCCGTCGCGGAAGCGCGTGGCCGGGCAGTATGCCGTGCAGCCGGGCCCGCACGTCGGCCAGCGCGGGCGGGTCGGCCGGGTCGGCCACGACGACGGCAGCGGCCACGGCCTGGCCCCACTCCTCGTCGGGCACGCCGACCACCACGGCCTCGGTGACGCCCTCGACGTGGGCGAGCAGCGCCTCCTCCACGACGCGCGGCGCGACCTTGACCCCGCCGGTGTTGACCAGGTCGTCGACCCGCCCCTGCACGTGCAGCGCGCCGTCGGCGTCGACGTGCCCGAGGTCGTCGGTGCGGAACCAGCGGGTGCCGTCCGGGCCGCGGGTGAAGGCGGCGGCGCCCAGCCCGGGCTCGGCGAGGTAGCCGTGGGCCACGGTCGGGCCGCCCAGACTGATCCGGCCGTCGTCGTCGAGGTCGAACCGCGTGCCGTCGAGGGGGAGCCCGTCGTAGACGCAGCCCCCGGCGGTCTCGCTCATGCCGTACGTCGTGGCGACGGTGACGCCGGCGTCGGCCGCCCGGGCGAGCAGGCTGGGCGGCGCGGCGGCGCCACCCAGCAGGACCGCGGCATACCGGGCGAGGGCCTCTCGGCCCTCGGGGTCCTGGAGCAGGCGGACCAGCTGGGTGGGCACCAGGGCGGTGTAGCTGCGCGCGGCCGGGTCGAGGCGGCCGGTGGCCGCGACGAACGCCGCCGGGGTGAAGCCGTCGCTGGTGTCCACGGCGACCGGGGCGGTGCCGGCGACGAGCGAGCGAACGAGCACCTGCAGGCCGGCGACGTGGTGCGCGGGCATGGCCAGCAGCCACTGGCCGTCGCCGCCGAGGCGGGCGTGTGTGGCCCGCGCCGAGGCCTGCAGCGCGGACGTGGTCAGCAGGGCGCGCTTGGGCCGGCCGGTGGACCCGGACGTGCCGACGGCCAGGGCCAGGTCGGCCGGGGTCCCCGGGGCGGGCGGCAGCGCGGGTGCCTTGCTCCCGGCGGCGAACGGCAGCAGCGCCGGGCCGGTGCCGTCCAGGGCGCGGGCGAGGTCGGGCAGGACGCGCAGGGCGTCGGCCCCCGGCGGGACGGCCAGGGTGGCGAGGTCGCGGGTCACCTCAGGAGGGTATGCCGTGGGGTTGCGATACTCGCCGGCATGGCGACGTCGCGACCCCTGGCAGTGGTGACCGGTGCGAGCAGCGGGATCGGTGCGGCCTCGGCCCGCCGGCTCGCGGCCGACGGCTTCGAGGTGGTGTGCGCCGCGCGCCGGGCCGACCGGGTCGAGGCGCTCGCCGCGGAGATCGGCGGACGCGCGGTCGTGTGCGACGTGACCTCTGCCGCCGACGTCGCCGCGCTGGCCGAGGCGGTGGGGGAGCGGTGCGACCTGCTGCTGGCCAACGCCGGCGGGGCGATCGGGCTGGAGCCGGTGGCCTCGGCCGACCTCGACGCGTGGCGGGCGATGTACGAGGTCAACGTCATCGGCGTGGTGGCCGTGGTCCAGGCGCTGCTGCCGGCGCTGGTGGCCGCCGGTGGGCAGGTCGTGGTCATGGGCTCGACCGCCGGTCAGGTCGCCTACGAGGGCGGGGGTGGCTACGTCGTGGCCAAGCACGGCACGACCGCGGTGGTCGACACGCTGCGGCTCGAGCTGTTCGACCAGCCGGTGCGGGTCTGCGAGATCGCGCCGGGGATGGTGCGCACCGACGAGTTCGCCCTCAAGCGCTTCGGTGGGGACCAGGACAAGGCCGACGCGGTCTACGCCGGGGTGGCCGAGCCGCTGACCGCCGACGACATCGCCGACTGCGTCGCGTGGGTGGCCACCCGTCCGGCGCACGTCAACATCGACCGGATGGTGGTGCGCCCGCGCGCCCAGGCCGCCCAGCACAAGGTGCACCGGGTCCTGGACTGAACCGGCCGCGGATACGCCGCGAGGGACCGTGCGGCGGCCGCACGGTCCCTCGCTGGGCGTGGATCCCTAGAAGTACCAGGGGAAGGGGCTCCAGTCGGGGTCGCGCTTCTCCAGGAACGAGTCGCGGCCCTCGACCGCCTCGTCGGTCATGTAGGCCAGACGGGTCGCCTCGCCGGCGAACACCTGCTGGCCCATGAGGCCGTCGTCGGTGAGGTTGAAGGCGAACTTGAGCATCCGCTGCGCCTGCGGGCTCTTGCCGTTGATCTCGGCGGCCACCTGCAGCGCCTCGCGCTCGAGGTCGGCGTGGTCGGCGACGATGTTGACCGCACCCATCCGGTGCATGTCCTCGGCCGAGTAGGTGCGGCCGAGGAAGAAGATCTCGCGGGCGAACTTCTGCCCGACCATCTTGGCCAGGTAGGCCGAGCCGTAGCCCCCGTCGAAGGAGCCCACATCGGCGTCGGTCTGCTTGAACCGCGCGTGCTCGCGGCTGGCGATGGTCAGGTCGCACACGACGTGCAGGCTGTGCCCGCCGCCGGCCGCCCAGCCGTTGACCACGGCGATGACGACCTTGGGCATGGTGCGGATCAGGCGCTGCACCTCCAGGATGTGAAGCCGGCCGCCGGCAGCCCGGACCCGGGCCTGGTCCACGGTGTCGGCGGTCTCGCCGTCGGCGTACTGGTAGCCGCTGCGTCCGCGGATGCGCTGGTCGCCGCCGGAGCAGAACGCCCAGCCGCCGTCCCTGGTGCTGGGGCCGTTGCCGGTGATCAGCACGGCGCCGACGTCGGGGGTCATCCGCGCGTGGTCCAGCGCGCGGTACAGCTCGTCCACGGTGTGCGGACGGAAGGCGTTGCGGACCTCGGGGCGGTTGAACGCGATCCGCACCGTGCCGCGGGCCGGCCCGTCGACCACGGCACGGTGGTAGGTGATGTCGGTGAAGTCGAAGCCCTCGACGACCTCCCACGCGCTCGGGTCGAAGATCTCCGACACGGCCCCGGTCCGGTCCTGGCTGCTCTGCTGGTCGGTCACGTCAGCGAGGATAGGCGCATGCCTGATCCGCTCCTGCCGGGCCTGTCGGAGGTCCTTGAGTCCCTCCACGTCGTGCGGATCCCCATGCGGGTGCGCTTCCGCGGGGTGATGGAGCGCGAGGCGGTGCTGCTGCGCGGACCCGCCGGCTGGGGCGAGTTCGCGCCGTTCCTGGAGTACGACGACGCCGAGTCCGCGCGCTGGCTGGCGGCCACGCTCGAGGCCGGGTGGCAGGGCTGGCCGGTGGCGCAGCGGTCCTCGGTGCCGGTCAACGCCACCGTGCCCGCGGTGCCGGCGGACCAGGTCGCCGCGGTCCTGGCCCGGTATGACGGGTGCACCACCGCCAAGGTCAAGGTCGCCGAGCGGGGGCAGCACCTCGCCGACGACGTCGACCGGGTGGCGGCGGTGCGCGAGGTGATGGGGCCGGAGGGGCGGATCCGCGTGGACGCCAACGGCGGGTGGGACCTCGAGCAGGCGAGGGAGGCACTGACCCGGCTCGCGCGATACGGGCTGGAGTATGCCGAGCAGCCGTGCGCGACCGTGGAGGACCTCGCCCGGCTGCGAACGGCGTTGGCGCGGGGCGGGACCGAGGTGCTCGTGGCGGCGGACGAGTCGATCCGCAAGGCCTCCGACCCGCTGCGTGTGGCGCGCGAGGGTGCCGCCGACGTGGTCGTGGTCAAGGTGGCGCCGCTCGGCGGGGTGCGGGCGGCGCTCGCGGTCGCCCAGGAGTGCGGGCTGCCCACGGTCGTCTCGAGCGCGCTGGACACCTCGGTCGGCATCTCGGCCGGCGTGGCGCTCGCGGCGGCGCTGCCGGAGCTGCCGTTCGCCTGCGGGCTGGGCACCGTGGAGCTCATGGCCGGCGACGTGGCCGTGCCCTCGGTCGTGCCCCGCGGCGGGTCCCTGCCAGTGACTGCGGCCGAGGTGGACCCGCTGCTGCTGGAGCGGTGGGCAGCACCGGCGGAGCGGCGTGACTGGTGGGTCGACCGGGTCCGCCGCTGCTGGGAGGTCCTCGGTGCCGACGACCGCCGCTGACGTCGTCGAGGTCCTTCACCTCCTGACCTGCGTGGGCGCGAGCCCGCGGCTCTCGGGTGGCTGGGGCGTCGACGCGCTGCACGGACAGCAGACCCGTGAGCACCGCGACGTCGACGTGGCCGTTGACGCGGGTCGGCTGGACGCGTGCGTGGAAGTGTTGCAGCGCAACGGTTTCGTCGTCACCACCGACTGGCTCCCGGTGCGGGTGGAGCTGTCCGACCACGTCGCCGGCCGGCACGTGGACCTGCACCCGCTGCACTTCGCGCCCGACGGCCGCGCCTGGCAGGCGGGGCTCGACGACATCCGGTTCGACTACCCGGCGGACGCCTGGTGTGAGGGCTCGGTCGGCGGGACGGGTGTCCGCTGCCTGTCGGCACGGATGCAGCGTGAGCTCCACGCCGGTTACGAGCTGCGGGACGTCGACCGGCACGACCTTCGCCTGCTGGAGGACACGCCCGTGCGAAGAGGTCAGGCCCCGTAGAGGTTCTCGTCCCGCGCGTAGGAGGGGCCGTAGTACTCCTCGAGCTCCTCGAGTGGTGTCTCGGGACGCTCGAGGTCCTTGGCGATCTGCGCCCGCGACGGCAGGGCGTCGGGCTGCCACGTCTCCGGCTGCCAGAGCGCCGACCGCACGAACGCCTTGGAGCAGTGGAAGAGGACCTCCTCCACCTCCACGACCATGGCCATCACCGGGCGCCGGCCCTTGACGACCATCTCGTCGAGGAACGGCGCCTCGCGCACCAGCCGGGCGCGGCCGTTGACCCGCAAGGTGTCCCCGCGTCCGGGGACGAGGAAGAGCAGCCCGACGTGGGGGTTCTCCAGGACGTTGAGGAAGCCGTCGGCGCGCCGGTTGCCGGGGCGCTCCGCGAGGGCGATGGTGCGCTCGTCGAGGACATGGATCAGGTGGCCGGCGGGGTCGCCCTTGGGGGAGGCGTCGAGGCGCCCCCGGGCGTCGGAGGTCGCGACGACGCACAGCGGCGAAGTGGCCAGCCACTGCCGGTCGAGCGCGGTCAGCTCGGGGCGCACCTTCTCGGCGACCCGCTGGATGGGGGTGCCGAGCAGCTCGCGCAGCTCCGCTTCCGAGGTGATCTCGCTCCAGGTCGTGCTTTCCACGCGCGCCTCCCGTGTCCCCGGGCCAGGGACCGCCCCGGCCTGTCCGCAGGGCTGACCCTACGCCCGGCAGCGGCGGCGCTACCGCCGGTTTGCGCGGGGGTTCAGGCGGCCGGCTGGTCGTCGACGGTGACGACGCCGTCGGCACCGGCCAGCCAACGCAGCCCGCCGACCATGGTGTGCCCGGCCGCGCGGATCGCGGTGCGCTCCAGGATCGGCAGGTGGGGCAGCAGCAGCGGCGAGCGCGCCCACGTCGGCATCAGTCCGACCGCGGCCGCCCACAGCAGGCCGTACGCCGGCCGGGCCACCAGCGGCAGCGGCGCCTCCAGCAGGAGGAACCGTGCCGTGTCGCGGGCCTCCCGCGTGCCCTCGAGCTCGGGCCGGAACGCCTCGAGCCGCGCGGCCAGCCCGGCGGTGCTCGTCGGCACCTCGGCCGGGTCTGCGCCGAGGCGGAGGGCCACCTCACCGGCCTGCGCGACGTACTCGTCAGCCTCCTGCGGCGTCAGCGGGCGGCGGCCGTAGGTCTGGTGCGCGGTGAGGAAGCTGTCCACCTCGGCCACGTGGATCCAGGCGAGCAGGTGCGGGTCGGAGGCGCGGTAGCTGCGCCCGTCCGGCGCGACGCCGCTGATCCGCGCGTGCACCCGCCGCACCGCGGCCACCGAGGCCTCCGCGTCCTCGGCCGTCCCGAACGTGGTCACCGCCAGGAACGCGCTGGTGCGCGCCAGCCGCCCCCACGGGTCGGAGCGGTATCCCGAGTGCTCGGCCACCGCGGCCATGGCCAGGGGGTGCAGCGACTGCAGGAGCAGGGCGCGGATGCCGCCGGGGTACATCGCGGTGTCGGCGTGCACGCGCCGGATCGGCGAGCCGGGCGGGAACCAGCGCGGGCCGGGCGTGCCGTGGATCCGGTCACGCAGGACGGGGCCGTCCGGCCCGGCGACCTTGGCGAAGACGGCCTGCTGGACCTGGCTGCGGAGCACCTCGAGCGGAGCCATGCCCCCATTGTGCGCGCCCCCGCTGACACCCACCGCGCGACCTGGTGCCCGCTGCGCCGCGAATCCGCGCTGGTCGGGGCCCTCTTCGCGGTGTACCGGGCACCACGTGAGCGAGTCGGGGCGGCCGAACCTGCCCGGCCGTCCGCGTCCGGCCGGACCGATGCGGCAGGATCGGGCAGGTGAACCCCTCGACCGCCCTCGCGACCGTCCTCGTCGACGAGCTCGCGCGGCACGGGGTCCGCGAGGCGGTCCTGTGCCCCGGCTCGCGCTCGGCGCCGCTGGCCTATGCGTTGCAGGAGGCTGACCGCGTCGGCCGGATCCGGCTGCACGTGCGCGTGGACGAGCGCTCCGCCGGGTTCCTGGCCCTCGGCCTGGCCAAGCTGACCCGCCGCCCGGTGCCGGTCGTCACCACCTCCGGCACCGCCGTCGCCAACCTGCACCCGGCCGTCCTCGAGGCGCACCACGCGGCGGTGCCGCTGCTGGTCCTCAGCGCCGACCGCCCGCCGGAGCTGCGCGGCACGGGAGCCAACCAGACCACCACCCAGCCGGGCCTGTTCGGTATGCCGGTCCGCTGGCTGCACGACCTCGGCGCACCCGAGCGCCGTGCCGGCCAGGTGGCCGTGTGGCGCTCGACCGCCAGCCGTGCCTGCGCGGCCGCGACCGGCGCGCTCGGCGGCACCCCCGGCCCGGTCCACCTCAACCTGCCGCTGCGCGAGCCGCTGGTGCCGACCGTGGACGCCGAGCCGTGGCCCGAGCCGCTGGACGGCCGTCCCGGCGGGGCGCCGTGGGTGCGCACCGACCGGGCCATCGCGGTGGCCGAGCCGCTGCAGGACGAGCCGCGGACCCTGGTGCTGCTGGGCGACCTGCCGGACCCCAGCGCCGCCGCCGCGGTCGCCTCGCTGGTCGACGCGACCGGGTGGCCGCTGCTGGCCGAGCCGTTCGGCGCCCTCGACCGCGCGGCGGTGAGCCCGCACGGGCCGCTGCTGCTGACCGCCACCGGGTGGCTGGAGCAGCACCTGCCCTCGCGGGTGCTCGTGGTCGGCCGGATCACCCTGTCCCGGGCAGCCGCGGCGCTGCTGCGCCGGCCGGAGGTCCGGGTCGAGGTCATCACCCCCGGGCACGGCTGGCCCGACCCCGGCCACGTGGCTGAGCGGGTCCACCCGTGGGCCGCGATCGCCGGCCACGAGCACCTCTCGGTCGACCGGGCCTGGGCGGACGCGTGGCACGAGGCCGGTCGCACCGTCGCAGCCGCCGCGCAGCCCGTCATCGCCGGCGCCTGGCCGTCGGGGCTCGGGGTCGCCGCCACGGTTGCCGCCGCACTGCCCGGGCACGCCACGCTGTTCGTCGGCTCCTCCAACGCCGCCCGCGACCTGGACCTCGCGCTGACCCCGGCGACCTTGCCCACCGGGGCGGCCGTCGTCGCCAGCCGCGGCCTGGCCGGGATCGACGGCTGCGTCTCCACCTCGGTAGGGCTGGCCCTGGCGCACCCGGGGCGGCCCACCTACGCCCTGATGGGCGACCTGACCTTCCTGCACGACAGCAACGGCCTGCTCATCGGGCCGCACGAGCCCCGTCCGGACCTGACCGTGGTAGTGCCCAACGACGACGGCGGGGGCATCTTCACCCTGCTGGAGCCGGGGGAGCCGGGGCGGGCGGCGGACTTCGAGCGCATCTTCGGCACGCCCACCGGCACCTCCCTGGTCGACCTGTGCCGGGCGCACGGCGTCGACCACACCCGCGCCACCACGCGCGAGGAGCTCACGGCCGCGGTCGCCGCTCGCCCGGAGGGGCTGCGGGTCGTCGAGGTCCCGCTGGCGCGTACCGGGCACCGCGACCTGCACGCCCGCCTGCGCGAGGCGGCCGCGACAGCGCTGGCCTAGAAGGCGATCCCGGGCATCGGCTCGCGGTCGGCCCGCATCGCCAGCGACAGCTGCCGCACCGCGCCGGTCCGCAGCTCCTCCACGACGCCACGCTGGGCCTGCGAGGCGATGCTGCGCGAGCCCAGGTAGGCCGCGCCGAGTGCCTGCACCGGTATCCGGAGGTCGGCCGGGTCCGAGGTGGGCGAGCAACGTCCGACACCCTTGTCGTCGACCGAGAGACGCCAGCGCCGCTGGTTCCATGGGCACACCTCGTCGACGACCTCGAGCACGACGTCACACGCTGTGGCGTAGCCGCGCTCCGACAGCGCGCGCCCGACGTCGACCAGGCGCAGCCACAGCCCGTCGTAGGTCGAGATCTCGACGGCCCGCGGCCCACCGGCCCACCACAGCAGCGGGTCGTCGGTCGATCGCTGGTCGAAGGTCACCGTCGTCGTCAGGTCGAAGTCGACCAGCCGGCGGGCCAGCGCCAGCAGCGAGGCCTCGTCGAGCGCGACGACCTCGGTGACCGCGACGGTGCCCTTGGGGCTGCCGTCCTCCCAGGTGCCCGAGCGGGTGAACCGCGCGTAGCCGGTCGCCTCGCCGTCGCGGGAGCAGAACATCACCTGCTGGGGCTCCCGGCCCACCCGCGCCGGCGGGTGGTCGCGGAACAGCACCCGGCCCATCAGGTCCGAGCGGGTCACCGCGCCGAGCGTCGACGCCGTCGCCGCGACGTGGAGCCGGTGCACCTGCGCCCGCGCCTCGTCGGAGTCCATCGGCATGAACCGGGTCTGGAGCCGACCGGCCTCCTCGTCCAGCGACGGCGCCGTGAAGGTGGCCCCGCGGCCCATGGACAGGTGCACCTCGAGGGAGGCCACGGCATACCCGAACCGGCCGTAGATGGCCGGCTCGGCGGCGTGCAGCCCGCTGATCCCCACGCCCTGCTCGTGCAGCTGGGCGAAGTGGTGGTCCAGCATCGCCCGCAGCACGCCCCGGCGCCGGTGGTCGGGGTGCACCGAGACCCAGGACAGGCCGGGCATCGGCACCGTGGCCAGCGCATCCAGCGGACCCGGGACGGTCAGCCCCAGGCCGAACGCGGTGTAGACCCCGCACAGCGTCGAGCCGCCGTCGCGGCTGGCGCCGAAGGTCCGCGGCCACTCGAAGTAGTCGAGGACGTGCTCCGGGTCGTGCTGGGACGGGTCGAAGAAGAAGGCCGCGGCGTCGACGCCGAGCAGGCGGTCACGGTCCCGGGGGCCGAGCGGGACGACCGTGACACCGGCAGCGGGCTGTTGACTGTCCATGGGACGGAGCGTTGCGCCACCGTGACCGGCCATGCAACAGGATTGACCCCATGCACACACCGGTGAAGGGGTCGGTCCCCGCGGTCGTCGCGGTCTTCACGATCAACGGTGCGCTGATGGCGCAGGCGTATGCCCGCATGCCCCAGCTGCGCGACCAGGTCGGCGCGACCCCGGCCCAGCTGGGCCTGGCCCTGGTCGGGGGCGGCATCGGCTCGGTGCTGGCCATGCCGTGGACCGGCCGGGTGGTGGAGCGGTGGGGCAGCAAGAACACCGTCCGGGTCGTCGCGCTGGTCAACGTCCTGGCGTGGGTGGCCGTCGCCTGGACCGGGTCACCGCTCGCGCTCGCCGCGACCCTGGTGTTCATCGGAGCCACCACCGGCATGTGGGACGTGGCGATGAACGTCCAGGGGCACCACGTCGAGCGGCTGCGGGATCGCTCCCTGATGCCCCGCCTGCACGCGGGCTTCTCCGCCGGCACCCTGGCCGGAGCCCTCGTCGGGGTGCTCACCGCCAAGCTCACCCTCCCCCTGCAGGTGCAGCTGCCGGTGTTCAGCGCCCTGACCTTCGCCGTGGTCATCGTCGCGACCCGGCGCTTCATCGGCGAGCACGCCGGCGTCGAGGTCATGCCCGAGCAGGAGACGGTCGCGCCCACCCGTTCCGGCATCACCGCCCTGGAGGTGCTCATCGGGCTGATCACCCTGTCCACCGCCATCGGGGAGGGCGCCGCCAACGACTGGCTGGCCCTGCTGCTGGTCGACGTCCGGGACGCGCCGCCGGCGTTCGGAGCCCTCACCTTCGCCGCCTTCAACCTGACGATGCTGGTCGGGCGGCTCGCCGGCGGTCCGGCGATCGAGCGGTTCGGCCGGGTGTGGGTGCTGCGGGTCAGCGGCCTGTGCGCCTGCGCCGGGGTGCTGCTGGTCTGCCTCGTGCCGATGCTCGGCGCCGCCGTCCTCGGCGGCCTGCTGTGGGGCCTGGGCCTGGCCACCGTCTTCCCCGCGACGATGTCCGCCGCCGGCGAGGTGCCCGGCCGCGGCCAGCGGGCGATCGGCGTCGTCTCCACGATCGGCTACGGCGGGTTCCTCCTCGGGGCGCCGACCATCGGCCTGCTCACCAGCCACGTCGGGCTGGACCGGGCGCTGCTCCTCGTCGCCGGCTTCGCGGCGCTGATCGTGGTCCTCGCGCGGTATGCCGCGCCGGTCCCCGCCACCTCGCACGAGGTGCACGAGCCCGACGACGTGGGCCCGCTGCGCTGAGGCTCCGAGCCACCCATCCGGACACGGCTCAGCCCGCGTTTCCCTGGCCGTCGGCCCCGGAAACGCGGGCTGACGGGTGTCCGGTCGCGTCAGAGGGCCTCGAGGGCGTCCCGCATCGGCACGAACTTGGCGTCGGACTCGGCCAGCTCGGCGTCGGGGTCGGACCCGGCGACGATGCCGCAGCCGGCGAAGAGCCGCAGCCGCCGCGCGTCGTCGGGGTCGAAGGCCCCGCAGCGCAGCGCGATGCCCCACTCGCCGTCGCCGCTGGAGTCCATCCAGCCGACCGGCCCGGCGTAGCGCCCGCGGTCCATGTGCTCCAGCTCGGCGATGGCCTGCGCGGCGACCGGCGTGGGCGTGCCGCACACGGCCGCCGACGGGTGCAGTGAGGCCGCCAGCCCGAGCGAGGTGGTGCCGTCGGCGAGCACGCCGGCCACGTCGGTGGCCAGGTGCATCACGTTGGTCAGGTGCAGCACGAACGGCGCCTCGGGCACGTTCATCGAGGTGCAGTGCGGCTCCAGCGCGTCGGCGACCGAGCGCACGGCGTACTCGTGCTCTTCGAGGTCCTTGGACGAGCGAGCCAGCGACGCGGCCAGGGCCAGGTCGTGCTCGTCGTCGCCGGTGCGGCGGATGGTGCCGGCCAGCACCCGGGAGGTGACCAGGCCCTTCTCGAGGCGCACCAGCATCTCCGGCGTGGCGCCGAGCAGGCCGTCGACGGCGAACACCCACGTGTTGTCGTAGCGCTCGGCCAGGCGCTGCAGCAGCCAGCGCGGGTCGATCGGGTCGGCCGCGTCGACCTCGAGGTCGCGGGCCAGGACCACCTTGTCCATCTCGCCGGCGGCGATGCGGGAGACCGCCTCGGCGACCGCCCCGCCCCACTGCGCCCCGGACAGGGCCCCGTCGGCGAAGGCGACCTCGCGCGGGGCGGCCGGGGGCTCGCCCGGCCCGGGGGTGAGGACCGCCGGCAGGCTCGAGCCCTGGGTGATCGTGGTGAGCCAGAAGTGCGAGCCCCGGTGGCCCAGGACGACCTCCGGCACGACGAGCGAGGCACCCGCAGGGGAGTCGTCGGCGAAGGCGATCGAGCCGAAGCAGACCGGACCGGTGCCCGGGAGCAGCACGTCGTCGCGGACGACGGCCCGGGAGACGACCTCGCGCCACCACTCCTGGGCGGCGGCGAACCGCTGCGGGCCGCCCGCCTCGAAGACCAGCGCCCGACCCCAGCCGACCAGCCCCTCGCCGCGGCGCACCCACGAGGAGATCGCCTCGGGGGAGACGTGGCCGGGCAGCAGCGAGAGCAGCGCGCCGGGGTCCTCGAGCGCCACCGTGCGCGCCACGAGCGGCCCGGCCGCGGGAGGCGGCGGGACGGGTGCGGGCTCGGTGGTCACGGAGAGCAAGCCTACGACCGGGGCCCGGGCGCCGGACCCGGGACCACGGTGACGGGGCCCGCGCGAGCCGGTCACCGGGGCATACCGGTGGTGGCCGTGCAGGCCACCACACGGCATACGGGAGGATGTGGCCCATGATCCGCGCCAGCCTCGACAAGCGTCCCCGCGACGTCGCCGCGATGTTCGACGACGTGGCGGGCCGGTACGACGTCACCAACGACGTGCTGTCCCTCGGCCAGGACCGCCTCTGGCGCAAGGCGGTCGTGCGCGCCGTCGACGCCCGGCCGGGCGAGCGCGTGCTCGACATCGCCGCCGGCACCGGCACCAGCAGCGAGCCGTTCGCCGACGCGGGGATCGACGTGGTGCCGGCCGACTTCTCCCTCGGCATGCTGCGGGTCGGCAACCGCCGCCGCCCCGACCTGGGTTTCACCGCCGCCGACGCGCTGCGGCTGCCGTTCGCCGACGCCTCCTTCGACGTGGTCACGATGTCCTTCGGGCTGCGCAACGTCTCCGACACCCTCGGCGCGCTGCGCGAGTTCCTGCGGGTGACCAGGCCGGGTGGGCGCCTCGTGGTCTGCGAGTTCTCCCACCCGACCAACGCGGCGTTCCGCAAGGTCTACAGCGAGTACCTCATGCGCTCGCTGCCGCCGATCGCCCGCCGGGTCAGCTCCAACCCCGAGTCCTACGTCTACCTCGCCGAGTCGATCCAGGCCTGGCCCGACCAGGCCGGTATGGCGCGCACGGTCACCGAGGCGGGGTGGCAGGACGTGGCCTGGCGCAACCTCAGCGGCGGCATCGTGGCCCTGCACCGGGCGGTCAAGGCGGGTTAGGTCTGCCTCAGTTCGGCAGGGTCCCGAGTCCGGGCGTAGAGTTCCCCGGTATTCGTGAAGATCTTCACAAGCGCGTGCAGGTAGCAATCAGCATGGTGAGGAAGCCGTGAGCAACAGCGAGACCGGGGCAGGGGCGACCCTCGCGTCGGGCACCCCGGCCACCGAGACCGCCGATGTGATCGTCGTCGGCGCCGGGCCGGGAGGTTCCGCCACTGCGGCCTACCTCGCCGACCACGGGCTCGACGTCCTGCTCCTGGAGAAGTCGGCGTTCCCGCGCGACAAGATCTGCGGCGACGGCCTGACCCCCCGCGCGACCAAGGAGCTCATCTCCCTCGGCGTCGACACGACCGGGTGGCAGCGCACCAAGGGCCTGCGCATCAAGGGCGGCGGCCACACGCTGCAGCTCGACTGGCCCGAGACCGACCACTTCCCCTCCTACGGCATGGTGCGCACGCGCGCCCAGCTCGACGAGACCCTCGCCCGGCACGCGCAGTCCCGCGGCGCCCGGCTGGAGGAGCGCACCAGCGTCACCGGGCCGGTCCTGGACGCCGCCGGACGGGTCGTCGGCGTCACCGGGCGACGGGTCGACGAGCGCGGCCGCGCCTCCGGCGACACCGTCACCTACCGCGCCCCCGTGGTCATCGCGAGCGACGGCGTCTCCAGCCGCCTCGCGACCGCCGTCGGTCGGCCCAAGCGGGAGGACCGCGTCATGGGCGTCGCCGTCCGCGCCTACTACCGCACGCCGCGCCGCGACGACTACCTCGAGTCCCACCTCGAGCTGTGGACCCGCGACGACTCCGGCAACCGCATCCTCATGCCCGGCTACGGCTGGCTCTTCCCGCTCGAGGACGGCCGTACCAACGTCGGCCTGGGCACGCTCGACACCACCTCGGCCTTCCAGAAGACCGACTACAAGGACGTCATGCGGCGCTGGGTCGAGGACATCGACGCCGACTGGCACCTCGAGCACGACGACTCCGCCGGCCCGATCCGTGGCGCCGCGCTGCCGATGGGCTTCAACCGCAGCCCGCTCTACGCCGACGGCCTGCTGCTCGTCGGTGACGCCGGCGGCATGGTCAACCCGTTCAACGGCGAGGGCATCGACTACGCCCTCGAGGCCGCGCGCGTCGGCGCCGAGCTCGTCGCCCAGGCGCTGGCCCGCCCGAGCGACGCCGAGCGCGAGCGCGTCCTGGCCACCTACCCCAAGGTGATGAAGGACGAGCTCGGTGGCTACTTCACGCTGGGCCGCTGGTTCGCGCACGCGATCGGCAACCCGGAGGTGATGCGCCTGGCCACGAAGTACGGCCTGCCGCGCACCACGCTGATGAAGTTCCTGCTGAAGGTGATGGCCAACCTCGCGGAGCCGCACGGCGGCACCGCGGGCGACCGGCTGATCACCGCCCTGTCCAAGATGGCCCCGGCGGCATGAGCCGGACGGGCGCCCCTAGGATTGGGCCGTTTGGAGACGTGGCCCCGCGTTCGCGGATGGTTGGCCTCGCCAACGTGACCCACTCCGGACAGACTGCCGTGAGCGAGATGATCAACCGAAAGGGGAGCGTGTCGGGATGACCAACCCCTACGTCCCACTCCTGTTCCTGGCCGCCATCGGCGGCGGATTCGCCGTCTTCTCGGTGGTCGCGGGGTCCCTGGCCGGGCCCAAGCGCTACAACCGCGCGAAGCTCGACGCGTACGAGTGCGGCATCGAGCCGACACCGCACGCGAGCGGCGGCGGCAAGGTGCCGATCAAGTACTACCTGACGGCCATGCTGTTCATCGTCTTCGACATCGAAGGCGTCTTCCTCTACCCGTTCGCGGTGGCCTTCAACAAGCTCGGCCTGTTCGCGCTGGTGGAGATGGTCCTGTTCATCATCACGGTGTTCGTCGCCTACGCCTACGTGTGGCGTCGCGGCGGTTTGGAGTGGGACTGATGGGTATCGAGGAGAAGCTCCCCGCGGGCTTCCTGCTCACCACGGTCGAGCAGCTGGCCGGCTACATGCGCAAGAGCTCGGTGTGGCCCGCCACGTTCGGCCTGGCCTGCTGCGCCATCGAGATGATGGCCGTCGGCACGCCGGACTACGACATCGCCCGCTTCGGCATGGAGCGCTTCTCGGCGACCCCGCGCCAGGCCGACCTGATGATCGTCGCCGGCCGGGTCAGCCAGAAGATGGCCCCGGTCGTGCGCCAGGTCTACGACCAGATGCCCGAGCCCAAGTGGGTCATCTCGATGGGCGTCTGCGCCAGCAGCGGCGGCATGTTCAACAACTACGCCATCGTCCAGGGCGTCGACCACATCGTGCCGGTCGACGTCTACCTGCCCGGCTGCCCGCCGCGGCCGGAGATGCTGCTCAACGCGATCATCACCCTGCACGAGCAGATCCAGAACACGCCGCTGGGCGTCAACCGCGTCAAGGCCGCCCGCGCCGCCGAGGAGGCTGCGCTCAAGGCGACGCCGACGCACGCCATGAAGGGGCTGCTCGCATGAGCTCCGACGACAAGAAGGTCCCCACCGACAAGGCCCAGGAGACCGGCGGCGCGCCGACCGAGGCCGGGCGCGACAACCTGCCGACCGCACCGGGCACCCCCGAGGTCGTCTCTGTCCGCCACGGCATGTTCGGTGCCTCCGACAGCGGCGACACCAGCGGGTATGGCGGGCTGGTCGCCCCGGTGCTCTTCCCCGCGCCGGCGCAGCGGCCCTACGGCCGCTACTTCGACGAGGTGGCCGACCACCTCGAGCGGGCGCTCGAAGGCGCCGAGGGCTTCGGTCGCGCCATCGAGAAGGTCATCGTCGACCGCGGCGAGCTGACCCTGTTCGTGCGTCGCGAGGACCTGCTGACCGTGGCCCGCGCGCTGCGCGATGACCCGGCCCTGCGGTTCGAGATGTGCACCGGCGTCTCCGGCGTGCACTACCCGCACGAGACCGGCCGCGAGCTGCACGCCGTCTACCACTTCCTGTCGATCACCCACGGTGGTCGCCGGGTCCGCGTCGAGGTCACCTGCCCCGACGACGACCGCCACATCCCGTCGATCGTCGGCATCTACCCGGCCAACGACTGGCACGAGCGCGAGACCTGGGACATGTTCGGCATCGAGTTCGACGGTCACCCCGCGCTGACCCGGATCCTCATGCCGGACGACTGGCCCGGCCACCCCCAGCGCAAGGACTACCCCCTCGGCGGCATCCCCGTCGAGTACAAGGGCGCCACCATCCCGCCGCCGGACCAGCGGAGGTCCTACAACTGATGAGCACCGACCAGATGCATGCAGGCGACGTCTACGCGACCGGCGTCGCCGACGAGGCCGACGCCGAGGGCGCGCGCGTCTTCAACGCCGCGGGCGGCGACTGGGACACCATCGCCGACGAGGCCTCCGCGCTCCACGAGGAGCGCATCGTCGTCAACATGGGCCCGCAGCACCCGTCCACGCACGGCGTGCTCCGGCTCATCCTCGAGCTCGACGGGGAGACCGTCACCGAGACGCGGGCCGGCATCGGCTACCTGCACACGGGCATCGAGAAGAACATGGAGTTCCGCACCTGGACCCAGGGCGTGACCTTCTGCACCCGGATGGACTACCTCACGCCGCTGTTCAACGAGACGGCGTTCTGCCTCGCGGTGGAGAAGCTGCTCGGGATCACCGACCAGATCCCCGAGCGGGCCAGCATCATCCGCGTGCTCATGATGGAGCTCAACCGGATCTCCTCCCACCTCGTGGCCCTGGCCACCGGTGGCATGGAGATGGGCGCCACCACCGTCATGACCGTCGGCTTCCGCGAGCGTGAGCGGATCCTGTCCATCTTCGAGATGGTCACCGGCCTGCGCATGAACAACGCCTACGTCCGCCCCGGCGGCGTGGCGCAGGACCTGCCCCCGGGCGCCATCGACAAGATCCGCGACGCGATCCCGGCGATCCGCAAGGGCCTCGGCGAGCTCGAGCTGCTGCTCAACGAGAACCCGATCCTCAAGGGCCGCACCGTCGACGTGGGCTACCTCGACCTGACCGGGTGCATGGCGCTGGGCATCACCGGGCCGGTGCTGCGCTCGGCCGGCCTGCCGCACGACCTGCGCAAGCTGGACCCGTACTGCGGCTACGAGACCTACGACTTCGACGTCATCACCCGCGACTCCTGCGACTCCTACGGTCGCCTGCGCATCCGCATCGACGAGATGTACGAGTCGCTGAAGATCGCCGAGCAGGCGGTCGACCGGCTGCAGGCCACCCCCGGCCCGGTCATGGTCGAGGACAAGAAGATCGCCTGGCCGGCCCAGCTGGCCATCGGCGGCGACGGCATGGGCAACAGCCTGGACCACATCCGCGAGATCATGGGCACCTCGATGGAGTCCCTCATCCACCACTTCAAGCTGGTGACCGAGGGCTTCCGCGTGCCGCCGGGCCAGGCCTACGCCGCGATTGAGTCGCCCAAGGGCGAGCTCGGCTGCCACGTCGTCTCCGACGGCGGCACGCGCCCCTACCGCGCGCACTTCCGCGACCCGTCGTTCAACAACCTGCAGGCCACGGCCGCGATGTGCGAAGGCAGCCAGGTCGCCGACGTCATCGTCGCCGTCGCCTCGCTCGACCCCGTGATGGGAGGCGTGGACCGTTGAGCGGCACCACGAGCAACCCGAACTACGGCGCCGTGCCTGCGCCGACGAGCGAGCCCTACGAGGCCGACGTCCTGGCCGGCCTGCACCGTGACGCGCAGGAGGTCATCGGGCGCTACCCGGTGAAGCGCTCCGCGCTGCTGCCGCTGCTGCACCTCGTGCAGTCCGTCGACGGCTACGTCTCCACCCGGGGCATCGAGTTCTGCGCGGAGGTCCTCGACCTCACCGCGGCCGAGGTCAGCGGCGTCGCGACGTTCTACACGCAGTACAAGCGCCACCCCAACGGCGAGTACACCGTCGGCGTCTGCACCAACACGCTGTGCGCCGTCATGGGCGGCGACCAGATCTGGGACGAGGTCAGCGAGCACCTCGGCATCGGCCACGACGAGACGACGCCCGACGGCAAGATCACCCTCGAGCGGGTCGAGTGCAACGCGGCGTGCGACTTCGCGCCGGTGGTCATGGCCAACTGGGAGTTCTTCGACAACCAGACGCCGGAGTCCACCAAGACCCTGGTCGACGACCTGCGCGCCGGTCGCGACGTCAAGCCCACCCGTGGCCCCTCGCGCGTGTGCAGCTTCAAGCAGGTCTCCCGCGTCCTGGCGGGGTTCAACGACGGCCTCGCCGACGAGGGCGTGGGTGCCGGTCCGGCCTCCCTGGAGGGCCTGAAGGTCGCGAGGGACCGCGGCTGGGGCGAGGGCAGCAACGGCAACCAGCAGAACGAGGCGACCTCCGACGCGATGGCGGCCGGACGGCATACCTCCACGGACACCCCTGCCGAGGGTGACGGGAAGGCGGAGAAGTGAGCACGCAGCTGACGCCGATCCTGACGAAGTTCTGGGACGACCCGCAGTCGTGGACCCTCGAGACCTACGAGAAGCACGACGGCTACAAGGCGCTGAAGAAGGCGCTCGGCATGCCCCAGGCCGACCTGGTCCAGATGACCAAGGACTCCGGCCTGCGCGGGCGTGGCGGCGCCGGCTTCCCCACCGGCATGAAGTGGGGCTTCCTGCCCGCTCCTGACGGTGGCCCCCGCTACCTCGTCGTCAACGCCGACGAGTCCGAGCCGGGCACCTGCAAGGACATCCCGCTGATGATGGCGGCCCCGCAGTTCCTCATCGAGGGCGTGGCGATCACGTCCTACGCGATCGGCTGCAACCACGCCTTCATCTACCTGCGTGGCGAGGTCGTCCACGTCTACCGCCGCCTGCTGCGCGCGGTCGAGGAGGCCTACGCCAAGGGCTACCTCGGCAAGAACATCATGGGCACGGGCTTCGACCTCGACGTCACGGTCCACGCCGGCGCCGGCGCCTACATCTGTGGCGAGGAGACCGCGCTGCTGGACTCCCTCGAGGGTCGCCGCGGCCAACCGCGCCTCAAGCCGCCGTTCCCGGCGGTCGCGGGCCTCTACGCCCGCCCGACGGTGGTCAACAACGTCGAGTCCATCGCCTCCGTGCCGCCGATCCTGCTGCACGGCGCCGAGTGGTTCTCCGACATGGGCACCGAGAAGTCGACCGGGTTCGGCATCTTCAGCCTCTCCGGCCACGTCACCCGCCCGGGCCAGTACGAAGCCCCGCTCGGCATCACGCTGCGCGAGCTGCTCGACATGGCCGGCGGCATGCGCGGCGGCAAGAAGCTGAAGTTCTGGACCCCGGGTGGCTCGTCCACGCCGCTGTTCACGGACGAGCACCTCGACACCCCGCTGGACTTCGAGTCCGTCGCCGCCGCCGGGTCGATGCTCGGCACCCGCGCGCTCCAGATCTTCGACGAGACGACCTGCGTGGTGCGAGCGGTCGAGCGGTGGACCGACTTCTACGCGCACGAGTCCTGCGGCAAGTGCACCCCGTGCCGTGAGGGCACGTGGTGGCTCAAGCAGATCCTCGCGCGCCTCGAGCACGGTGAGGGCAGCGAGGAGGACCTCGAGAAGCTGCTCGACATCTGCGACAACATCCTCGGCCGGTCGTTCTGCGCGCTCGGTGACGGTGCCACTAGCCCGATCACGAGCAGCATCCAGTACTTCCGCGAGGAGTACCTCGCCCACCTGGAGCACGGTGGCTGCCCGTTCGACCGGAACGCCTCGACGCTCTTCGCGAAGGAGACCGTGTCCGCATGACCGCCACCACCAGCACGGACCTGGTCAACCTGACCATCGACGGGGTGCCCGTCAGCGTCCCGAAGAACACCCTGGTGATCCGCGCCGCCGAGGAGGTGGGCGTCCAGATCCCGCGGTTCTGCGACCACCCGCTGCTCGAGCCCGTCGGCGCCTGCCGTCAGTGCCTCGTCGACGTCGCCACCCCGGGCCCTGACGGCTCGCTGCGCGCGTTCCCCAAGCCCCAGGCCTCCTGCACCATGACGGTCAGCGAGGGCATGGAGGTCAAGACCCAGCACACGTCCAAGGTGGCCGACAAGGCCCAGCAGGGCGTGATGGAGCTGCTGCTCATCAACCACCCGCTGGACTGCCCCGTCTGCGACAAGGGCGGCGAGTGCCCGCTGCAGAACCAGGCGCTGTCCAACGGCCGGCCCAAGAGCCGGTTCGAGGACGTCAAGCGGACCTACCCCAAGCCGATCAACATCTCCTCGCAGGTGCTGCTCGACCGGGAGCGTTGCGTCCTGTGCGCCCGCTGCACCCGCTTCTCCGACCAGATCGCCGGTGACCCGTTCATCGCGCTGGTCGAGCGTGGCGCGCTGCAGCAGATCGGCATCTACCAGGAGAAGCCGTTCGAGTCCTACTTCTCCGGCAACACCGTGCAGATCTGCCCGGTGGGTGCCCTCACCGGCGCGGCCTACCGCTTCCGCTCCCGCCCGTTCGACCTCGTGTCGACCCCGAGCGTGTGCGAGCACTGCGCCAGCGGCTGCGCCACCCGCACCGACCACCGTCGTGGCTCGGTCCTGCGCCGCATGGCCGTCAACGACCCGGCGGTCAACGAGGAGTGGAACTGCGACAAGGGCCGCTGGGCGTTCACCTACGCCACGCAGGCCGACCGCATCACCGAGCCGCTCGTGCGCGACGAGGACGGCAGCTTCCGCGTGGCCTCCTGGCCCGAGGCCCTCGACGTGGCCGCCCGTGGTCTCGAGGCGGCCCGCGACGCCAAGGGCGTCGGCGTGCTCGTCGGTGGCCGCGTCAGCGGCGAGGACGCCTACGCCTACAGCAAGTTCGCCCGTATCGCGCTCCAGACCAACGACATCGACTTCCGGGCCCGCCCGCAGTCGGTGGAGGAGGCCGAGTTCCTCGCGCACCACGTCGTGGCCACCGGCCCCGGTGGCGGCGGCGTGACCTACGCCGACCTCGAGACCGCCCCGACCGTCGTGCTCGTGGGCTTCGAGCCCGAGGACGAGTCGCCGATGGTCTTCCTGCGCCTGCGCAAGGCGTTCCGCAAGCACGGCACGCGCGTCTTCTCGGTCGCGCCGTTCGCCACGCGCGGGCTGGAGAAGCTCGGCGGGACGCTGATCCGCACCGCCCCCGGCACCGAGGCCGAGGTCCTGACGGCCCTGGCCGAGGAGAAGATCGAGGTCGTCGAGACCTCCAAGGCGCTGTCGACCGAGGGCGCGGTCGTGCTCGTCGGTGAGCGCCTGGCGACCGTGCCCGGTGCGCTGTCCGCCGCGGCCGCCCTCGCCAAGACGACCGGTGCCCGCCTCGCGTGGGTCCCGCGTCGTGCCGGTGAGCGTGGCGCGCTCGAGGCCGGTGCCCTGCCCAACCTGCTCCCCGGAGGCCGCCCGGTCACCGACTCCGCCGCCCGCGCCGAGGTCGGCGAGGCCTGGGGCGTCGTCGGGCTGCCGGAGGCCGTCGGCCGCGACACCGCCGAGATGCTCTCCGCGGTCACCGCCGGCAACCTCGCCGGCCTGGTCGTCGGCGGCGTCGACCCGGCCGACCTGAGCCGGTCCCGTGACGCGCTCGACGCCCTGGCCCGCGCCTTCGTCGTCTCCCTCGAGGTCCGCGAGAGCGCGGTCACCGAGCGCGCCGACGTGGTGCTGCCGGTGGCGCCGCACGCCGAGAAGGCCGGCGTCTTCGTCGACTGGGAGGGCCGGGTCCGCCCGTTCGAGGCGGCCCTCGACACCAACGCCATGAGCGACCACCGGGTGCTCGACCTGCTGGCCGACGCGATGGGCGAGTACCTCGACGTCCGCACGCTGGCCGCGGCCCGTGCCGACATGGAGCGGCTCGGCCCGTGGAGCGGCGCGCGCGCCGCGGCACCGACCGTCGCCCCGGCCGAGGTGCCGTGGACCGACAGCGGTCAGGCCGTGCTCGCCACGTGGCACCACCTGCTCGACGAGGGCAGGATGCAGGACGGTGAGCCGTTCCTCGCGGGCACGGCGCCCACGGCGGTGGCCCGCCTCTCGGCGACCACGGCTGCGGTCGCGGGCGTCGCGGACGGCGAGCTGCTGACGGTGTCGACCCCGACCGGGGCCATCACCGTCCCGGCGGTGATCACCGACATGGCCGACCACGTGGTCTGGCTGCCGACCAACTCGCGCGGCAGCGCGGTGCGATCGACGCTCGGCGTCGACGCCGGCGCTGTCGTGACTCTCACCAAGGGTGGTGCCGCATGAGCCTCGCCGGCTCGCTCGCACACGCGACGACAGGCGTGACGTCCCTCGTCCCGACTCTGGACCGGCCCGTCGCCGACTTCAGCGACACCCCGTGGTGGCTGTCCCTGGTCAAGGCGCTGCTCGTCTTCGTGTTCCTGCTGGTCAACACGCTGCTGGTGATCTGGTTCGAGCGCCGCGTGATCGGCCGGATGCAGCAGCGTCCCGGCCCGAACCGCACCGGCCCGTTCGGCCTGCTGCAGACGCTGGCCGACGGCGTGAAGCTGGCGCTCAAGGAGGACCTGACCCCCAAGAACGCCGACAAGCTCGTCTTCATCCTGGCCCCGGTCATCGCCGGTGCCATGGCGTTCGTGTCGTTCGCGATCATCCCGCTGGGCCCGACGGTGAGCATGTTCGGCCACCTGACGCCGCTGCAGCTGACCGACATCCCGGTCGCGGTGCTGCTCGTCCTGGCCGTCGCCGGCGTCGGTGTCTACGGCATCGTGCTGGCCGGCTGGTCCTCCGGCTCGACCTACCCGCTGCTCGGTGGCCTGCGCTCCACCGCCCAGGTCATCTCCTACGAGATCGCCATGGGCCTGTCGCTGGTCGCGGTGTTCATGTACTCCGGCTCGATGTCGACCTCGCAGATCGTCAGCTCGCAGAAGAGCCTGTGGTTCATCATCCCGGCGTTCTTCAGCTTCGGCGTCTACGTCATCACCATGGTCGGCGAGACCAACCGTCTGCCGTTCGACCTCGCCGAGGGCGAGGGTGAGCTCACCGGTGGCTTCCACACCGAGTACTCCTCGCTGAAGTTCGCCATGTTCTTCCTGGGCGAGTACGTCAACATGTTCACCGTCTCGGCGCTGGCCACGACGATGTTCCTCGGTGGCTGGCAGGCGCCTCCCGGCATCGCCGCCATCAACGACGGCATGTTCAACCACGGCTGGTGGGGCCTGCTCTGGTTCGTCGTCAAGCTCTGGCTGTTCATGTTCTTCTTCGTCTGGTTGCGTGGCTCCCTGCCGCGTGTGCGCTACGACCAGTTCATGCGCTTCGGCTGGAAGTTCCTCATCCCGGTCACCCTCGCGTGGGTCGTCGCCGTCGCGTTCATCCGCGGCGCGCAGCTGTCCTTCTTCGGCGGCAACACCCGCACGGCCACGCTCATCGTGGTCGGCGTGATCGCCGTCGTCGCCCTGGCCGCGGCCTGGGTCTGGGACGGGCGTCGCGCCGAGAAGGAGCGCACGTCCCGGGTCGAGGTCCCCGAGGAGATCGACCCGTTCGCGGGCGGCTACCCGGTGCCGCCGCTGCCCGGCCAGCGCCTGCGTGAGCCCAGCCTGCAGGTGGCCGCCACGGCCGCCCCCACGTCCACCACCACCCCGGAGGCCAACCGTGGCTGAGAAGAACACGGAGGCGGGCTCCAAGAGCTGGCTGTCCGACCTCCTCGCACCCGTCGGCGGATTCGGCGTCACCTTCGCCACCATGTTCCGCAAGCTGGAGACCGAGGAGTACCCCGAGGAGAAGCGGCCGACCCAGCCGCGCTTCCACGGTCGGCACCAGCTCAACCGTCACCCCGACGGCCTGGAGAAGTGCGTCGGCTGCGAGCTGTGCGCGTGGGCCTGCCCCGCGGACGCGATCTACGTCGAGGGCGCGGACAACACCGAGGAGGAGCGCTTCTCCCCGGGTGAGCGCTACGGCCGCGTCTACCAGATCAACTACCTGCGCTGCATCTTCTGCGGCCTGTGCATCGAGGCCTGCCCGACGCGCGCGCTGACGATGACCAACTTCTACGAGCTGGCCGACGACGACCGCGGCAAGCTCATCTACGAGAAGCAGCAGCTGCTCGCCCCGCTCCAGGAGGGCATGCTCCAGCCGCCCCACCCGATGGTGGAGGAGATGGAGGAGCGCGACTACTACCAGGGCAAGGTCTCCACGGCCACGCCCTCGCAGAAGCAGTGGGTCGAGCTGCACACCAAGCGCGACGAGGTCGCGGTCGAGGAAGGCGGTGTCACCCGATGACCAGCGGTGGTGAGGCGTTCCTCTTCTGGGTCCTCGGCCCGATCAGCGTCATCGCGGCGCTGGGCCTGCTGTTCGCCAAGAAGGCCGTGCACGCGGCCCTGGCGATGGCCCTGGTGATGATCAACCTCGGTGTCTTCTACATCGCGCAGAACGCCGACTTCCTCGGCATCGTGCAGATCTTCGTCTACACCGGCGCGGTCATGATGCTGTTCCTGTTCGTGCTCATGCTCGTCGGTGTCGACTCCTCGGACTCCCTCGTCGAGACGATCAAGGGCCAGAAGTGGGTGGCGCTGCTGCTCGCCCTCGGCCTGGGTGGCCTGCTGGTGAGCACCATCGGCCGGGTCACGTTCCCGGCCGCTGCCGGCCTGACGCGGGCCAACGCCGACGGCAACGTCACGGGCGTGGCCAACCTGATCTTCGGCAAGTACGTCTGGGTCTTCGAGGTCACCAGCGCCCTGCTCATCACGGCCGCCCTCGGCGCCATGGTCCTGGCGCACCGCGAGCGGCTCACCGAGCGGCTCACCCAGCGCGAGTGGTCCGAGCGTCGCTTCCGCGAGGGCAAGAACCTCGCCGGCCTGCCCGCCCCCGGTGTCTACGCCCGCCACAACGCGGTCGACACCCCGGCGCTGCTGCCCGACGGCACGCCGAGCGAGCTGTCCGTATCGCGGGTGCTCACCGCCCGTGAGCAGGTCCACACCCCCGAGCGCTACGAAGAGGCCGAGCAGGCCATCGAGCGAGAGATCGAGGAGGGTCGGGCCCGATGAGCCTGGTCAACTACATCTACCTGTCGGCCATCCTGTTCGCGATCGGCGCGGCCGCGGTGCTCGTGCGGCGCAACTCGATCGTCATCTTCATGGGCGTCGAGCTCATGCTCAACGCGACCAACCTCGCGTTCGTGACGTTCGCCCGCATGCACGGCTCGCTCGACGGCCAGGTCGTCGCGCTGTTCGTCATGGTGGTGGCGGCCGCCGAAGTGGTCGTCGGCCTGGCGATCATCATGGCCATCTTCCGTGCCCGACGCTCGGCCTCGGTCGACGACGCCAACCTGCTGAAGCTGTAAGGAGCGCAACAGGTGTACTCACTTGCTACTGCGGACCACACCGCAGCGGTGGTCCAGAGCGCCACTGGGGTGACCTCGGTCGCCTGGCTGCTCATCGCCCTCCCGCTGTTCGGTGCGGCGGCCCTCCTCCTGGGCGGCCGGCGTACCAACGCCTTCGGGCCGCTTCTGGCGACCGGGCTGTCCTGGGCCAGCTTCGTGGTCGGCGCCATCCTCACGCTGTCGATGATCGGCCGACCCGCGGACGAGCGGGCGCAGTCGCTGCACCTGTTCTCCTGGGTGCCGGCCGGCTCGTTCAAGCTCGAGGCCGGCCTGCTGGTCGACCCGCTGTCGGTGGCCTTCGTCCTGCTGATCACGTTCGTGGGCTCGCTGATCCACGTCTACTCGATCGGCTACATGGAGCACGACCCGGACAAGCGTCGGTTCTTCGCCTACCTCAACCTGTTCGTGGCCTCGATGCTGCTGCTGGTGCTGGCCGACTCCTACCTGCTGGTCTACGTCGGCTGGGAAGGCGTGGGCCTGGCCTCCTACCTGCTCATCGGCTTCTGGAACTACAACCCGTCCTACGCCTCGGCGGCCAACAAGGCGTTCGTGGTCAACCGTGTCGGTGACTTCGGCCTGTCGATCGCGATCATGCTGATGTTCGTCACCTTCGGCACGGTCACCTTCGCCGGCGTCAACGCCGGGGTGCCCGGCGCCAACCAAGCGGTCGTCACCGCCATCGGCCTGATGCTGCTGCTGGGTGCCTGCGGCAAGTCGGCCCAGTTCCCGCTGCAGAGCTGGCTGGGCGACGCCATGGCCGGCCCGACCCCGGTGTCCGCCCTGATCCACGCGGCGACGATGGTGACCGCCGGTGTCTACCTCGTGGTCCGCAGCCACGTGATCTTCGACGCCGCGCCCACCGCGCGGCTGGTCGTGACCATCGTCGGTGCGATCACGCTGCTCTTCGGTGCGGTCGTCGGCTGCGCCAAGGACGACATCAAGAAGGCCCTGGCCGCCTCCACCATGAGCCAGATCGGCTACATGATGCTGGCCGCCGGCCTCGGCCCGGTGGGCTACGCCTTCGCGATCTTCCACCTGCTGACGCACGGCTTCTTCAAGGCCGGCATGTTCCTCGGCGCCGGCTCGGTCATGCACGGCATGAACGACACCGTCGACATGCGCCGCTTCGGCCGCCTGTCCGGTGCCATGAAGATCACCTGGGCCACGTTCGGCCTGGGCTGGCTGGCCATCCTCGGTGTGCCGCCGTTCGCGGGCTTCTGGTCCAAGGACAAGGTCATCGAGGCCGCCTTCGTCGGCGAGGGCTGGAAGCCCTGGGTCTTCGGTGGTGCGGCGCTGATCGGCGCCGGCATCACGGCGTTCTACATGTCGCGCCTGTTCTTCATGACCTTCCACGGCCAGAAGCGGTGGGAGGAGGACGCCCACCCGCACGAGTCGCCCAAGATCATGACTGTGCCGATGATCATCCTGGCCGTCGGCTCGGCCTTCCTCGGGCTGGTGCTCGGCCCGACCGGTGTCATCACCAGCTGGCTCGAGCCGGTTGTCGGCTCCGCCGAAGGTGGCGCCGAGCCCGTCGTGGCGGTGCCGGTGCTCATGACCGTCACGCTGCTGCTCGTGGTCGGCGGTGTCTCGCTGGCCTGGCTGCGCTACTGGCGAGAGCCGGTGCCGGTGGTGGCCCCGGTGGGCTCGCTCGCCACGCGTGCGGCTCGCCGTGACCTCTACCAGGACGACGTCAACGAGGGCGTGTTCATGCGCCCCGGCATCCACCTGACCCGCTCGCTCGTCTTCTTCGACGGCAAGGGTGTCGACGGTGCGGCCGGCGGCCTGGCGGCCCTCATCGGTGGCACGTCCGCGCGGGTCCGCCGCGTCCAGAACGGTTTCGTTCGCTCTTATGCCCTGACGATGCTCGCCGGTGTCGTCGTGATCCTCGGTGCCGTGTGGGTGGTTCAGTGATGTCCAGCTTCCCGTGGTTGACCACGATCGGCCTGATCCCGTTGATCGGTGCCGCCGTCGTGGCCCTCCTGCCTGCGAGCCTGGCCGGCAGGGCCCGGCAGATCTCGCTCGGCTTCTCGCTGGCGGCCCTCGTGGTCGCCATCGGCGCCGCGCTGCAGTTCAACACCAGCTCCAACCAGCAGTTCCAGCTCAGCGAGCAGCACTCGTGGATCCCGCAGTTCGGCGTCAGCTACGCCGTGGGCGTCGACGGCATCGCGCTCGTCCTCATCATGCTGTCCGTCATCCTCGCGCCGGTCTGCATCCTCGCGGCGTGGAACGACGTGCCCGAGGTGGGCCGCCGGACGCAGAACTACTTCGCGCTCATGCTCGTCCTCGAGACGTTCATGGTCGGGGTGTTCGCGGCGACCGACGTGTTCCTCTTCTACGTCTTCTTCGAGGCGATGCTCATCCCGGTCTACTTCCTGATCGGGTCCTTCGGCGGCCCGCAGCGCCAGTACGCCGCGGTGAAGTTCCTGCTGTTCTCGCTCCTGGGCGGGCTGGTCATGCTCGTGGCCGTCATCGCCCTGGGCCTGCACGGCCCCGGCGGTCCCGAGGACTTCCTGGTCACCAACCTGACCGGGTTGCACCTCGCCCCGACCACCGAGCGCCTGCTGTTCCTCGGCTTCTTCTTCGCCTTCGCGGTCAAGGCGCCGATGTTCCCGGTCCACACCTGGCTGCCCGACGCGGCCGCGGAGGCGCCGCCGGCGACCTCGGTGCTCCTGGTCGGCGTGCTCGACAAGGTCGGCACCTTCGGCATGATCCGCTTCTGCCTGCCGCTGTTCCCCGAGGCCAGCAAGTGGGCCACCCCGGCGGTCATCGTCCTGGCGCTCATCTCGATCGTCTACGGCGCGCTGCTGGCCATCGGCCAGACCGACGTGATGCGCCTGATCGCGTTCACCTCGATCAGCCACTTCGGCTTCATCGTCCTGGGCATCTTCGCGATGACCTCGGCGGGCCAGTCCGGCTCGACGCTCTACATGGTCAACCACGGCTTCTCCACCGCCGCGCTGTTCCTCGTCGCGGCGATGCTCGCCGGCCGGCGGGGCAGTCGCCGCATCCCGGACTACGGCGGCTGGCAGCGGGTCACCCCCCTCCTGGCCGGCGTCTTCCTGGTCGCGGGCTTGTCCAGCCTGGCGCTGCCGGGCCTGGCGCCCTTCATCTCGGAGTTCCTGGTCCTGGTCGGCACGTTCCAGCGCTACAAGGTGGCCGCGATCATCGCGACGACCGGCATCATCCTGGCCGCGCTCTACATCCTGCTGATGTACCAGCGCATGATGACCGGCCCCAAGCCGGAGCTGGCCGAGCGTCCCGCCGACCTGACCCGGCGCGAGAAGTGGGTCGTGGCCCCGCTCATCGCCGCGTTCATCGTGCTGGGCTTCTACCCCAAGCCGGTCCTCGACGTGATCAACCCCGCCGTGCAGACCACGATGCAGCAGGTCGGCGTGACCGACCCCGCTCCGACGCACGGCACCGCAGCTGATGGGAGTGCGAAGTGATCGCCGCCATGCCGTCCCTCGCGACGGCCGACTTCGTCGCCGCGAAGGTCAACTACGCGGCGGTGTCGCCGATGCTGGTCGTCTTCGGCGTCGCCCTCGTGGGCGTCCTCGTCGAGGCATTCGCTCCCCGGTCCCGTCGGTATGCCGTGCAGGTCACCCTGTCGCTCGCCGGCCTGGTCGGCGCGCTGGTGGCGCTGGTCGTCGCCGCGCGCGACAACACCGGCAGCACGCTCGAGGGCGCCGTCGTCGTCGACGGTCCGGCCCTGTTCCTGCAGGGGACCCTGCTGGTCCTCTCGGTGCTGGGCGTCCTGACGATGGCCGAGCGCTTCGACGGCACCGGCGCCGACGCGTTCACCCCGATGGGTGCCGCGGTCCCGGGCTCGCCGTACGAAGCGGCGGCGCTGCGCGCCGGCGCCACCGGCACCGAGGTGTTCCCGCTGACCCTGTTCGCCGTGGGCGGCATGCTGCTGTTCCCCGCGGCGGGGGACCTGCTGACGATGTTCGTCGCGCTCGAGGTGCTCTCGCTGCCGCTGTACATCCTGTGCGGCCTGGCCCGGCGTCGCCGCCTGCTGTCGCAGGAGGCCTCGCTGAAGTACTTCCTGCTCGGCGCGTTCTCCTCCGGGTTCTTCCTCTTCGGCTCCGCGCTGCTGTTCGGCTTCTCCGGCTCGATGGACCTGAGCGTCATCGCCCGGGCCATCAGCAGCAACAGCGGCATGGACGGCCTGCTCGTCCCGGGCGTCCTGCTGGTCGCCGTGGGCCTGCTGTTCAAGATCGGTGCCGTGCCGTTCCACATGTGGACCCCGGACGTCTACCAGGGCGCCCCCACCCCGGTGACCGGCTTCATGGCCGCCTGCACCAAGGTCGCCGCCTTCGGCGCGATCCTGCGCGTGGTCTACGTCGGCGTCGCCGGCAGCCGCTGGGACTGGGAGCCGGTCCTGTGGGGCGTCGCCATCCTGACGATGGTCGTCGGCGCGGTCCTGTCGGTCACCCAGACCGACGTCAAGCGCCTCCTGGCCTACTCCTCCATCGCGCACGCGGGGTTCATCCTCACCGGTGTGCTGGCCTTCGACCGGGTGGGCGTCTCCTCGACGCTGTTCTACCTGGTGGCCTACGGGTTCACCACGATCGCGGCGTTCGCCATCGTCTCGCTGGTCCGCTCCGGCGGCTCCGAGGCCACGCACCTGTCGCAGTGGGCCGGCCTGGCCAAGCGCAACAAGTGGGTCGCGGGCACCTTCGCGTTCCTGCTGCTGGCCTTCGCGGGCATCCCGCTGACGTCGGGCTTCACCGCCAAGTTCGCGGTGTTCTCGGCGGCGGTCGGCCACGGCGGCACGGTCCTGGCGTTCATCGGTGTCCTGGCCAGCGCGGTCACGGCGTTCGTCTACGTCCGGCTCATCGTGCTCATGTACTTCTCCGAGCCGGCCGGTGACAGCACCGTGGTCGTCACGCCCTCCATCGTGACCACCCTCGCAGTGGCCCTCGGCACCGTCGCGACGCTGGTCCTCGGCGTCCTGCCCTCGTCGGTGCTGGATCTCGCGTCCAGCTCGGCGCTGTTCCTGCGATGACCACGGCGTCGTCGACGCTGGGTCTGCCGACGGCGTCGCCGGAGCTGGCGTCCCGGCTGCAGGACGGTCTGGCCGCGGTCGACGCGACGTTGCGGGCCCAGGTCGACCACGAGGACCCGTTCATCGCGGAGGCCTCGGGTCACCTGGCGGCCGCCCACGGCAAGCTGTTCCGGCCGCTGCTGACCCTCCTGGCCGCCGAGCTCGGTTCGGGCGTCAACGACGACGTGGTCGCGGCGGCCGCCGGGGTGGAGCTGACGCACCTGGCCTCGCTCTACCACGACGACGTCATGGACGAGGCTGACATGCGCCGCGGGGTCGTCAGCGCCAACGCGCGCTACGGCAACTCCACGGCGATCCTCGTCGGCGACCTGCTCTTCGGGAAGGCCTCGGCCATCGTGGCCGAGCTCGGGCCCGAGGCGGTCAAGATCCAGGCGCGCACGTTCGTGCGGCTGTGTGCCGGGCAGATCAAGGACGACCGGCCGGCCCCGGACGGGGCCGACCCGGTGGACTACTACCTTGGTGTCCTGGCCGACAAGACCGGGGTGCTCATCGCGACAGCCGCGCGATACGGCGCCATGTTCAGCGGCTGCCCGCCGGAGACGGTCGAGATCATGCGCCGGTACGGCGAGCGGCTGGGCGTGGTCTTCCAGCTCGTCGACGACCTCATCGACGTGACCTCCGAGACGGGGGAGTCGGGCAAGACCCCCGGCACCGACCTGCGCGAGGGCGTGGCCACGCTGCCGGTCCTCTACGCCCGCACCTCGACCGATCCCGGGGACGCCCGACTGCTCGAGCTGCTCGGGCAGGACCTGCGTGACGACGAGCTGCACGCCGAGGCGCTCGAGCTGCTGCGTGCGCACCCCGCCCTGGACCGGGCGCGGGAGCGCACCCTGGAGATGGCCCGTGAGGCCCAGGACCTGATCGACCCCCTCGGGCAGGGCCCCGTCCAGGACGCCCTGCGTGCCCTGGCCGTGAGCATCGTGCAGCGCGTGCGCTGACCCTCTGCCTGCCCCGGACCGGGCAGCCCCGCGAGCGCGCGGGGCTGCCCGGTTCGTGCGTTCCAGGGGCCGGGCAGGCCTGTGAACTGGGGGTTTTCACCCGATTTGGAGTTCCGGGACATGGCCCCGTAAAGTTCTCGACGTCAGCCCGACAGGGAGGAACGGACACCACCGCAGCGGAGCGCAAGCGCCGCGCGAAGTAGGCCGGTCCCGGGGATGACGATCCACCGCAAGCCCGCCGGTTCCGGCGGATGCCTGACGCCCGAGAGGGTGGTCGGGAGCGGGCCGAGAGCCTGCTACAGTGGAACACGACAAGCGGCCGGCGCGGACAGCGCAAGTCACTCCGAGCGAGTGGCGGTCAGCAAGTCACAACTCGAACGGTAGCCCCGGATCCAGGCTTGGGTGTCTGGTGATGGTGCGCGTCCGGTCCTTGAGAACTCAACAGCGTGCCAAAAATCGATGCCAATTACCTCGTCCCGGCGTCCCTTGGGGTGTCGGACGAATTTCCTTTGGTTGATTGAATTCAAGTCCAGCGGGCTTGGTTCTGTTTCAGCCGGATTTTTAACCCTTCGGGGTCTGTTTTCCCGCGGCCTTTCGGGGTCGTTGGGTGGCAAACATCAACGGAGAGTTTGATCCTGGCTCAGGACGAACGCTGGCGGCGTGCTTAACACATGCAAGTCGAACGGTGACCTGGGGAGCTTGCTTCCTGGTGATCAGTGGCGAACGGGTGAGTAACACGTGAGTAACCTGCCCCTCACTCTGGGATAACTCCGGGAAACCGGGGCTAATACCGGATATGACACAGACAGGCATCTGTACTGTGTGGAAAGTTTTTCGGTGGGGGATGGACTCGCGGCCTATCAGCTTGTTGGTGAGGTAGTGGCTCACCAAGGCGACGACGGGTAGCCGGCCTGAGAGGGCGACCGGCCACACTGGGACTGAGACACGGCCCAGACTCCTACGGGAGGCAGCAGTGGGGAATATTGCACAATGGGCGAAAGCCTGATGCAGCGACGCCGCGTGAGGGATGAAGGCCTTCGGGTTGTAAACCTCTTTCAGTACCGAAGAAGCGCAAGTGACGGTAGGTACAGAAGAAGCACCGGCTAACTACGTGCCAGCAGCCGCGGTAATACGTAGGGTGCGAGCGTTGTCCGGAATTATTGGGCGTAAAGAGCTTGTAGGCGGTTTGTCGCGTCTGCTGTGAAATTTCGGGGCTTAACCCCGAACTTGCAGTGGGTACGGGCAGACTAGAGTGTGGTAGGGGAGACTGGAATTCCTGGTGTAGCGGTGAAATGCGCAGATATCAGGAGGAACACCGATGGCGAAGGCAGGTCTCTGGGCCATAACTGACGCTGAGAAGCGAAAGCATGGGGAGCGAACAGGATTAGATACCCTGGTAGTCCATGCCGTAAACGTTGGGAACTAGGTGTGGGTCTCATTCCACGAGATCCGTGCCGCAGCTAACGCATTAAGTTCCCCGCCTGGGGAGTACGGCCGCAAGGCTAAAACTCAAAGGAATTGACGGGGGCCCGCACAAGCGGCGGAGCATGCGGATTAATTCGATGCAACGCGAAGAACCTTACCAAGGCTTGACATGTACCGGAAACGTGCAGAGATGTGCGCCCCGCAAGGTCGGTACACAGGTGGTGCATGGTTGTCGTCAGCTCGTGTCGTGAGATGTTGGGTTAAGTCCCGCAACGAGCGCAACCCTCGTTCTATGTTGCCAGCACGTGATGGTGGGGACTCATAGGAGACTGCCGGGGTCAACTCGGAGGAAGGTGGGGATGACGTCAAATCATCATGCCCCTTATGTCTTGGGCTTCACGCATGCTACAATGGCCAGTACAAAGGGCTGCGAAACCGCGAGGTGGAGCGAATCCCAAAAAACTGGTCTCAGTTCGGATTGGGGTCTGCAACTCGACCCCATGAAGTCGGAGTCGCTAGTAATCGCAGATCAGCAACGCTGCGGTGAATACGTTCCCGGGCCTTGTACACACCGCCCGTCAAGTCACGAAAGTCGGTAACACCCGAAGCCGGTGGCCCAACCCCTTGTGGGAGGGAGCTGTCGAAGGTGGGACTGGCGATTGGGACTAAGTCGTAACAAGGTAGCCGTACCGGAAGGTGCGGCTGGATCACCTCCTTTCTAAGGAGCACTGGCACCCCGCTCGTCACCGGTTGGTGGTGGGTGGATCGTGGTGTCCAGGTGGCCCGCCTCGACCGAACGCGTCGAGGGGGTTGCTCAAGGGTGGAACATCGATTAGTTGGCGCCGGCCGGTCGTGGCCGCACGAGTACAGCCTCAGCTTCTTCTTCGGGAGCGGTGGGGAGTGGAAAGTGCTTCACGGCCTGGGTGGCGCCTGGCACGTTGTTGGGTCCTGAGGGGTCGGGCGTTGAGCCTGTTCTTCTCGGATCGGTCCTCACCGTCAGCTGTTGGCTGGGGTGGGGGCGGGTTCTGGGCCTCACTGCATCTCGAACCGCCATGGCCTTGGGTCGTGGTAGGCGGGTGAGCTGGTGGGGTGCCGCCCGTATGTTGAGAACTACACAGTGGACGCGAGCATCTTTGTGGCCAAGTTTTTAAGGGCACACGGTGGATGCCTTGGCACCAGGAACCGAAGAAGGACGTAGGAATCTGCGATAAGCCTCGGGGAGTCGATAACCAGACTGTGATCCGAGGATTTCCGAATGGGGAAACCCGGCTGGAGGCAAGTCCAGTCACCCGCATCTGAACACATAGGGTGCGTGGAGGGAACGTGGGGAAGTGAAACATCTCAGTACCCACAGGAAGAGAAAGCAACCGCGATTCCGTGAGTAGTGGCGAGCGAAAGCGGATGAGGCTAAACCGGGCGTGTGTGATAGCTGGTAGGCGTTGCACGTTCGGGGTCGTGGGACGACCCGCACAGGGCTACTGACCTGTGAAGGAGTGAGAAATCTGCGTCATAGTCGAAGGGTCTTGAATGGCCCGGCACAGAGGGTGCGACCCCCGTAGACGAAATGGTGTGGACTCCTGGGTTGTATCCCAAGTAGCACGGGGCCCGAGAAATCCCGTGTGAATCTGGCGGGACCACCCGCTAAGCCTAAATATTCCCTGGTGACCGATAGCGGACAAGTACCGTGAGGGAAAGGTGAAAAGTACCCCGGGAGGGGAGTGAAATAGATCCTGAAACCGTGTGCTTACAATCCGTCGGAGCCTCCGTGTGGGGTGACGGCGTGCCTTTTGAAGAATGAGCCTGCGAGTTAGTGCTCCGTGGCGAGGTTAACCCGTGTGGGGAAGCCGTAGCGAAAGCGAGTCCGAACAGGGCGTTGTTAGTCGCGGGGTCTAGACCCGAAGCGAAGTGATCTACCCATGGCCAGGTTGAAGCGCGGGTAAGACCGCGTGGAGGACCGAACCCACTTAGGTTGAAAACTGAGGGGATGAGCTGTGGGTAGGGGTGAAAGGCCAATCAAACTTCGTGATAGCTGGTTCTCCCCGAAATGCATTTAGGTGCAGCGTCACGTGTTTCTTGCCGGAGGTAGAGCTACTGGATGGCTGATGGGCCTCACCAGGTTACTGACGTCAGCCAAACTCCGAATGCCGGTAAGTGAGAGCGTGGCAGTGAGACTGCGGGGGATAAGCTCCGTAGTCGAGAGGGAAACAGCCCAGACCACCAGCTAAGGTCCCTAAGCGTGTGCTAAGTGGGAAAGGATGTGGAGTTGCTGTGACAACCAGGAGGTTGGCTTAGAAGCAGCCACCCTTTAAAGAGTGCGTAATAGCTCACTGGTCAAGTGATTCCGCGCCGACAATGTAGCGGGGCTCAAGCACACCACCGAAGCTGTGGCATTGACACTTTGCCCGGCCAGACTTGTCTGGTCCAAGCGTGTTGATGGGTAGGGGAGCGTCGTGTGGCGGGTGAAGCGGCGGAGTGATCCAGCCGTGGACGCTACACGAGTGAGAATGCAGGCATGAGTAGCGAATGACGGGCGAGAAACCCGTCCGCCGAATAACCAAGGGTTCCAGGGTCAAGCTAATCTGCCCTGGGTAAGTCGGGACCTAAGGCGAGGCCGACAGGCGTAGTCGATGGACATCGGGTTGATATTCCCGAACCGGCGAAGAACCGCCCATATCGAACCATGTGATGCTAAGCGCCCAAAGCAAGCTGCTGATGCCTTCGGGCTAGGTGGTTTGTGGCGGCCGTGACCCGAGCATGTAGTAGGTAAGCGATGGAGTGACGCAGGAAGGTAGCCTCCGCGTGGCGATGGTTGTCCACGTCTAAAGGTGTAGGGCGAGAGGTAGGCAAATCCGCCTCTCACGTAGCCTGAGACCCCATAGTGACCGCGTTAGCGGGAAGAGGGTGATCCTATGCTGCCAAGAAAAACTTCTAGCGAGGTTCGAGCCGCCCGTACCCCAAACCGACTCAGGTGGTTAGGTAGAGAATACCAAGGCGATCGAGTGAATCGTGGTTAAGGAACTCGGCAAAATGCCCCCGTAACTTCGGGAGAAGGGGGGCCCGGATCGTGACCCCACTTGCTGGGTGAGCGTGAACGGCCGCAGAGACCAGGGAGAAGCGACTGTTTACTAAAAACACAGGTCCGTGCGAAGTCGCAAGACGATGTATACGGACTGACGCCTGCCCGGTGCTGGAACGTTAAGGGGACCGGTTAGCCTCACGGCGAAGCTGAGAACTTAAGCGCCAGTAAACGGCGGTGGTAACTATAACCATCCTAAGGTAGCGAAATTCCTTGTCGGGTAAGTTCCGACCTGCACGAATGGCGTAACGACTTCTCCACTGTCTCAACCACGAACTCGGCGAAATTGCACTACGAGTAAAGATGCTCGTTACGCGCAGCAGGACGGAAAGACCCCGGGACCTTTACTACAGCTTGGTATTGGTGTTCGGTACGGCTTGTGTAGGATAGGTGGGAGACTGTGAAGCATGCACGCCAGTGTGTGTGGAGTCAACGTTGAAATACCACTCTGGTCGTTCTGGATATCTAACCTCGGTCCGTGATCCGGATCAGGGACAGTGCCTGGTGGGTAGTTTAACTGGGGCGGTTGCCTCCTAAAAGGTAACGGAGGCGCCCAAAGGTTCCCTCAGCCTGGTTGGCAATCAGGTTTCGAGTGTAAGTGCACAAGGGAGCTTGACTGCGAGACAGACATGTCGAGCAGGGACGAAAGTCGGGACTAGTGATCCGGCGGTGGCTTGTGGAAGCGCCGTCGCTCAACGGATAAAAGGTACCCCGGGGATAACAGGCTGATCTTGCCCAAGAGTCCATATCGACGGCATGGTTTGGCACCTCGATGTCGGCTCGTCGCATCCTGGGGCTGGAGTAGGTCCCAAGGGTTGGGCTGTTCGCCCATTAAAGCGGTACGCGAGCTGGGTTTAGAACGTCGTGAGACAGTTCGGTCCCTATCCGCTGTGCGCGTAGGAAACTTGAGAAGAGCTGTCCCTAGTACGAGAGGACCGGGATGGACGAACCTCTGGTGTGTCAGTTGTCCTGCCAAGGGCACCGCTGATTAGCTACGTTCGGAAGTGATAACCGCTGAAAGCATCTAAGCGGGAAGCACGCTTCAAGATGAGGTTTCCATGGGCTTTGCCCGAGAGGCTCCCAGCTAGACTACTGGGTTGATAGGCCGGATGTGGAAGCACAGCAATGTGTGGAGCTGACCGGTACTAATAAGCCGATAACTTGATACAAAGATGCTACGCGTCCACTGTGTGGTTCCCGAGATACGGTCGGGAAACCACAAACTGAAGACAACAAAGACTTTGTTTGTGACTTGCCGTTAACCGCTCGAACGGGTTACGGCGGCCATAGCGAAGGGGAAACGCCCGGTCCCATTCCGAACCCGGAAGCTAAGCCCTTCAGCGCCGATGGTACTGCACTGGTGACGGTGTGGGAGAGTAGGACGCCGCCGGACAAACATTCACGGAAGGCCCCACCACTGGTGGGGCCTTCCGCATTTCCCGGCACCGTTCCCGAGACCTTTTCGTGGTCCAGCTGAACGCTTTCCGACTTGAGTGCGCCGCCTTTGCGCACCCTTGTCCCTTCCGCAAAGCCGCCGTTAAGGTCCGGTTCATGACCGCCCCGGCATCGCGGTATGACGAGATGGAGCGCGCGACCAGCGCGCTGGATGCGCCGTTCGCTGTCGTCGACCTCGATGCCTTCCGGGCGAATGCAGCCGACCTGGTGCGCCGGGCGGCCGGCAAGCCGGTGCGGGTGGCCACCAAATCGGTGCGCTGCCGACAGCTGGTCGACATGGCCCTGGCGACACCCGGGTTCCGGGGTGTCATGGCCTACTCCCTGCGCGAGGCCCTGTGGCTCGCCGGCCAGGGGGTGGGCGACATCCTCGTGGCCTATCCCAGTGTCGACCGCGAGGCCATCCGCAGCCTGCGTTCCGACCCGGTCGCGCTCGACGGGGTGACCGTCATGGTCGACGACGCCGCCCACCTCGAGCTGCTCACCGTGCGCCCTCCTCGCGAGCAGGCCGACGCGCCTGTGAGGGTCTGCCTGGACGTGGACGCCTCGCTCCGGCTGGGCCCGCTGCACCTCGGCGTGCGCAGGTCACCGCTGCGGACTCCGACGCAGGTGCGACGGCTGGCCGAGCAGGTGGCGGGCCAACGGTCGCTGCGCCTGGTGGGGCTGATGTTCTACGAGGCCCAGGTCGCAGGCCTGCCCGACAGCTCGGCGCCGGTGCGCTGGGTCAAGCGCCGCTCCACCCGCGAGCTGCTGGACCGTCGCGCCGAGGTCGTCGGGGCGGTGCGCCCGCTGGCAGAGCTCGAGCTGGTCAACGGCGGTGGCACCGGCAGCCTGCACCTGGGGGCGCGCGACCCGAGCCTCACCGAGCTCTCGGCCGGGTCGGGGCTGTTCGGGCCGACCCTGTTCGACGGCTACGACGCCTTCCGGCCGCGGCCGGCGGCCTTCTTCACCACGCCCGTCGTCCGCCGGCCGGCTCCCGGGATCGCGACCACGTTCGGGGGTGGCTGGCCGGCCTCGGGCCCCGCCGGGCGGTCCCGGCTGCCGAAACCGTGGCGACCGCGCGGGTTGCGGCTCACCCGCACCGAAGGAGCAGGGGAGGTGCAGACCCCGCTGACCGGTCCGACGGCAGGCGACCTGCATATCGGCGACCGGGTCTGGTGGCGGTACGCCAAGGCGGGGGAGCTGTGTGAGCACGTCGGCGAGCTGCACCTGGTCGAGGACGACCGCGTCGTGGCGAGCGTGCCGACCTACAGGGGAGAGGGGCAGGCGTTCGGATGACTGCGTGGACCAACTGGGCCGGGACCGAGCGGGCGCAGCCGCGACGGACGGTGGTGGCTCGCAGCACCGACGACGTCGTGGCTGCCGTGCGCGCCGGGGTGGCGGACGGCCTGAGGGTCAAGCCGCTGGGGGCCGGGCACTCCTTCACGGGTGCCGCCGTCACCGACGGCGTCCACCTGGACCTCACCGGCCTGACCGGTCTCGTCGCGGTGGACCAGGGCAGCGGCGTGGTGACCGTGCGCGGCGGCACGCGCCTGCACGACCTCAACCCGGCGCTGCTGCGGCACGGCCTGGCGCTGCCCAACCTCGGCGACATCGACCAGCAGAGCATCACCGGCGCCATCGCCACGGGCACCCACGGCACGGGCGCACGGCTGGGCGGGCTGGCCACCCAGGTGCTCGCGCTGCGGATCGTCCTGGCCGACGGCATCGTGGCCGACTGCTCGGCCACGGAGCGCCCCCGCCTGTTCGAGGCCGCCCGCGTCGGGCTCGGGGCGCTCGGGGTCGTCACGGAGCTGACCCTGCAGTGCGTGCCGTCCTTCGTCCTGCACGCCCAGGAGCGCCCGGAGCCCCTCGACCAGGTGCTCGAGGCGCTGGACCACGAGGCCGAGAGCAACGACCACTTCGAGTTCTTCTGGTTCCCGCGCACCGACCGGGTGCTGGCCAAGCGCAACAACCGCGTCCCGGAGGGCACCCCGCTGCGCCCGTTGCCCGGCTGGCGGGCGCGGCTCGACGACGAGCTGCTGGCCAACACGGTGTTCGAGTGGACCAACCGGATCGCCACGGCACGGCCCTCGCTGGTGCCCCGGCTCAACGCCATCGCCTCCCGCGCCCTGTCGGCGCGGGAGTTCACGGACACGGCATACAAGGTGTTCGTCACGCCGCGGCGCGTGGTCTTCCGCGAGTGCGAGTACGCCGTGCCGCGCGAGGCGCTGCGCCCGGTCCTGGCCGCGCTGCGCGACTGGACCGAGCTGCACGACGAGCCGCTGCCGTTCCCCGTGGAGGTGCGCTTCGCGGCCTCTGACGACGTCTGGCTGTCCACCGGCTACGAGCGGGACAACGCCTACGTCGCGGTGCACCAGTACCACCGGCTCCCGCACGAGCCCTTCTTCGCCGCGTTCGAGGCGATCGTCGCCGCCCACGCCGGCCGCCCGCACTGGGGCAAGCTGCACAGCCTGGGCGCCGAGCGGCTGCGCGAGCTCTACCCGCGCTTCGACGAGTTCGTGGCAGTGCGCCACGAGGTCGACCCGGGCCGGACGTTCGGCAACGCCTACCTCGAGCGCGTCCTCGGCAGCTGAGCGCTCAGACGGTCGCGGACTCGGCGGCACGGGCCAGCCGTGCCCGGCCGCGGGCGGTGCGCACCGAGTCGAGGGTCAGCAGCGCCAGGGCCAGCCACACGATGGCGAACCCGATCCACC